>DEKZ01000148.1:0-2906 GCA_002354135.1 Massilia sp. UBA2709 | reverse complement strand
GTGGGCACGGAGTGCCCACCCTACGGTCCACGTTCCGGGCCACGATTAGCCGGATTCAATTCCAGCGGCGCAACCCCGAATCAGAACAACGGCGACGGCACCGGCGTCGGCGGTGGAGGTGGCGGCGATATCTCCTCTTCCGGCACGGTCTCGACCTCGACGGCCTCGTCCTCCTGCGGCGTGACCACCTCGACTGCCTCGTCCGCCGGCACACCCTCGTACAGCTCGCCCGGCTCGATGAACTCTTCCTCGGGCTCTTCCTGGATGCGCCGCGGCTCGGGCTTGCGCCCGCCCGGGAACAGCGCGTCCTTGTCGATCTTGCCGTCGTCGAGCGCGGTCTTGAAGAAGTCGCCCACCAGCAGGATGGCGTTGTGGCCGCCCTGCCCCCAGTAGTTGCTGCGCATGGTGACGCGGTTGTCGTTGAAGCCGACCCAGGCGCCCGCCACCAGGTTCGGGTGCATCAGGATGAACCAGCCGTCGGCGTTGTTCTGGGTGGTGCCGGTCTTGCCGGCGACGTCGCCGGTCACGCCGAAGCGGTAGCGCACCGCGGTGCCGGTGCCGCGGTTGACCACACCGCGCAGGATGTCGATCAGGGTCTCGCTCGAGGCCTGGGAGAGCGCGCGTTCCGGCGCCGCGCTGGCGAAATCGGCGACGACCTTGCCGTCGCGGTCGAGGATGCGGCGCACGAACACGGGCTTGCGGTACTCGCCCTGGGCGGCAATCGTGGCGTAGGTGTTGACCATTTCCAGCAGCGTGACCGGGCTGGTGCCCAGGGCCAGCGAGGGCACCTGAGCGAGCTTGCTCTGGCGGATGCCCATATTGCGGGCCAGCTTGATGACCGAAGGCAGGCCGACGTCCTGCATCACCTGGGCCGTAATCGTGTTCTTCGAGTGCACCAGGCCTTCGCGCATCGTCATCTGGCGCCCGCTGGTGCCCGACATGTCGGTCGGGCGCCAGACCTTGCCGTTGCCCATGTCGAATTCCATCACCGTGTCGACATAGGTCTGCTCGGGCGGGATGCCGTTTTCCAGCGCCGCGCCGTAGACGATGGGCTTGAAGGTGGAGCCTGGCTGGCGCGCGGCCTGGGCCACGTGGTCGTACTGGTCGCGCGCGAAGTCGCGGCTGCCGACCCAGGCCTTGACCTCGCCGGTGGCCGGGTCCATCGCCACGAAGCCGGCCTCCAGGCGCGACTTGGCTTCCTTCAGCTCGCGCAGGAAATCGCGGTCGGCCTTCAGGCGCTTGAGCGCGGCGGCCGGCGCCTCGCCGCCCTCGACCGCGCGGCGGTATTCGCCGGACTCGCGCACGAAAGCGTCGAGCTGGGCGGCATGCGAGCGCCAGTAGTAGTCGAAAGGCTTCACGCTCGAACGCATCGACGTGTACATGCCGGTCGAGCTGGCGTTCGGCAGCCATGAATTGGCCCACTCGACGTCGGCCACGGCCTGCAGGGCGCCGGCCTGGCGCTCCACCGCGCGCAGGGCGGCCTGCTGCAGGTCGGCGTCGAGCGTGGTCTCGACGACCAGGCCGTCGAGCGCGAGGTCGTACTCGTTCTCGTCGGCCCACTCGAGCAGCCACTTGCGCACGTGGGCGGTGAAGTGGTTGTCGCGGCCGCTGCGCTCGGCCAGGCGTTCGAAACGCAGGCGCAGCGGGCGCTTGACGAGGGCCTTGAAGCGCGCCTCGCTGAAGGCGCCGTGCTTGTACATCTGGCCCAGCACCACATTGCGCCGCCCCAGCGAACGCTCGGGATTGGTGACCGGGTTGTAGTAATAGGTCCCCTTCAGCATGCCGACCAGGGTCGCCGCTTCCAGCACGTCGAGTTTCGCGGCCGACTTGCCGAAATAGGTGCGCGCGGCCATCTCGATGCCGCGCGCGTTGTACAGGAAGGGCACCGTGTTCAGGTAGGCTTCCAGGATCTCGGTCTTGCTGTAGGTGTTCTCGATCTTGATCGCGGTGATCAGTTCCTTCAGCTTGCGGTTGATGCTGCGCGCGCGGCCGATCTCCTCGGGGAACATGTTGCGCGCGAGCTGCTGGGTGATGGTCGAGCCGCCATGGGCGTCGCCCTTCAGGCTGGCCAGCAGGGCGCCGGCGATGCGGGTGAAGTCGACCCCGTGGTGGTCGTAGAAGCGGTGGTCCTCGGTGGAGATCAGGGCCGTCACCACGTGCGGCGAGACCTGGGACAGCTTGACGCGCTCCTGCAGGCCCTGCTCGAAGGTGCCGAGCTCGCGGCCGTCGCTCGAGAGGATGACGCTCGGGCGCGCGGTGCTGACCTGCTTCAGGTCGTCGATGCCGGGGGTGAGCGGGATCAGGACCAGGAGATAGGCCAGCAGGGCCATCAGCAGCGCCGCCGCCGTCCACAGGCCGATCAGGAGCGCCTGTTCCCAGCGCGGGCGCCCCTGCAGGATGCCGTGGGCGCGCCGGACACCGGCCTGGGCCCTGCTGCCGGCCCCGCCGAAGAAGTTTTTCGCCTGTTGACGTAATTCGCTGTCGGTCTTCTCTTCCTGGTCCACTGGTGTCCTTGCGCTTGGTCGTTGCTCCATGCGCCAAGTATAGCCGACCGCGGCTCTCGCGCAGGGCGCGGACGTGCGAGCAGGCCTCCTGCAAGCACCCGCTTTCCGCTATGATGTCGGCATGTCTGAACAGAACAATCCCGGCGAGCTCGCCCCGGAAACGCGCGTGCTGCGCCAGTTCCGCATCGTCTTCAATTCGGTGAAAACCCACTTCCGCCAGGTCGAGCGCGACGCCGGCCTGGGCGGCGCCCAGCTCTGGGCCCTGTCCGTGATCGCGCAGTCGCCCGGCATCGGGGTGACCGAACTGGCGCGCGCGCTCGACATCCACCAGTCCACCGCCAGCAACCTGGTGCGCACCCTGAGCGGACGCGGCCTCATCGCCAGCGCCCGCGAAGGGCTGGA
>DEKZ01000147.1 GCA_002354135.1 Massilia sp. UBA2709 | reverse complement strand
GGCCGCCACCGGCCCGGCCGCCTTCGGCAACAGTTCCTGCACGCAGGCCGCATAGCACGCTGCCAGGCCGTTCGCGGCCAGCGCTTCGCGCTCGATCTCGTTCTCGCCCCTGGCCTGCAGCGCCATCAACTCGGCGCGCAGCGCGGGAGGGAAGGGCGTGAAGGCTGCGTCCAGGGTGCGGATGGCGCCGCCGGAGAAGTCTGCCAGCACGCCGTCGACGCCGTCCATGCTGGTGCCGGACATCAGGCCAATGTAAAGAGTAGAAGCAGTCGAAGTCATCATTTGTCCATGATAAAGGATAGCCCACGTAAAAACGCCTTCCGTGCATCTGCATGCAGGGAAGGCGTTTTCGGACAGCGTATTGGAGGCTTAGCGTGCAGCCATGGCGTTGCCGCCCGGGGTCAGCAGCGAGAAGCGGTGGTTCATCTCGGCGGCGGCCATCTTGAAGCGGGCCATTTCGGCCGACGTCAGCGGCGCCTGGGTCAGGCCCTTCAGGGTTGCCGGGTCGCGGGCGACGTTGGCCACGCGGAACTCATAGTGCAGGTGGGCGCCGGTCGACCAGCCTGTCGAGCCGACGTAGCCGATGACGTCGCCCTGGCTGACCTTGGTGCCCTTGCGCATGCCCGCGCCGATGCGGCTCATGTGGGCATAGGCGGTGCTGTAGTTGTTCCAGTGCTTGATGACCACCATGTTGCCGTAGCCATTGCCCATGCCGGCGAAGTCGATGGTGCCGTCGCCGGCGGCGCGGATCGGGGTGCCGGTCGGTGCGGCGTAGTCGATGCCCTTGTGTGCTTTCCACTTGCCCGAGATCGGGTGGATGCGGTTCGAGAAGCCCGAGGAAACGCGCGAGAAGGCCAGCGGCGACTTGAGGAAGGCTTTTTTCAGCGACTTGCCGTCCAGGCTGTAGTAGCCGCCCTGCTTGGTGACCGGGTCTTCGAACCAGACGGCCTGGTAGCTGGTGCCGCGGTTGATGAATTCGCCAGCCAGGATGCGGCCGGTCTTGACCATTTCGCCGTCGAGCCAGAAGGTTTCATAGACGACGTTGAAACGGTCGCCGCGCTTCAGGTCGGAGCGGAAGTCGATGTTGGTCGAGAACATCTGGATGATTTCGCCGACCACGGAATCCGGAATCGAGCCGCCGTCGACGTTGGCGTCGGTGGCCGAGTACAGCGAAGTGGTGATCTCGCGCGACCGCATTTCGACGCGACGCTCGAGCTTGGCCGGCGCTTCGCTGGCGACGAAGCCGTCCCCCTTGCGTGCGATCGTCAGCACTTTCGGGTCGCTGCCCTTGTCGGTGATGGTGGCGCGCAGCGAGAGCAGCAAGCCGTTCTCGTCGGTCTCGGCCTGCAGGCGCTTGCCGTTCTTGAGGGAGAGGAGGCGGCGGGCCAGTTTGTCGGAACGGATGAACTTTTGCGCTTCAGCATCGTCAACACCCATGCGGCTCAGCGTGGAGCCGATCGAGTCACCCGAGCGGATGCGCTCTTCGTGGATGAATTGCTGTTCGTCCTCTTGCAAGGCGGCGATCTGGTCGGCCAGGTTCGGCAGCGCGAGGTTCTCGGCCACCGACTTGACCGGCACGTCGGCCGCGTCAGGGGCAATCGGGGCCACCGCGACTGCGCCGAATGCGCACAGTGCCAAGGCCACCGCGCCGGCGCCGACGATGCGGGTCTTGCGACTTGCATCGGCCAGGCCTAACCAGCGTTTGCCGGTGATTTTATGTATAGGGTTCATGCAATCAGTTAAAATTTGCCGCTTGAACTTCCACGCCATTTTTCTTGTTGTTTTGAAAAGTTTTCTTACGGCAAGATTGATGGGATCGAGCATTATACCAAACTCCTTGCTCCTACAACCGTTTTAGCACTTTTCCTACAAGAATTTTATGACTTCCCCCGCGTCTTCAGGTAATAGCAATTTAGCAACCGCCACCGCTCTGCCGCTGTCGGACAAGGTGCAGGAGGCGCTTGCGATCACCAAGCGCGGTGTCGACGAACTGCTGATCGAAAGCGAATTTGCACAAAAGCTGGCCCGCTCCGAGCAGAGCGGCGTACCGCTGCGCATCAAGCTCGGCGCCGACCCGACCGCTCCGGACCTGCACCTCGGCCACACCGTGGTCCTCAACAAGCTGCGCCAGCTGCAGGACCTCGGCCACAAGGTGATCTTCCTGATCGGCGACTTCACCTCGATGATTGGCGACCCGTCGGGCCGCAACGCCACCCGCCCGCCGCTGTCCCGCGAGCAGATCGAGGAAAACGCCCAGACCTATTTCCGCCAGGTGGCCCTGATCCTCGATGCCGAGCGCACCGAGATGCGTTACAACTCGGAGTGGTGCGACCCGCTGGGCGCGCGCGGCATGATCCAGCTGGCCTCGCGCTACACGGTGGCGCGCATGATGGAACGCGACGACTTCACCAAGCGCTACAAGAGTGGGACTCCGATCGCTATCCATGAGTTCCTCTATCCGTTGATGCAAGGCTATGATTCGGTCGCTTTGAAAGCAGACCTTGAGCTAGGTGGAACGGATCAGAAATTTAATCTGCTGGTTGGCCGTGAGTTGCAGAAAGATTACGGGCAGGAACCACAGTGCATCCTGACCATGCCGCTGCTCGAAGGCCTCGACGGCGTCGACAAGATGTCGAAGTCGAAAAACAACTACATCGGCATCACCGAAGCGCCGAACACCATGTTCGGCAAGCTGATGAGTATTTCCGACACCATGATGTGGCGTTACTACGACCTGCTGTCCTTCCGCTCGATCGCCGACGTCGCCGCCGTGAAGGCCGCCACCGAAGGCGGCGCCAACCCGCGCGACGCCAAGGTTGCGCTGGCCAAGGAAATCGTGACCCGTTTCCATTCGGCCCAGGCCGCCGACGATGCGCTGGCCGACTTCGTCAACCGCTCGAAGGGCGGCATCCCGGACGACGTGCCGGAAGTGGCGGTGTCCGGCGCGCCGCTGGGCGTGGCCCAGCTGCTGAAAGCCGCCGGCCTGTGCGCCTCGACCTCGGAAGCCATGCGCATGATCGACCAAGGTGGCGTGCGCATCGACGGCGGCGTGGTCAGCGACAAGGGCCTGCAAGTGGAAGCCGGCACCTTCGTGATGCAGGTGGGCAAGCGTAAGTTCGCGCGCGTCACCTTCACCGGCGCATGATCGGGCTGCTGCAACGCGTCAGCCAGGCCAGCGTCACAGTAGACGGCGCCACCATCGGCGCCATCGAGACTGGCCTCATGGTGCTGGTCTGCGCCGAGAAGGGCGACACCGAGCGCGAAGCCGACGCTTTATTGATCAAGCTGCTCGGCTACCGCGTGTTTTCCGACGAGGCCGGCAAGATGAACCGCAGTGTCACGGATACCGGCGGCGCCTTGCTGCTGGTGCCCCAGTTCACGCTGGCGGCAGACACCCGTTCCGGCACCCGGCCCTCGTTTTCGCCGGCCGCCAGCCCCGAGGATGGGCGGCGCCTGTTCGATTATTTCGTGCGCCAGGCATGCGCACGGCATGGCAAAGTTGAAACCGGACAATTTGGCGCAGACATGAAAGTGTCGCTGACCAATGACGGACCGGTGACGATCTGGCTGCGCGTTGATCCGGTCGATATCAAACGCTGAAACCCGCCTTGCATAAGTGCGGTCAATAGGAGGAGGCCCTGGGAGTGAGCAAAATGAAAATCTGGAGCGATTCGTTTACCGAGGGCGGCCTGATCCCGCCGGAGTGCGCCTTCGCGGTCATCGACCCGGCCACCCATGTGCGCCTGTCGAGCAACCGCAATCCCCACCTGGCCTGGGACGAGGTGCCGGCCGGCACCCAGTCGCTGGTGCTGCTGTGCCACGACGGCGACGCGCCGACCGACGGCACCGACGTCAACAAGGAGGGCAGGACCGTTCCCGAGAGCCTCAAGCGCGCCGACTTCTACCACTGGACCCTGGTCGATATTCCAGCCAGCCTGAGGGAGCTGGCGGAAGGCCGCTTCTCCGACATGGTCACGCCGGGCGGCAAGGCCGGCCCCGACCTGCCTTTCCTCGTCAAGAACGGCACCGAGCACCAGTTGCGCCAGGGCCTGAACGACTACACCGGCTGGTTTGCGCAAGACCCCGACATGGCCGGCGACTACTTCGGCTATGATGGCCCGTGCCCCCCGTGGAACGACGAGCGCGTCCACACCTATGTGTTCACCCTCTACGCCCTCGACATCCCCCGGCTGCCGCTGGAAGGCACGTTCACCGGCCAGGACGTGCGCATTGCGATGCGCGGGCACATCCTCGATGAAGCGCAGATATTCGGCGTATATTCGCTCAACCCGGCGATCGCACCGACGCTGTCCACGTAATCCCCGCGCCCGTGCCCTGGCATGGGCGCTTTTCACCTCTTCATGCAAAACGACATCACGACCCGGGTCGTACTGATCCGCCATGGCGAAACCGCCTGGAACGCCGAACGCCGCCTGCAGGGCCATCTCGACATCGACCTGAACGCCGAAGGGCAGCGCCAGGCGCGCGCCCTGGCCGCGGCTCTCGCACGCGAACGCTTCGACGTGCTGGTATCGAGCGACCTCGCACGCGCCGCCCAGACCGCGAAAGCCGTGGCCGAGGTGCTCGACCTGCCTCTCTATATAGATGGGCGCCTGCGCGAACGCTGCTACGGCGGCTTCGAGGGCCTGCTGTATGCGGAGATCGCCGAACGCTTCCCCGTGGAGTTCGCCGCCTGGCAGGGGCGCGACATCGACGGCGCCCTGCCGCCGGGCGAGAACTGCGGCGAAACCTTCCGCCAGTTCTACGACCGCGTGATCCCGGCCATCCTCGGCTGGGCCGCCGACAATCCCGGCAAGTCCCTGGCCCTGGTCGCCCACGGCGGCGTGCTCGAGTGCGCCTACCGCGCCGCCCTCGACCTGCCGCTCGACACCCCGCGCGACTTCAAGGTGCACAACGCCAGCATCAACCGTTTTATCGTGCGGGACGGCAGGCTGCAACTGGAGAGCTGGGGCGAGGTGGCGCATCTGCAGCCGGCGGTGCTGGATGACGTCGGTTGAGAGTGCCTGGCAAACCCTTCTGCTAGCTGTGAAAGCAACGACGCCCGTACACTGAGCCTTACCAAGCGTCTGCTCTCGGGTCCAAAAGCAGGCAAGACTCTCGGGAGAGCTCCAGACTGTTCCGGCCAAGCTTCAGGCAGTTCGGCTCATCTTTTAGCGATCGTATGTTCAAATTTTTCAAGCCAAAGCCGACCGTGCGGGGCGATAGGTTGTTTCGTATAACACTGCATATCGAACGTGGTACGAACACAGAAATGCCAGTCAATCTCATCGGGGCATACGTTCCGGTTTTCGTTGGAGCTGCCGATCATGAGGCTGCGGCAGTGAAGGCAGTATCCGCAATGAGGGATCGCGGCTTTCGCTTCATCGATATTGCTGACGGCAAGATTCATGAACTCGACCCGCACAAATGGGATTCGTTTGTTCTTGAAGCATGGCCAGATTTTGTTGGCGTCTTCCCCGAGCAGTCGTATGTTATTGATGAGCTGCAGAGAGAATTTCTGTTCATCGGGCCCTATGCATCGTACGAAGAGCCCAAATCGGCTGAGTCGCAGTAGGGTCTGGCTAGACCTACTGGACTGTGGCTAGCCAATTTTTTCCCCCTTGTCCACACCCGATTGTCCCGTTCGCTACACTCCGGCAAAAATTTTGCCGATAATTTGAGCAGCGCTTGGGTTAAAATAGCAGGTTCCCGAGAATTCCTATCCTGTTCCCGCTGTGCAAATCGGTCCTTACCAACTTCGCAATAATGTCTTCGTCGCGCCCATGGCGGGCGTGACCGACCGTCCGTTCCGCCAGCTGTGCAAGCAGCTAGGGGCCGGCTATGCGGTGTCGGAAATGGCTGCCTCGAATCCGCGCCTCTGGGCCAGCGAGAAGACCAGCCGCCGCACCGACCACGAAGGCGAGATGGAGCCGAAGGCGGTGCAGATCGCCGGCGCCGATCCCCAGGACCTGGCCGATTGCGCCCGCCACAACGTCGAGCGCGGCGCCCAGATCATCGACATCAACATGGGTTGCCCCGTGAAAAAGGTGTGCAACAGCTGGTGCGGTTCGGCCCTGCTGCAGCACGAGGACCTGGTCGAGCGCATCCTGCACGCCGTGGTGGGCGCGGTGGACGTGCCGGTGACGCTGAAATTCCGCACCGGCTGGGACCGCCAGAACAAGAACGCCCTGCGCATCGCGCGCCTGGCCGAAGAGGCTGGCATCCAGATGCTGACCCTGCACGGCCGCACCCGCGCCGACGGCTACAAGGGCGAGGCCGAATACGACACCATCCGCGCGGTCAAGGCGGCGGTGAAGATCCCGGTGGTCGCCAATGGCGATATCACCAGCGCTGAAAAGGCGAAATTTGTGCTCGACTACACGGGCGCGGACGCGGTCATGATCGGCCGCGCGGCCCAGGGCCGGCCCTGGATCTGCCGCGAGATCGACCACTACCTGCGCACCGGCGAATTGCTGCCGGCGCCGCTGGTGGAAGAGGTGAGGGCGCTGATGAACGAGCACCTGCCGGCCCACTATGCCTTCTACGGCGAGTACGTCGGCGTGCGCACGGCGCGCAAGCACATCGGCTGGTACGTCGAGGATTTGCCTGGCGGCGAAGAGTTCCGCCAGCACATGAACCGGTTGGAATCCACGGCCGAACAATTGGCTGCCGTGGATAATTTTTTCCAATCTCAATTGCAGTATGGCGAACGGTTACAATACCGGCCCGCGCTTGCTCACGAGGCAATCGCAGCATAAAGAGAGTGCCTGTCAAAACCCCCATGGCGGCGTTGCATTCGTCTCGCCGTACTAGCGTACTGTCTTCGACGATGCGCCTTGCCCTGGGGGCTTTGCCAAGCACTCTACAGTAGTAAAACAAGAAGAACGATGGGGACGTCGCCGGTACCGCCGGCGGAGCAAAACACTAACCAGGATGAAGCAGCAGACATGAGCAAAGAGAGTATCCAGGAAGTTGTCCAGAAGAGCCTCGAGGACTATTTCAATGACCTGGGCGAGCAGAAGCCGACGAACATCTACGACATGATGGTGATGACCGTCGAAAAGCCGATCCTCGAAGTGGTCATGACGCGTGCCGACGGCAACCAGTCGCACGCGGCCCAGATGTTGGGCATTAACCGCAATACCTTGCGCAAGAAACTGCAAGAGCACGGACTGCTCTAACGCTTGCCGGCACGAGTGGCCGTGCGCGGGCGCGGCCTATACGGCGTGCCCGAATTCCGCACAGAATTTTCATCAACAACGGCCACTCCCATGATCAAACAAGCCCTCATTTCCGTCTCCGACAAGACCGGCGTGCTCGATTTCGCCCGTGCGCTTTCCGCGCTCGGCGTGAATATCCTGTCCACCGGCGGCACCGCCAAGCTGCTGCAAGACAATGGCGTGCCGGTGACGGAAGTTGCCGACTACACCGGCTTCCCGGAAATGCTCGACGGCCGCGTGAAGACGCTGCACCCGAAGGTCCACGGCGGCATCCTCGCGCGCCGCGATTTCCCGGAGCACGTGTCCAAGCTGGAAGAGCACGGCATTCCCCAGATCGACATGGTCGTGGTCAACTTGTACCCCTTCCAGCAGACCGTCGCCAAGGATGACTGCTCGCTGGAAGACGCGATCGAGAACATCGACATCGGCGGCCCGACCATGCTGCGCTCGGCCGCGAAGAACCACAAGGATGTGGTCGTGATCTGCGACCCGGCCGACTACGGCGTGGTGCTGGCGGAAATGAAGGGCACCGGCGCCGCCGCCGGCCCGGTCAGCTACGACACCAAGTTCCGCCTGGCCAAGAAGGTCTTCGCGCACACCGCGCAATACGACGGCGCGATCACCAACTACCTGACCAGCCTGGGCGAAGACAAGGCCCACGCCACCCGTTCGAGCTACCCGCAGACCATCAACATGTCCTTCGAGAAGGTCCAGGACATGCGCTACGGCGAGAACCCGCACCAGGGCGCCGCCTTCTACCGCGACATCATCTCGGTGGATGGCGCGCTGGCCAACTACCGCCAGCTGCAGGGCAAGGAACTGTCGTACAACAACATCGCCGACGCCGACGCGGCCTGGGAATGCGTCAAGTCGCTGGGCGGCTTCGAGCAACCTGCCGGCTGCGTGATCGTCAAGCACGCCAACCCCTGCGGCGTGGCGATCGGCGCCGACGCGCTGGACGCCTACACCCGCGCGCTGCAGACCGACCCGACCTCGGCTTTCGGCGGCATCATCGCCTTCAACGTGGAAGTCGACGGCCGCGCGGCCGAGGCGCTGGCCAAGCTGTTCGTCGAAGTGCTGATTGCACCGTCCTTTACGGCTGAAGCGCGCCAGATCATGTCGGCCAAGCAGAACGTGCGCCTGCTGGAAATCCCGCTGGGCGCGGGCCAGAACGCCTACGACGTGAAACGCGTCGGCGGCGGCCTGCTGGTGCAGTCGCCGGACGCGAAGAACGTGGGCCTGGGTGAGCTGCGCGTGGTCACCAAGAAGCAGCCGACCCAGCAGCAACTGCAGGACCTGATGTTCGCCTGGCGCGTCGCCAAGTTCGTCAAGTCGAACGCCATCGTCTTCTGCGGCAACGGCATGACCCTGGGCGTGGGCGCAGGCCAGATGAGCCGCATCGACTCGGCGCGCATCGCCTCGATCAAGGCCCAGAACGCCGGCCTGTCGCTGGTGGGTTCGGCCGTGGCCTCGGACGCCTTCTTCCCGTTCCGCGACGGCCTCGATGTCGTCGTCGACGCCGGCGCGACCTGCGTCATCCACCCGGGCGGCTCGATGCGTGACCAGGAAGTGATCGACGCGGCGGATGAGCGTGGCGTCGTGATGCTGTACACGGGTACGCGTCACTTCCGTCACTAATCTGATTGTCGCTATGCTCACGCCGGCGACTGCGCATGTCGACGGCGTGAGCGCGTGGCCGGTGGATGACGGTGTCTACCGGCTGCGGAAATAGTCGAACGCCCACCACCGACACACGGCAGTCCTGGCGCGCCAGGCTTCACTGCCCCGTTTCCCGGTACTCGCTGAACACCTGTTCCATGAAATCCACCACGGCCCGGACACGCGCGCTCGTACGCAGGCCACCATGCATCGACAGCCAGATCTCCTGATCCAGTTCGGGAATATGGGGAATCACGCCGTGCAGATCCTGGGCGCCGCCCGCAAGAAAGGTTGCCAGCACACCCAGGCCGGCGCCATGGGTGACGCCATCGAGGATCCCCAATCCATAGCTGCACTTCATCCATGGCGCCGGCGCGCCGGGTAGTGCGCGCAACCAGCGGTCGGACTGGAACTCGGCGCGCGGCTCATCGAAACCCACGAATGGCAGCTTGGCCCAGTCCCGGTTCGCCAGGGCAGCAGCATGGCGCTGCGCCACGTCCCGGCTGCAATACAGCCCGAAGGCCAAGGTGCCGATGCGACGCGTGACAAGGTCGAGCTGTTCAGGACGGTAAGGCCGGATCGCGATGTCTGCTTCCCGGCGCGTCAGGTTGTAAGGCCGGTGCGAGGTAATGATTTCCACCTCAATGTTGGGGTAGGCATCATGAAAGCGCGCAAACCGGGTCGTCAGGAAATAAGAGAGCCACTCGTCGGTATTGATCCTCACCAGGCCTGATGCGGCATGCGCATCCTGGCGATCCCGGCTGCGCTCGACGTCCAGCGCAATCTCTCCCATCTGGTCGGCCAGCGCGATCACATCGCTACCGAACGCTGTCGGAGTACAACCTCCCTGGAAACGCTCGACAAGTTTGTGCCCTACCGCGTCCTCGAGGTCGTCGAGCCGGCGCGACAGCGTCGCCGGGCTCACTCCTGCCTTTCTGGCTACCCGCCGCAGGGTCCCTTCCTGCGCGATGAGTAACAGCAAACGCAGGTCATCCCAATTCAGGTGTTTCATATTTGGAGCATGATGTCTCGATTTTGCCTCTATGTATAGATTTCTGAAGTATGGGATCATGCTGGTCCAACGTCAAATGGGTAGTTGAGCCAAAGCGCGAGCCAATGCTGGCACGCGGTCGCGGCGTTCCCGACGCTAGCCTGGCACGCACCCGCAACAGTCATAAGAAAGAAGAGTTACATGCGTACATTCCGCGAGCGCGTCGTTCATGCGCTCCTGTTCGAAGCCGTGGCCCTGGCCATCTTCATTCCCGGTTCAGCCCTTGTCTTCAATCAGCCGATGCAGCACATGGGCGTGATCGGCGTCGTGTCGGCAACGATCGCCACGCTCTGGAACTTCGTGTTCAACCTGGGATTCGACCGCGCCATGCTGCGCCTGCGCGGCAGCATCCAGAAAACGCTGGCGATCCGGGTCGCCCACACCTTCCTGTTCGAAGCCGGACTGGTCGTCATGCTGATCCCGATGATCGCGTGGTACCTCGGCATTGGCTTGTGGGAAGCGCTGCTGATGGACGTCGCCATCGTGATTTTCTACCTGGTGTACGGCTTCCTTTTTAACATTGCCTACGATCGCGTATTTCCGGTCACGACAACCCCTCTTACTCCATGAGCCCGTCTGCGTGGCGTTCCGGCAATGGCCACGCAAGTGCATTTATGTGGCATCCTGCTGCTGATGTTCCGGGTCTTCTGTTGCCCTGTTGCCACTATTTAACGTTCCGCGTAGGCACGGGGTGCTCATCCTACTGTGTTTTTCTACAGTATTTTTCCCACGAACCTTGCTGGCCGGTATAACATTCGATAATGATTATTCTCGGCATCGACCCAGGCTTGCGCACGACCGGCTTCGGCGTCATCGAAAAGCAGGGCAGCAAATTGCGCTATATCGCCTCGGGCACCATCAAGACCGGTCTTGAAGGGGCATTGCCGCCGCGCCTGAAGATCATTCTCAACGGTGTGCGCGAGATCGTCGCCACCTACCAGCCGAGCTGCGCGGCCATCGAGAAGGTCTTCGTCAACGTCAATCCGCAATCGACGCTGCTGCTGGGCCAGGCCAGGGGCGCGGCGATCAGCGCCCTGGTCGGGGCCGACCTCGAGGTGGCGGAATACTCGCCGACCCAGATCAAGCAGGCCGTCGTCGGCACCGGCAAGGCCGCCAAGCCCCAGGTGCAGGACATGGTGTCGCGCCTGCTGACGCTGCCCGGCCTGCCGGGCAGCGACGCCGCCGACGCGCTCGGGGTTGCCATCTGCCACGCGAACAGCCACGATACGCTGGCGCTGATCGGCACGCTGGGCCCGCAACTGTCCGGGCTGCGCATGAAGCGCGGCCGCCTCGTCTAACCAAGAACAAAAAGGTCAACCATGATTGGTCGCATCTCCGGAATCCTGCTGGAAAAGACTCCGCCGCAACTGTTGGTGGACTGCAATGGCGTCGGCTACGAAGTCGACGTGCCGATGAGCACCTACTACAATTTGCCGCACACGGGCGAGCGGGTCGTGCTGTTCACCCACCTGGCGATCCGCGAGGACGCCCACCTGCTGTTCGGCTTCGGCACGGCCAGCGAGCGCGCGCTGTTCCGCCAATTGATCAAGATCACCGGCGTCGGCGCGCGCACCGCACTGGGCATCCTGTCGGGCATGTCGGTGAACGACCTGGCCCAGGCCGTGACGCTGCAGGAAGCCGGTCGCCTGGTGAAAATTCCCGGCATCGGCAAGAAGACCGCCGAACGCCTGCTGCTGGAACTGAAGGGCAAGCTCGGCGCCGACATCGGCGTGGTCGGCACCGCGCCGCGCGACGACACGCAAGCGGACGTGATGAACGCGCTGCTCGCCTTGGGGTATTCTGACAAGGAAGCGCTGCTCGCCACCAAGAATCTGCCGGAAGGCGCCAGCGTGTCGGACGGCATCAAGTTCGCCCTGAAGGCGCTGTCCAAAGCCTAGTTTTTCGAGATAAGTCATGAGCATCCAGACCGACAACTTCACCGAGCAGCGGGTCATCGACGCGGCGCCGGCCTCGCCCAACGAGGAGGCGATCGAACGCGCCTTGCGCCCGAAACAGCTGGACGAATACGTCGGCCAGGCCAAGATCCGCGACCAGCTCGAAATCTTCATCTCCGCCGCGAGGAAGCGTCGCGAAGCGCTCGACCACACGCTGCTGTTCGGCCCGCCAGGCCTGGGTAAAACCACGCTGGCGCACATCATCGCGCGCGAGATGGGCGTGAACCTGCGCCAGACCTCGGGCCCGGTGCTCGAGCGTCCGGGCGACCTGGCGGCCATCCTCACCAACCTCGAGCCGAACGACGTCCTGTTCATCGACGAGATCCACCGCCTGTCGCCGGTGGTCGAGGAAATCCTGTACCCGGCGCTGGAGGACTACCAGATCGACATCGTGATCGGCGAGGGCCCGGCCGCGCGTTCCGTGAAGCTCGACCTGCAGCCGTTTACTCTCGTCGGCGCGACCACGCGCGCGGGCATGTTGACGAACCCCTTGCGCGACCGTTTCGGCATCGTCGCGCGCCTGGAGTTCTACAACGTCGACGAACTGACCAAGATCGTCACCCGCAGCGCCCACCTGCTGGAAGCGCCGATCAACGACGAAGGCGCGCGCGAAGTCGCCATGCGCGCGCGCGGCACGCCGCGTATCGCCAACCGCCTGCTGCGCCGCGTGCGCGACTATGCGGAAGTGAAGGGCACCGGCGAGATCACCAAGGACATGGCCGACCGCGCCCTGAAGATGCTCGACGTCGACTCGGTCGGCTTCGACGTCATGGACCGCAAGCTGCTGGAAGCGGTGCTGTTCAAGTTCAACGGCGGCCCGGTCGGCATCGGCAACCTTGCTGCCGCCATCGGCGAGGCGGCCGACACCATCGAGGACGTGCTCGAACCCTACCTGATCCAGCAGGGTTATCTGCAGCGCACCCCGCGCGGACGCATCGCCACGCCCGCCGCCTATCAGCACTTCGGCGTCGCCGCACCACGCATCAGCCCTACGGGCGATTTGTGGGACAACCTGCGGTGAATTCCACAGCCATGCAGATCTGGGTCGACGCCGACGCCTGCCCCGGCGTTATCAAGGAGATCCTGTACCGGGTTGCCGAGCGCACGCAAATCCAGGTGACCCTGGTGGCCAACCAGCTGCTGCGCGTGCCCGGCTCGAAATTCATCCGCGCGCTGCAGGTGCCGGGCGGCTTCGATGTCGCCGACGCCGAGATCGTGGAGCGCGTGCAGCCCGGCGACCTGGTCGTGACCGCCGATATTCCGCTCGCGGCCCAGGTGCTGGAGAAGGGCGGCTTCGCCCTCAATCCCCGCGGCGACTTCTACACGAAGGACACCATCGCCCAGCAACTGACCATGCGCGCCTTCATGGAAGAGCTGCGCAGCAGCGGCGTCGACACCGGCGGCCCGTCCGCCTTCAGCCAGGCCGACCGCCAGAACTTCGCCAACGCCCTCGACCGGCATCTGGCACGCCAGCGTTCGCGCAACTGAGCGCACCTGACATTTGTCACCCCAAAGTGGTGGCAGCCGCTCCTACCGCGGCTGGCCCTGCAATCGCATACTCGGCTCATCCAACCACTGGGAGAGACCGATGAAACCAAGCACCCTGAAATGCCTGCTGCTGTGCGCCGGCCTGGCCGCCAGTTCCTTCGCACTGGCCGCACCCACCCTGGTCAAGGACGTGCGCGTCTTCGACGGCAAGGCCGTGCACGAGCGCCGCTCGGTGCTGTTCGACCAGGGCGTCATCGTCGATGCCGACTTCCGCGGCGCGGCGCCGCAGGACGCGCGCATCGTGCATGGCGCCGGCCGCACCCTGTTGCCGGGACTGATCGACGCCCATACCCACTCCTTCCGCTGGTTCGAGCTGCCGGTGCTGTTCGGCGTCACGACCGAGATCGACATGTTCACCGACCTGCGCCTGGTGAAGCGGGCCAGGCAGGAGATGGCCGAGGGACGCCGCCACGACCATGCCGACCTGTTCTCGGCCGGCACCCTCGTCACCGCGCCGCACGGCCACGGCACCCAGTTCGGCGTCGCCATCCCCACCATCACCGGGCCGGAACAGGCCCAGGCCTTTGTCGACGCGCGCATCGCCGAAGGCTCGGATTTCATCAAGATCGTCATGGAAAGCGGCTACGGCTTCCCTTCTCTCGACCTGGCGACGGCGAAGGCGGTGATCGCGGCGGCCCACCTGCGCGGCAAGATGGCCGTGGTCCACATCGGCAACGAGAAGGATGCGCGCGCCGTGCTGGAGGCGGGCGCCGATGGCCTGGTGCACCTGTTCCCGGG
>DEKZ01000228.1 GCA_002354135.1 Massilia sp. UBA2709 | reverse complement strand
GCCGGCGCACTCGGCCTGGCCCGCCTGGCGCTGGCGGCACGCAGCTCGGGCGGCCAGGGCCTGTCGAACCTGCTGGGCAGCGGCAGCGGACGCGGCCGCAGCATCGAGCTCGAAAAATCGATCCGCATCGATGCCTCGCCCGAGGACGTCTACGACATGTGGAGCAACTACGAGAACTTCCCGCGCTTCATGTCGCACGTGGTCGAAGTGCGCGATATGGGCCGGCGCCGCTCGCACTGGGTGGTGCAGGGCCCGGCGGGCAGCCAGTTCGAATGGGATTCGGTGCTGACCGAACAATCGAAGGGCCGGCGCCTGGCCTGGCGCAGCGAACCGGGCGCCCAGATCGCCAACGCCGGCTCGGTTACCTTCGAGCCCTACCGCGGCGGCACCCTCGCCACGGTGCGCCTGTCCTACACGCCGCCGGCGGGCATGGTCGGCCACGGCCTGGCGGTGCTGCTCGGCTCGGACCCGAAACGCCAGATGGACGACGACCTCGCGCGCATGAAGCACTTCATCGAGCGCGGCGTCATCCCGCGCGATGCCGCATCGCGCGAAAAATCGGGCAGCCGCTTCCTGCATTAAGAAAGAACGGGTTGCAACATGGTTAGCGCGACAGACATCAGCGCCGCCGCCCTGGCGGACGCCGCCCACCCGCTCGACGGCGGGCCGGGCGACTACGACGCCCTCATGAACCTCGTGGGCGACGCCCGCTTCGTGCTGATCGGCGAGGCAACCCACGGCACCCACGAGTTCTACGAGGAACGGGCGCGCATCACCCAGCGCCTGATCCGGGAAAAGGGTTTCACGGCCGTGGCCGTCGAGGCCGACTGGCCCGATGCCTATCGCGTCAACCGTTATGTGCGCGGCGAAGGCCAGGACGGCACGGCCGATGCCGCGCTGTCCGGCTTCGAGCGCTTCCCGGCCTGGATGTGGCGCAACACCGACGTCTCCGCCTTCGTGGACTGGCTGCGCACGCACAACGAGGGCGTGCGCGCCGGCCCGAAGGTCGGGTTCTACGGGCTCGACCTGTACAGCCTCTTCACGTCGGTAAAGGAAGTGCTGAACTACCTCGACAAGGTCGATCCGACCGCCGCCCAGGAAGCGCGCCGGCGCTATGCCTGCTTCGACCACTACGGCGAGGACAGCCAGCAGTACGGCTATGCGACGGGCGTCGGCCTGTCCGAATCCTGCCAGCAGGGTGTGCTTACCCAACTGCAGGAACTGCAGCAGCGCGCCTTCGACTACATGCAGGCCGACGGCGCATCCGCCGAGGACGCCTTTTTCTATGCCCAGCAGAATGCGCGCCTGGTCAAGAATGCCGAGGAATACTACCGGACCATGTTCCGTGGCCGCGTATCTTCATGGAACCTGCGCGACAGCCACATGGCCGAGACCCTCGATGCGCTGGCGCGCCACCTTTCGCGCGACGGCGAGCCGGCCAAGATCGTCGTCTGGGAGCACAACTCGCACATCGGCGACGCCCGCGCCACCGAAGTAGGCGGGCTGGGCGAATGGAATGTCGGCGAACTGGCGCGCAAGGCCTACCCCGGCCAGACCTGCCTGATCGGCTTTTCCACCTACGATGGCCACGTCACGGCCGCCTCGAAATGGGATGGCCCGGCCGAGCGCAAGCGCGTGCGCCCCGGCCTGCACGGCAGCTACGAGGAATTGCTGCACCACGTAGGCCTGCCGCGCTACTACCTGAACCTGCGCGACGACACGCCGGTGCGCCGCCTCATGCTCGAACGCCGCCTGGAACGCGCCATCGGCGTGCTCTACCTGCCGCGCACCGAGCGCCAGAGCCATTACTTCAACGCCCAGATGGCCCAGCAGTTCGACGCCATCATCCACATCGACCGCACCAACGCCCTCGTCCCGCTCGACGCCACCAGCGGCTGGCATTCGGGCGAACCGCCGGAGACGTATCCGGAAGGGATCTGAGCGGCCGCGCATTTGCCGGCGCATTTGCCGGCGCATTTGCGTCAGACCGGGCGGAGACCTTCCGCTCAGGCCTGCCGCGTCCCGCACTCCGTGCAGAACTTGGTGCCCGGCTGCAGCATCGTTGCGCAGCTCGTGCAGGCGACCTGCTGCGCCATTTTGAAGCCGCATTCGGGGCAGAACTTGCCGCCATGGGTCTCTGCCCGGCACTGGGGGCAGACCAGTTGCATGTCCTCGTCGACAGCGTGGCGCCCGCCGCGCACCTTTCCTTCGGCAGTGGCGCGCTCGGAGGCGGCGGAGACTTCTCCGGCAGCCCGCGCCTGCGTGATTTTCACCTGGACATTCGGCGCGCAGTTGAAGCACAGACCGTTCGCGGCGTCGAAACAGGTGCCGCACACATAATCGTGGCAGTTGCCGCAGCGGTTGAAGTGGGCCTTGCCGGCGGCGATCGCCTCGGTAAAGGCTGCGTCGCGCGCGCTGTGCCAGCCGGCTTGGGCCATGCCCGACAGCACGCTGCTGGCATTGCCGAGGATGCCGCCGAACATGCTCGCGCCCTTCTGCAGCCAGCCGGATGCCTGGGCGCTGCGGTAGGGCTTGAAGTGGGTGCGCCAGCGGTCGCTGCAGCGCTCGCAATAGAACTCGAACTGGAAGCCGGCGTCGACGCCTGTGGCGTCGCTCAGGTCCCGGACATTACTTGCAAACTGCATTTCAGCCATGGTTGGGTCACCTGTTCATCAATACAGCCGCGATTATATTCAGTTAACAAAAAAGCACCATGCGATCCGCATAGCGAGCGCTACGCCCCCGCGGCTTGACGACGTCATGGCGCCTGCAACAATTTGCTAACAATAAACTGGTCGAGGCCTGATTTTTTATTGCCGGGTTTTGGTAGCATGCTCAGGTTTATTGTCAGGCAAGGAATAGTCGATGAGTACATACACGCTGAACATCAACGGCAAGCGGCAGCAGGTCGATGTCGACGCCGACACCCCGCTGCTGTGGGCCCTGCGCGATGCGCTGGGCCTGGTCGGCGCGAAATACGGCTGCGGCGCTGGCCAGTGCGGCGCCTGCACTGTCCACGTCGACGGCGTGCCGACCCGTTCCTGCCTGATGCCGGTTTCCAGCCTCGGCAACCAGAAGATCACCACCATCGAGGGCCTGGACAAGCATCACCAGCACCCGCTGCAGCAGGCCTGGCAGGAACTCGACGTTCCCCAGTGCGGCTACTGTCAGTCGGGCCAGATCATGAGCGCCTGCGCCCTGCTCAAGCAGCATCCGAAACCGACCGACGCCCAGATCGACGAGGCCATGGCTGGCAACCTGTGCCGCTGCGCCACCTATACCCGCATCCGCGCCGGCATCCACCGCGCCGCCGAGATCGCCGCCAACGGAAAGGGCAAGAAATGAACACACCCGTTTCTGCTTCGCGCCGCAACTTCCTGCGCACGGGCGCCATGGGCGCGGGCGCGCTCGTCATCGGCATGGGCGCGGGCGGCGCACTGGCCGCGCCCGCCTCCAGCGCTGCCCCGGCTCCGGATGCCTTCACGCCGAACGTCTTCATCCGCATCGACCGCAAGGGCGTCGTCACCCTGGTGTCGAAGCAGCCGGAAATCGGCCAGGGCATCAAGACCTCGCTGCCGATGGTCATCGCCGAGGAACTCGAGATCGACTGGAAGGACGTGCGGATTGTCCAGGGCGACCTGAACCCGGCCTACGGCAGCCAGGGCGCCGGCGGCTCGACCTCGACGCCGACCAACTACGAGAACTTCCACCGCCTGGGCGCGACCGCGCGCACCATTTTGGTGCAGGCCGCGGCCCAGACCTGGGGCGTGCCTGCATCCGAATGCAGCGCCGCCCACGGCGCCGTCGTGCATGGCCCGACGAAACGCAAGCTGGGCTACGGCGCCCTGGTGCCCCTCGCCGCCACCCTGCCTGTGCCGGATGCGGCCACGGTCCAGCTGAAGGACCCGGCCAGCTACAGGCTGCTGGGCACGCGCATCGGCGGCGTCGACAATGCGGCCATCGTCAGCGGTAAACCCTTGTTCGGCATCGACATCCAGCTTCCCGGCATGCTGTACGCGGTCTACGTCAAGTGCCCGGTGTTCGGCGGCAAGCCGCTCAGCGCCAACCTGGACGCCGTCAAGGCCATGTCCGGCGTGAAGGATGCCTTCATCATCGAAGGCACCGAGAATTTGAACGGCCTGCGCCCCGGCGTGGCCATCGTCGCCACCTCGACCTGGGCCGCATTCAAGGCGCGCCGCGCGCTGGAAGTGAAATGGGACGAAGGCGTCGGCGCGAATCACAGCTGGGCGGACTTCGCCGCCCAGGCCAAGGCCGCTGCCGGCAAGCCGGGCGCGACCACGCTGCGCCAGGACGGCGACGTGATGAAGGCATTCGCCGGCGCCGTCAAGACCGTCGAGGCCAGCTACAGCTATCCCTTCATCTCGCACGCGAGCATGGAGCCGCAGAACTGCACCGCCTGGTTCAAGCCGGCGGATGGCACGCTGGAACTGTGGGCGCCGACCCAGAACCCGGGCGCCGGCCAGGCCCTGGTGACCACGACCTTCGGCATCCCGAAGGAAAAGATCACCCTGCACATCATCCGCAGCGGCGGCGGCTTCGGCCGACGCCTGAGCTCGGACTTCATCGTCGAGGCCACCGCCATCGCGCAGAAGACCGGCGCGCCGGTGAAGCTGACCTGGACCCGCGAGGACGACCTGCAGCACGACCACTTCCGTCCGGGCGGCTTCCACCACCTGCGCGGCGGCGTCGACGCCAATGGCAAGCTGGTCGGCTGGCACAACCACTTCGTCACCTTCGCCAACCGCGTCGAGCGCGATGGCAAGTCCATCCTGCAGCCGGGCAGCGGCGGCAGCCTGTCCGGCGACGAGTTCCCGGGCCGCTGGCTGGCCAACTGCCTGCTGGAACAGACCGCGCTCGAATGCCGCATCCCCATGGGGCCGTGGCGCGCGCCGGGCAGCAGCGTGTTCTCCTGGGTCTTCCACAGCTTCATCGACGAGCTGGCCCATGTCGCCGGCCGCGATCCGGTCGCGTTCCGCCTGGAACTGCTGGGCGACAAGGACATCGTGCCGGGCACGGGCGAGCGCGGCCAGCCCTACAGCGTCGCGCGCATGCGCAATGTGTTGAAGGCCGTGGCCGACAAGGCGGACTGGGGCAAGCGCAAGTTCGGGCCCGGCCAGGGCGCGGGCGTCGCCTTCCACTTCAGCCACCGCGGCTACGTGGCCGAGGTGGCCGAGGTGACGGTATCGAAAGAAGGCCAGCTGAAGGTCGACCGCGTGGTGGTCGTGAGCGACATCGGCGCCCAGATCGTCAACCTGAGCGGCGCCGAGAACCAGGTACAGGGCTCGGTGATCGACGGCCTGTCGACCTTGATGTATCCGGAACTGAACATCGAGAAGGGCCGCGTCGTGCAGAGCAACTTCCACGACTACCAGTTGCTGCGCATGCCGGACACGCCGACCAAGATCGACATCCACTTCCTGAAGACGGATTATCCGGTGACGGGCCTGGGCGAACCGGTGCTGCCGCCGCTGGCGCCGGCCGTGTGCAATGCGATTTTCGCGGCGACCGGGAAGCGCGTGCGTGAGCTGCCGCTCAGCAAGACAGATCTGAGCTGGAGCTGATTCGTTCCGTCTACAGCGCCGGTCGACGTTTAGTTGTAGGGTGGGCGCCCCGTGCCCACCAGAACGTTGAGCAGCCGGATCATTCCGGCGTGCGGTGGGCACAGGGCGCCCACCCTACGTCCTGACGCGTAGGGTGGATGGCTCTGCCGTCCATGCGTTCAGCCAGCCGGTCATCTGCCGGAATGTGAGTCCTTACCGGATACGCAGATGTACGTTGAACGCGTGGACGGGAAACCCGTCCACCCTACGTCCCTTCGGCTCGCTTGAACCTTATACCATCCCGCTGCGCCGTGCCGCCGCGTGCGCCGGATCGTTGTCCTTCGCCCCGTGGTGTTCCAGGATCGCCGCGGCGCGCTCGAGCTGGGCTGCATCGGCCGCGGTGACGGTGATGATGCACTTGCTGATTTCCAGCCCCGGCGTGTACACGTCCTTGTAATCGGTGCCGCCCTTCACGGCCGGCGAATCGCCCACCGTGAAGTTGGCCTCGGACGGGCCTGCCTCGTCGCCGGTGTGGCTGACCTCGATCCCGTTCGCGTCGAATCCCTCCGCCAGCAGCGCCTGGCGCGCGGCCTCGGCGTCTTCGATTTTCTCTACCACTCGAACGATCTGGTTCATGGTCGCTCCAATGTTACGGTTAAAGCAACCGTACCAGAAACGCCCCGGCGACGGCGCTCAGTCGGGGAGAACGTCGGGAACAACCGCTGTCACTTCGATCTCCACCCGCGCCCGCTCTTCCATCAGCGCGGCCACCTGCACCGCGCTCATCGCCGGGTAGTGGCGCCCGATGACTTCGCGGTAGGCCGCACCCAGCGCCGGTCCGGCGCCGAGGTATTCGCGCTTGTCGAGCACGTACCAGGTCATGCGCACGATGTGCTGGGGCCCGGCACCGGCTTCGGCCAGCACGGCGAGGATGTTGCTCAGGGCCTGGCGCGTCTGCCCGACGAAGTCATCGGTCTGGAAGCGCCCTTCGGCATCCCAGCCGACCATGCCGCTCACGTGCACCTGCAGGCCGCGCGCGGCCACGCCGTTCGCATAGCCCTTGGGCCGCACCCAGCCGGGCGGCTGCAATATCTGCATCAGGTCGCTCATGCCCGCCTCACTCCTTGTCTCTGCGCGGCATGCTCGCCCAGCAGTTCGCGCGCGATGATCAGCTGCTGCACTTCGCTGGCGCCTTCGTAGATGCGCAGGGCCCGGATCTCGCGGTAGAGCGTTTCCACCGGCTGGCCGCTGACGACGCCGAGCCCGCCGAACACCTGGACCGCGGCGTCGATCACCTGCTGCGCGTTCTCGGTGGCGGTCAGCTTGGCCATGGCGGCCGCGCGCGTGACGCGCCGGCCGCCGTCGCGCTCCCATGCGGCGCGGTAGGTGAGCAAGGCGGCGGCGTCGATCTTCGTGGCCATGTCGGCCAGCTTGGCCTGGGTGATCTGGAAGTCGGCCAGGGTCTTGCCGAACATG
>DEKZ01000094.1:699-4765 GCA_002354135.1 Massilia sp. UBA2709 | reverse complement strand
TCAGGCCCGGGGGCGCGGCCGGCGGCGCAATGCCGGTGACAGCCGCCAGGGTCGGCTGCACGAAGACGGGCTGGGCCTGCGGCACGACGATTGGCGCGGCGGCGCCGGCCAGCGCGTCAAGGCGGCCGGCTTCCAGCATCGCCGGCTGCAGCACCACCTTCAGGCGCGGCTTGCCATCCATGCCCGGCTCGCGCACCTCCCATTCGTAGGCATCGGCGTCGGAATCGGGCACCACGGTGGTCCATTCCGCCAGGCTGTCCAACAGGCGGTCGCCCATGCGGGCGATCTCTTCCGCGCTGACGCCCTTGCGCCTGGCGCGGTCGACCAGGTCCAGCCTCGCTTCAGCGGCGATCGCGCTGGCGAAGCCCTGGCGCGGCAGTTCGGTGCCGCTGGCGGTCGCCACCAGCTTCGGCGCGTAGACTTCCTTCTCGTAATAGCCGCACAGGGCGCCGAGCGCCGCGACCTGCACCCCGTCCAGGTTCGCCAGCGCATCGTTCACGCGCGCGACGATGGCGTCGCGGTAGGCCTGCGGCAGGCCGTTCTGGCGGATCGCACGCTCGTTGCCGATACGGCGGATATCGCCGCGCGCCACCGTGAACTGATACTGGCCGTTCGGCACCAGGCGCTGCTGCGAGCGGGTCAGCACGCCCAGCATGACCGCCAGCAGGAAGCTCTTGAAGTCGTCCGCCAGGCGGTTGATCTCGTCGGTGCTCGGCGCCATCGGATGGCTGAACTGGGTCGAATCGATGTGGGTGTGGGTCGGGCTGCGCTCTTCTTCCTTGCGATAGCTGGTGCGCCAGCCATCCATCCCGCGCAGCACCGTCATCGGCACGCCCGACAGTTCGCAGTAGCAGACCGCGCGGCCCGGGATGCCGGTCTCGACGATCTTCAGCTGGGCCGGCGTGATGCCGGCATGGGCCGGCACTGCCGCATCGAGTTCGTGGCCGAAGCGACGCGCGAACTCGTCGGCGTTGGCGACGCCGACGAAGCACTTGAACTGGTCGCCTCTGACCGAGAAGTCGCCCATGTTGGCGTCGATCCAGGGCATGGCGCAGGCCAGCAGCTTGCGGAAGCGCTCCTGGCGCTCGGTCGCGCTCATCTGCTCGAGGGCCTCGGCCAGCGGATCGGCGTCGGCGCCCTCGTCGCCGGCGGTCACCAGCAGCAGCTGGCGCTCGGCCATGCGCTTGACCTTGCCGAGGATCTCGCGCCGCGAGTCCGCTTCCGACAGCATCGGGAACAGTGTCTTCGAGCCGCCGATGTCCTTGAAGGCTTCGTCGGCCCAGTCGCGCAGTTGCAGCGCGCCCGGCAGCGCCACCTGTTGGTCGGCCACCGGCACGGTGATCAGGGTCGCGTAGTCCTTGCCCAGTTCGGTCTGCAGGATGGCGTTGAGCTGCTGCAGCTCGCCCAGCATGGCCAGCACGCCTTCGCGGCCTTCCTGGAACTCGCCGACCAGGCCGTTCCAGGTCGCGCGGCCCTGGGCATCGACGCCGGTCTTGCGGCCCAGCCATTGCGAGATCTCGCCCATCAGCAGCGCGGCCTCGTCGGCCGCCTTGGCGCGCAGGTGGAACTTGAGCGCGTTCGCCATCTCGGTGCGCAGGTGGTCCAGCACCAGCGCCGCCTGCTTCTCGCCGCTGCCGAAGAAGCCGCCCCTGGTCTGCTCGAGGTTGTTGAGCAGCCGTTCGAATTCGCGCGTGCGCACCGCTTCCTTGATCTCGCGGTAGCGCTCGGCGTTCACGCCCAGCGCCGCGACGATGCCGGCGCCGGCCGCTTCCAGCCGGTCCTTGATCTGTTCGACCAGCGACAGCACGTACTCCAGGCCGCCGTGTTCCTTGTTGTCGAGGTAGGCGTAGAGCTGCTCGCGCACCGTCGCCTTGATGGTCTCGAACTCTTCGCGGCGGCGCTTCGAGACGCGGTCCTCGGTGGTGTCGGCGGTGGAGTCCTGGTCGCGCACGGCGTCGCGCTCGAGTTCGCGCATCGCTTCGCGCACCTGGGCCGGCCATTCACGGCGATCGAAGCCGCTGCGGATCGCATCCACGCGGTTGTTGACGCGCTGCTCGATGCCGGCGACCAGCAGGCCATGGCGGTCCTGCAGCAGGTTGTCGACGATCAGGTAGTCGTTGAACTCGCCGCTGCTGCGCTTGAGTTCGATATTCTTGTCCGAGAACGCGGGGAAGTCGCTGAACGGCAGCGCGCGCAGGCCCATGTGGGTGGCCATGAATTCGTCGCGGTGCCTGTCGGTGGCGCGGTTGGCGCCGACGTCCGAGCTGCCCACGCCGAAGAAGGCCTTCAGCATCTCGCCGGCCCAGCGGTGCGCACGGGCGTCGCGCCGCGCTTCCTGGCGCGTGTCGAGCAGCGACTGGCCAAAGGCCGAGAAGCGCTTCGAATAGGTGAGGCGCATGTCGGCGAAGCGGTGCTTCGGCACCAGGGCGTCGTGCGGGAAGTTCTTGTGCTGGGCCTGGTTCACGGCGACCGAGCGCTTGTTGCGCGCGAAGTCGCCCGAGGCGAAGTCCTCGAACAGGGTGTCGGCCACCATGTGGTAGACGTCCTTGATGTCCTTGGTGTTCTGCTGCGCCAGGTTGCCCGAGTCGACCAGGTAGACTTCGCTGTAGGGCTCGCGCGGCAGTTCGTGGCGGTCGTAGGCGTCCCAGCGGCCGACGTAGCCGGTGTTGCCCTTCATTGCCGATTCGAGTTCCATCAGGGCGGCGTAGCCGTTGGCCTCGGTGCGGTCCTTGTTGGCGCCGGCATAGCCGGTCGGCAGGAACAGCATCAGCTCGACGTCGGCCTGGGTCACCTCGGTGCGCGCCAGTGCGCGCGCCAGCAGGCCCATGTCGAGGAAGGCACCGGAACCGGTGCCGCCGGCTACCGAGCCGACCACCACCACGCGGAAGCGCCCGGTTTCCATGCGCAGGCCGAGCTGCGCCAGCTGGCGTTCGTGCGATAGGCCGGCCTTCAATACCTTCAGCTTCTGGCGGATCTTGTCGCGCACCTTGGGGTACTTGTCGAAGAAGTACAGGCGCGACACCGCGCGGATCTGGCCCGCGCCCTTGCTCGGATCGATACCGAGTTCACGGATGCGCTTCGGCGTCAGCGGCAGCCATTCCTTGACGTGCGGGTACTTTTCCAGCGCGTCCTCGTCGCGGCTGTAGCGCTCCATGTCGAAGGACTCGACCACCTTCTCTTCGTCGGTGAACTTGACCTGGTCGAATTGCAGGTCGTCCGCCTGCGAGCGGCCGCTGTCGATGATGGCGCCGCTGTCGAGGTCGAACTGGATGAACTGGGCGACCGGGAAGTCGGCCAGGCTGTCCACCCGAACGCGGTTGCCGGCGCTGCCCCAGAGCGTGTTCAGGATACGGCGGCGCACCCGCATCAGCACCTCCATGCCGGTGCCGCCGATACCGATGAACAGGGTGGGACGCAGGTCGATCACGGTTTCCTGCTTGCGCTCGGCGGCGCCGAGGGTCTGGTTGAGATTGTCGGACATGGGGTTTCCTCTTGCTGTGCGTGCTGGGCGCTGTGTTACTGCGTTACTTGCGGCTGGCGGTGAAGGTCAGCAGCAGCGAGGCCAGGGCCACCACCGCGATCGGGCCGATGATCACCGGCGCCATGAAGCGCGCGGCATTGACGCCGGCCAGCACGACGCCGGTCGCGGCGCTGGCCAGGAAGATGAACAGCCACCAGGCCGAGGCGTTCGCCTTGTTCGGCGGGAGCTTCTTCGCGACCAGGCCGTTCGCGTAGGCGTTCTTGGCCAGGAAGAAGACGATGAACAGCACCAGCAGGATCGCGCCGCCGATCAGCAAATCGCGCGAGCCGGTGTTCTCGGCCGCCAGGACGGCGGCCGGCTCGGTCTCGAAGCCGGTGCTGGCGGTGTGCGCGCCGGTGTCCGGCACGGTCGTCGTTTCCGGGGAGGCCGGCGCTGCCGGAGCGGCCGGGTCGGGCAGGCTGAAGCCGGCGTTGTCTTTGTTTTCCTGTGCCATGTTGGTCTCTTTCAGTGGAATAAGGGCTGTTGTGGTATAGGGTGAAACCGGAAAAATGCTCAGCCGAGCAGGATCGTGTGGCCGTCCTCGAG
>DEKZ01000094.1:417-676 GCA_002354135.1 Massilia sp. UBA2709 | reverse complement strand
CTTCACGACCCCGGCCGGGTTGCCGTCGGCATCGAGCAGCGCCAGTTGCTGGAAGGGCTTGAGCAGCACCTGGCGTGCCACGCCGTCGACCTTGACCGGGTAGCGCGTGGCGCGGCGCGACACCAGGCCCAGGGCCAGCAGGCCACCCAGCAGCGCCAGCACTGCGCCGACGATCACGAACACCGGCAGCAGCGGGTACTGCACGCGCACCAGCAGCGGCACCTGGGCCGTGGACGTGCGCACCGTCGCGGGCGGCGTG
>DEKZ01000094.1:0-226 GCA_002354135.1 Massilia sp. UBA2709 | reverse complement strand
GGTCGCCCGGGAACAATTCGCGCAGCTCGTCGGCGAAGCTGTCGGCCAGCGCCAGGCGCTGGCCGTCCAGCCCGATCTCGGCGCGCATCGGCAGCAGCACCTGCTTGCCCATGGCGGCCAGCGCCTGGGCCGACCAGGCCGACGGAATCTGCTCGACCGGCAAGTCGAAACGCACCTGCACCGCCTGGCTGGCGGCCGGCTGCAGGCCGGAGACCGTCGCCGGGCT
>DEKZ01000284.1 GCA_002354135.1 Massilia sp. UBA2709 | reverse complement strand
TGCTGGCGCGTTGCGTGCGCGGCGCGGCCACGCGTGCGGGTATTGAATTGCCGGCCGCCGCAGCCGGCGCAGGCGCCGCCGGCGCGCCCGGCAAGAATGCCTGGGCGATCGCGGTCACCCTGCGCGAGCCGCATGGTGGCGGCAGCGCGCGCTGCTGGATCGCCCCGGACCAGAAGATGATGGGCCTGATCCTGCAGGCGCTGCAGCCGGAACGTCCGGTCCTGCGCGTCCAGCGCCCGGCCGACCCGCTGGCGGCCAACCTGAAAGTGAAGATCGAAGGACGGCTGGTCAGCCACGAAATCACGCTCGAGAAGCTGTTTGCCCTGCAGGTGGGCGAGGTGATTCCGGTGAGCGTAGGCCGCGCCGACGTCCTGCTCGACGAATCGCGCCTGTTCACGGCCGCTGTCGCCGAGCACAAGGGCAAGCTCTGTTTAACCTCTTTTGAAGACGCCGAATAATGGACATGAACCTCAATGAGCAACTGGCTGTCGACGTTCTCCTCGACGAGGAAGCGCAAGTGACCGCCGGACCCGCGCCGCGCAACCCGCGCCTGCCGCAGATGATGCGCCGCATCCCGGTCACCCTGACGCTGGAAGTGGGCTCGGCCCGCATCTCGCTGCAGGACCTGATGGACCTGGGCCCGGCCAGCGTGCTGCCGCTCGACACGATTGCCGGCGAGCCGCTGGTCATCAAGGTCAACGGCGCCCCGATCGGCCGCGCCGAAGTGGTGGTGGCGGGCGAGCAGTACGGCCTGAAAGTGATCGACCTCGACGGTCTGAACCTGGACCTGATCGCACAATGATGTTGACGACGAGCGGCGCCGCATTGCGCCGTACCGCGCTTGCAGCTGCAGGCGCTGCGCTTTTGATGAGTGCCGCTCCCGCGGGAGCCGCCGACGTGCTGGCCGGGGTCATCCCCGGCGCGAATTCCGGCCTGTCCGTGAAGTCGCAGATCCTGGTCCTCATGACCCTGCTGGGCCTGCTGCCCGTGCTGGTCATGATGATGACGAGCTTCACGCGCTTCGTGATCGTGCTGTCGCTGCTGCGCCAGGCCCTGGGCCTGCAGCAGGGCCTGCCGAGCCGGGTCATCACCGGCATCGCCCTGATCCTCACCCTGTTGGTGATGCGCCCGATCGGAGTGCAGGTCTGGAACGAAGCCTTCGTCCCCTACGACAAGGACCAGATCGGCCTGGAGCAGGCGCTCAGAACGGCCGAGAAGCCGCTGTCGCGCTTCATGCTGGCCCAGACCAGCAAGAGCGCGCTCAGCCAGGTCGCGCACCTGGCCGGCGAACCGGCCGGCATGAAGCCGGAAGACCGTTCCTTCACCGTCAAGCTGGCGGCGTTTGTCCTGTCCGAGCTGAAGACCGCCTTCCAGATCGGCGCCATGCTGTTCATCCCCTTCCTCATCATCGACCTGGTGGTGTCGTCGGTGCTGATGGCGATGGGCATGATGATGCTCTCGCCGCTGGTGATCTCGCTGCCGTTCAAGCTGCTGCTGTTCGTGCTGGTCGATGGCTGGACCCTCACCGTCAATACCCTCGTGGGCAGTATCCACGGCTATTAGTTTCCGGAGTAAGCAATGAATCCTGATGTCGCTGTCGACCTGGTGGCCGAAGCGCTGCGCGTGGTCATGCTGCTGGTGATGGTGCTGGTCGTGCCGGGCCTGATCGTGGGCCTGCTGGTCGCGCTGGTGCAGGCCGCCACCCAGATCAACGAACAGACCCTGAGCTTCCTGCCGCGCCTGCTGGTAACGCTGGCGGCGCTGATCCTGGCCGGCCACTGGATGACCGGCTACCTGATGGACTATTGCGTGTCCGTGTTCCAGCGCGCGGCCACGCTCGCCACCTGACGATGGAGCTGGTCAGCTTCCTGCTGCCTCTGATCACCGCGCTGTGGTGGCCGTTCTGCCGCATCATGGCCTTGTTATCAAGCGCGCCGGTGATCGGGGAGGGCCTGGTGCCGATTCCCGTGCGCGCGCTGCTGTCGCTGGTGCTGGCCTTCCTGATGCTGCCGGTGACGAAGAACATGCCGATGCCGGATCCGTTCTCGCTGCACGGCGTGGTCGCGATGTTCGAGCAGGCCGTGATCGGCGGCGTGCTCGGCTTCGCGCTGCAGTTCGCGACTTCGGCCATCGCCATGCTCGGCTACCTGGCCTCGAGCCAGATCGGCTTCGCGATGGCGCAGATGAACGACCCGGTCAACGGCCAGCAGTCCGACGTGATCTCGAGCCTGCTGGCGCTGGTGGCGATCTTCGTGTTCTTCGCGATTGACGGGCACCTGGTGCTGGCCAGCGTGCTGGGGCAGAGTTTCCGCGCCTGGCCGGTGGGGCAGGGCCTGGGGCCGATGATGCTGCAGGCGGTCGCCCTGAACGTGGGCTGGGTGTTCGCCGCGGCGGTGCTGCTGGCCTTGCCGATCGTGTTCTCCACCATGGTGGTGCAGATCGGCTTCGGTTTCCTGAACCGCGTGGCGCCCTCGCTGAACCTGTTCTCGCTGGGCTTCTCGCTGGTGACGATTTTTGGATTGCTGATGCTGGTGCAGCTGGTGCGCTTCATCCCCGAACACTACATCCAGCTGACCAACCAGGTGCTCGAGATGATCGGGCAGCAGATGAAGGTGGCCCATGGCGGATAACGGCACCGGCGGCGACAAGACCGAAAAACCCTCAGCGCAAAAGCTGAGGAAGGCGCGCGAGGAGGGCCAGGTCGTCCGTTCGCGCGACCTGGCGACCGCGATCGGCATCCTGGTCAGCCTGAAGCTGTTCGCGCTGATGCTGCCCTCCTACATGGAGTCCTTCCGCTCGCTGTTCCGGCTGGTCTACGTGCCGCTGGGCGAGGCCGGCGCGATGGAGAACGCGATGTCGGTGGTCTTCATGGCGGCGCTGCTGCTGCTGGTGAAAATGGTGCTGCCGCTGCTGGTGGTGCCGGCCGCGATCGTGATCGGCGGTTTGGTGCCGGGCGGCTGGGTGGTCTCGACCAAGAACATGGCGCCGCAGTTCAGTCGCCTGAGCCCGATGAAGAACCTGGGGAACCTGTTCACCCAGAAGCACGCGGTCGGCTTCGCGACCTCGCTGGCCAAGGCGGTCGTGCTGGGTTTCGTGCTGGTGCACGTGACCCGGTCCGGCATCGATGCCTACGTCGACTTGCAGCACCTGCCGCTGGGCGACGCCATGGTGCGCGGCGCCTCGATGATGTTCGATGCCCTGATGGCGCTGGTGGCGGTGTTCGTGGTGTTCGCGCTGATCGACGTGCCGGTGCAGTCCTTCCTGTTCATGCGTAACCAGCGCATGAGCAAGCAGGAGATGAAGGAAGAACACAAGACCACCGAGGGCAAGCCCGAGGTGAAAGCGCGCATCCGCCAGCTCCAGCACCAGCTGGCGCGGCGCAGCGTGAACAAGACCGTGCCGACGGCCGACGTGGTGATCGTCAACCCCGAGCACTACGCGGTCGCCCTGAAGTACGACACCAACCGCGCCGAGGCGCCGTTCGTCGTGGCCAAGGGCGTGGACGAGATGGCGCTGTACATCAAGCGCGTGGCGCGCGAGCACAAGGTCGAGACGCTCGAGCTGCCGCCGCTGGCGCGCGCCATCTACAACACCAGCCAGGTGCGGCAGCAGATTCCGGCCCAGCTCTACCAGGCGGTGTCGCAGGTGCTGAACTATGTGCTGCAATTGAATGCTTTCCGTGACGGCCGGCGCCAGGCGCCCCCACGGTTTCCGACTGATGTGGCGGTGCCACACCATTTGAGCGAGGTAACACCTTCATGAATTCGCTGAACGCTTTTGTTGCCGAACTGCGGCGCCAGAAATACGCCGCTCCGGGCTTCCTCCTGATGCTGCTCGGGATGATCATGCTCCCGCTGCCGCCGGTGCTGCTGGACGTCCTGTTCACATTCAACATCGTGCTGGCGGTGATCGTGATCCTGGTGTCGGTGTCGGCCAAGCGGCCGCTCGACTTCTCGGTCTTCCCGACGGTCATCCTCGGCACCACCCTGATGCGCCTGGCGCTGAACGTGGCTTCGACCCGCGTGGTCCTGCTGCACGGCCACGAGGGCACCCACGCGGCCGGTAACGTCATCGAGTCCTTCGGTAACGTCGTCATCGGCGGCAACTTCGTGGTCGGCCTGGTGGTGTTCGTGATCCTCATGATCATCAACTTCGTGGTCGTGACCAAGGGTTCGGAACGAATCTCGGAAGTGTCGGCGCGCTTTACCCTGGACGCGCTGCCGGGCAAGCAGATGGCGATCGACGCCGACCTGAACGCCGGCCTGATCAACCAGGAAAAGGCGACCCAGCGCCGCAAGGACGTCGCCGCCGAAGCCGACTTCTACGGTGCGATGGACGGCGCCTCGAAGTTCGTGCGCGGCGACGCCATCGCCTCGATCCTGATCCTGATCATCAACCTGATCGGCGGCGTGGCGATCGGCGCCCTGATGTACGACCTGCCGCTGGGCGACGCCTTCCGCGTCTACGCGCTGCTGACCATCGGCGACGGCCTGGTCGCCCAGATCCCGGCGCTGCTGCTGTCGGCCGCCGCCGCGATCCTGGTGACCCGCATCGGCGAGTCCGGCGACCTGGACAAGCAGGTCAGCGGCCAGCTGCTGGCCCAGCCGACGACCCTGTTCGCGGCCGCCGGCGTGATGGTGATCCTGGCCCTGATCCCGGGCATGCCCTTCGTCGTCTTCATGGTCTTCGCAGTGGCGCTCGGCTATGCCGGCTGGCGCCTGCATACCCGCGTGCAGCCGGCCGATACCGCCGGCGTGGCCGCGATCGAAGCGGCGCTGCGCGACGAGCGCGCGCCCGACCTCGACTGGCAGCAGCTGCCGGTGGTGCAGCCGATCTCGGTGGCGGTCGGCTACAAGCTGGTCGGCCTGGTCGACAAGGCCCAGGGCGAGCAGCTCACCAAGCGCGTCAAGGGCATCCGCCAGAGCCTGTCCGAATCGATGGGCGTGGTGCTGCCGGCCATCGGCGTGCGCGACGACCTGGCCCTGCGTCCCGCGCAGTATTCGGTCAGCCTGTCGGGTGTGGTGGTGGCCGAAGGCGAAGTCCATGCTGACCACCTGATGGCGATCCCGTCGCCGAGCGTCTACGGCGAGATCGACGGCATCCCGGGCCTGGAGCCGGCCTTCGGCATGGCCGTGACCTGGATCGAGCCGCAGCAGAAAGGCGAGGCGCTGGGCCTGGGCTACCAGGTGGTCGAGGTGCCGAGCGTGATCGCGACCCACGTCTCGAAGGTGATCCGCGACCACCTGCACGAGCTGTTCCGCCACGAGGACGTGCCGGCGCTGATGGAACGTCTGACGGCCCTGTCGCCGAAGCTGGCCGACGCGCTGGCGAAGGCGCTGAACCACACCCAGCTGCTGCGCGTGTTCCGCGTGCTGCTGGCCGAAGGCGTGTCGCTGAAGGACATCGTCGTCATCGGCACCACGCTGCTCGACGCCTCCGAGACCACCAAGGACCCGATCCTGCTGGCGGCCGAGGTGCGCTGCGCGCTGCGCCGCCAGATCGTGTCCGGCCTGTTCGGCAAGAAGAAGGACATGCCGGCCTTTAACCTGTCGGCCGAGCTGGAAAACATGCTGCTCGGTTCCCTGAACCAGGCGCGCCAGAACGGCGGCGGCAAGGTCGCCCTCGACAACTACCCGATCGACCCGCAGCTGCTGTCGCAACTGCAGATCAACATGCCGGTCGCGCGCGAGCAGATGAAGCAGCAGCACACGCCGCCGCTCCTCTTGGTGCTGCCGCAGGTGCGCCCGCTGCTGGCGCGCTACGCCAAGCTGTTCGCGCCCGGGCTGCACGTGCTGTCGTATAACGAGATTCCCGAGAACCGCGAAGTGGCGATCGTGGGGACGGTGGGGTAAAAAAACGGCGCTTCGGCGCCGTTTTCGATTGTTCGGAAGTTGTACAGCGTGGACACCCGTGTCCACGCTGTGCGGCATGTGAAATCGGACGACCTCGCACCCGACCCGCTGCCGGCGCGAACCGGTTTTCGTAGGGTGGGCTCNNTCGAGCCCACGCGGTACGGCATATGAAATTCGGCTGCCCCACGCCTGGCAAACACGGCCCGCGAAACGAGGCCGCACCAACAAGATCAGCAGCGCTGAAATATCCTTTCATTCAGCGCTGCTGGGTGAAATTTTATTTCACCCCTGTCCCGGCAACACCAGCGCCAGCTCCGCCACCGCCCTGAACACCGGCAAGGTCAACACCTCCCCGACATCTTCGGCCGCCAGCGCCGCGTGCGCCGCGCCGGCCGGCGCCAGCTGGC
>DEKZ01000235.1 GCA_002354135.1 Massilia sp. UBA2709 | reverse complement strand
GCGCGCATGGCGGCGACGATGGACGGGTGCAGCTCGGCGGCCCGGCCGGCCAGCGCCACCGGGCGCGGTCCGAAACGTGCGATCAGGGCGTTCGCCAGGCGCGCCAGTTCCCGACCGGCGTCCTGCAGGATGCTTGCTGCCGCCGGATCGCGCTCGGCGCTGGCGGCAACGGCCAGCGCCAGCTTGCCGATTTCTCCGCGTTCCTGGCCATAGATGAACTGGCGAGAGTATGCCCAGTCCGATCCGCCGACGTGGTCGAACACGGCATGGGCCATGGGCGAGCTTTCCCAGCGGCCCGGGCATTCGTCCTCGTTGCGCCAGATGTGGCGCAGCGCCTCCCGCGCGATCCAGAAGCCGCCGCCGCCATCGTCGAGCACGACGCCGCGCCCGCCCGCGCGGTGGAATTCACCATCGGCGTCGATGAAGGCGCCGATCGAGCCGGTGCCGGCATAGACCAGGTAGCCTTCGCCCGGCGCGAAGCTGGCGCGGTAGGCGATCTCGATGTCGTTGCACAGGGAGATCGCACCTGGTGCGATGCCGAGCAGTTCGGCCAGCCAGTTTTGCAATTGTTCGCCTTCGCCGCCGAAACCGGTGAGGCCGGCGCGCACGCGGCCTGGGCGGGCACAAGCCAGCACCTGGCCGGCCAGCTCTTCGAACGTGGCGCGCACGGCCTGGCGGCCATCGTTCGTTGCCATTTGCAGGGCCGACAGGCCGGCGACCGTGCCTTCGGCCAGGATCGCGCCGTCCGCCTGCGCTACGGCCCAGCGGGTTTGCGTGCCGCCGGCGTCGATGCCGAGGCCGATGGCGGGGTCTGGTGCGTGTTGGTGGTTCGACATGGAGCGAAGTGTAAGTCTTGCGGGTGGCTGGGGCGAATGAATGCTGGCCGTCAGTGCATGAATGAGGGTTATGAGAGCTGTCGTGGTGCTCTACCGGTCATACCGCGTGGGTTCAAGAACCNNGCCCACGCGGTCTCACCGGTTGCACATCGGCGCCGTTCGCGGAAATCCATCAAACGCGCCGCTGTGCGAACAACTCACTGCTTGCGATACACCTGCACCCGATCGCTCTCGTTCCCGAGCCGATCCACCGCCCCCACGAACACCGCATCCGCCGCGCCGAGGCGCGCATCGTCAGCCAGCTTCCAGTCCACCGTCGCCGCCGGCAACACGTGGAACTTCCACTCGTTGCCATGCCGCTCCCACACCGTGAACAGCGAGTTCGCCTTGCCGGCGGTGAACTTCAAGGCCACGCCCTTGGCGGAACGCGTTGCCTTCACCTGCGGCAGGCCCGGCTTGGTGCTGCCCAGCCACGGCGTGGCCGGCACCAGTGCCGGGGTGGTGTACAGCTGGGTGCGCAGCTGGTCGCTGATTCCTTTGCGGTTCTGCATCAGCGCGGCCATGCTGAAGTGTACGTGACCGCCCGCCTGCGGGCGCGCACGGGTCGCGCCGATCTGGTCCAGGATTTCCTGCGGCTGGTAGTCCTTGCTCGGGGCGCCGATGCGGCTGGTGAACAGGCCCGGCCAGATGTGGCGGCCCATGGTGTTCTGGCCGATCCAGTAGTCGAGCAGCACGTCGTAGGCCTGCGCGGTCTGAGCGCGCGCCCAGTACAGCTGGGGCGTGAAGTAGTCGACCCAGCCGTTCTGCAGCCACAGTTCGGCGTCCGCATACAGCTTGTCATACTGCGAGAAGCCGGCAATGCCCGCCGGGCGGCGGTCCGGACGGCCCAGGCCGAAGGGACTGATGCCGAAGCGCACCCAGCTCTTCTCGCGGTGGATGCCCTTGTACATGTCCTCGATCAGCTGGTTGACGTTCTGGCGGCGCCAGGATGCGCGGTCGAGCTTGCCGCCACCGGCCAGGTAGCGCTCCCAGGCCGGGGTGTCGGGGAAGTCCAGCTCGGCCTTGCTGGCCGGCTTGCCGTCGAGCGCGGCCTGGTTGCCGGCCACCGCCGGGGTCGCCTCGATCGGGTAAGGATAGAAATAGTCGTCGATGTGCACGCCGTCGATGTCGTAGCGGCGCACCACGTCGAGCACCACGTCGAGCGTCTGCTTCGATGCCGATTCCTCGCCCGGGTCCATCCACATGAACTTGCCGTAGCGCTTCACGGCCGTCGGGTTCGAGCGGGTGATGTGGTTGCTGGCCGCCGGCGAGCGGGCGCCGTCGTGGCGCGCCCGGTAGGGGTTGAACCAGGCGTGCAGCTCGAGGCCGCGCGCATGCGCCTCGGTGACCCAGAACTTCAGCGGATCGTACCAGGGCTGCGGCGCCTGGCCCTGCGCCCCGGTGAGGTATTCCGACCACGGTTCGATCTTCGAGGCATAGATGGCATCGGCCGACGGGCGCACCTGCAGCACGATGGCGTTCATGTTCATGGCCTTGGCGCGGTCGAGGATGGCGATCGCCTCGGCCTGCTGCTGGGCCGCGTTCAAATTCTGCTTGCTCGGCCAGTCGATGTTCGCGACCGTCGAGACCCAGGCGGCACGGAACTCGCGCGGCGCGGCCGGCGGCAGCTCGCCGCTGGCGATGATGCTGCCGTCCGGCGTGGCCGCGTTCTGCGTTCCCGGCGTCGTGCAGGCGCCCAGGAATCCACTCATGGCCAATACGCCGGCGACGCCAGCAAGCGCGAACGCCCGTCTTTTCTTATCAGCTTGCACTACCGCTCCCCTATTCTTATCGATGATTACACTTTTACGAACCACTTCCGGCGCCACATGAACCAGGCGATGGCGAACATGCAGGCATTGAACAGCAGCGCATACAGCACCGAGCTGTTCACCGCCCCGATCGGCAGCTCCCGGATCGGCGCATACAGGCTGCGTCCGAGCGAGACCGTGCTGCCGTCCGGCTGGTCCAGCTTGATGAAGCCGAGCATTTTCGCCACCAGGCCCGAGAACGCGAAGATGAACAAGGCGTTCATGCCGTAGATCTTGAACGGATGGGTCCAGCGCGCCGCCGCCTCGCGCACTGCGCGGTAGGAATTAACGTCGAGCAACCAGAAGAAGGCGCTGAATATTAGCAAAGCCCAGCCCGTCATCAGGAGACAGTAGGACGGCGTCCACAGGCTTTTGTTGATCGGCATGAGGATGCCGTCGAGGATCACGCCGAGCCAGACGAACAGCAGGCCGGCCAGCAGCATCCACACGGTCTGCTCGGTGCGGTTCAGCCCGGACAGCAAAAAGCGCCCGGCCAGCACCCCGAACAGCTGGCTGCACAAGGCGGGCAAGGTACTGAACAGCCCTTCCGGATCCCAGGTTTTCGATTGCACCCACATGTGACCGTCGAGCACCATGCGGTCGATCCAGGCTCCGAAATCCTTGCCCGGCTCGAGCACGCCGGCGCCGATGCCGGGCACCGGATAGAACAGCATCAGCGCGCTGTACACGGTAAGGAGCACGGCGATGATCGCCAGCTGCATGCGCCAGCCGCAGTAGACTACGATGGGGGCGGCCAGCAGGGTGCACAAGGCAATACGCTGCAGCACGCCCGGAATGCGCACCTTCTCGAAGTTGAAATAGGGGACCAGGTTCAGCAGGAAGCCGATCAGGAAGATCAGCATGGCGCGCTTGGCCAGCTTCAGCAGCAGTCTCGGCTTGTCAGCGCCCGCCGCGGCCAGGCGGCCCAGCGACAGGGCCATCGACACGCCGCCGATGAAGAGGAAGAAGGGGAAGATGGTGTCGGTGAAGGTCCAGCCATGCCAAGGGGCGTGCGCCAGCTGCGAATACAGATTGCTCCAGTCGCCGGGATTGTTGACCAGCACCATGGCGGCGATGGTGAAGCCGCGGAAGGCGTCGAGCGAATCGAGGCGGCCGGAAGGGTCGCTCATTGGGGTGTTGTCTCCGTTGGTTTTATTGTTGTGGTGTGCAAACGTAGTTTGAACGCGTGGACGGCGGAGCCGTCCACCCTACGCCCAATGCGAAGGATGTAGGGTGGACGGGTCTCCCGTCCACGCGTCCAACCGGCCTTCGCACCGCCGCGCTATTACTTCTTCCCGAACTCCGGATCGATCTTCACCAGCGCCGCCATGATGAACGCCGGGATGGTCGCCAGGCAGGTCCAGATGAAGAAGTGCTTATAACCCAGGAATTCCTGCAGCGCGCCGCTCCACATGCCCGGCACCATCATGCCCAGCGCCATGAAGCCGGTGCAGATCGCGTAGTGCGCGGTCTTGTGCTCGCCTTCGGACACCATGATCATGTACAGCATCATGGCGGTGAAGCCAAAGCCGTAGCCGAACTGTTCAATCGCCAGGAAAGCGGAGATCAGATAAAAATTGGTCGGCTGCGCCTGCGACAAATAAACAAATACCAGGTCCGGCAGGTGCACCGCGAACACCATCAGCCACAGGCAGCGTTTGAGGCCCAGGCGCGAGATCAGGTAGCCGCCGGCCAGGCCGCCAATGGTGAGGAAGATGATGCCGATGGTGCCGTAGGCGATGCCGTACTGGGCGGTGGAGAGGCCGAGGCCACCCTTTTCGAGTGGATCCTTGAGGAAGGGCGCGACCAGTTTCAGCAGCTGCGATTCGCCCAGGCGGAAGGTCAGAATAAAGCCGAGGATCAGCCAGATGTCGCGCTTGCCGAAAAAGGCGCCGAAGGTGGCGAAGAATTCGCGCAAGGGGTTTTCGCCGCGCGCCACCGCGTGGTCGTCCTTGGGACGCGGCAGCACCATCTGGTGCCAGGCAAAGGCCAGGGCAAACAGGCCCGCCAGCACGAAGAACACGATGGTCCAGGCCTGGTGCGCGTCACCCAGCGACACGGCCAGGTAGCCGGCCAGCACCACCAGCGGACCTTGCCCGGCCAGGTTCGCGAGACGGTAGAAGGTGCTGCGCACGCCGACAAAAGCGGCCTGGTCCTTCTGGCGCAGGCCCAGCATATAAAAGCCGTCGGCGGCAATGTCGTGGGTGGCCGAACTGAAGGCCATCAACCACATGACGGCCAGGCTGACGCTGAAGAACACCGGCAAATGCAGCACGGCGCCGACCGCCACCAGGGAGGCGGCCACCACCAGCTGCAGCGCTACGGTCCAGCCGCGCTTGGTGCCGAACATGTCGACCACCGGCGACCAGAGCGGCTTGATCACCCAGGGCAGGTAGAGCAGGCTGGTGTAGAAGGCGATGTCGGTATTCGAGATCCCCAGGTCCTTGTACATGATGACCGACAACTGCATCGCCACCACGTAGGGAATGGCCTGGGCAAAATAGAGCGACGGCACCCACAGCCACGGACTTTTCGCTTGCGAAGTTTGCATAACTCTTTCGTGTTCGGGTCAGAGAAAACCGTGCCCGGCAGCGCCGGAGCGGCCCTGCCTTTACACGGCCAGGGCCTGGCGCACGCTGCCGCGGGCCGCTTCCAGCAAGGCCCGTGCTTGCTCGACACCGGTTTGTTTGGACAAGGCCACGATCGCGGTCTTGACGTGGAAATCGCACTGTTCCAGCACGGCGCGCGCGGCGTCCTCGCTCGCTCCGGTAGCGAACGAGGTCAGGCGGATGGCGCGGCGCACCAGCTTGGCGTTGGTAGCCTTCAAGTCTACCATCAGGTTCCCGTAAACCTTGTTTAAACGCACCATCAAGGCGCTGGAAAAACTGTTCAGGGCGATCTTCTGCGAGGTGCCGGCTTTCAGGCGGGTGCTGCCGGAAATGACTTCCGGGCCCGTGTCGAGGGTGATGCCGATCTCGGCCTCGTTGGCGACCGGCGCGTCGACGTTGTTGGCGAAACCGATGGTCAGCGCGCCCACTTCCCGAGCGCGGCGCAGCGCGCCCAGCACGTACGGGGTGGCGCCGGAGGCGGCGATCAGCAGCACGACGTCGTCGGCCGTGACGTTCACCGAATCGAGATCGGCCGCACCCTGCACGGCATCGTCCTCGGCGCCTTCGACCGCGACGAACATGGCGTCGCTGCCGCCGGCCAGCAGGGCGACCGCGCGGCCGTGCGGCCAGGAGAAGGTGGGGTAGAGTTCCACGCTGTCGAGCACGCCCAGGCGGCCCGAGGTGCCGGCGCCGACGTAGACCAGGCGTCCGCCCGCTTCCACG
>DEKZ01000234.1 GCA_002354135.1 Massilia sp. UBA2709 | reverse complement strand
GCGCTGGCCAGGCCCGTGCCCAGCAGCGCAGCCGCCGCCGCGGCGCCGGCCAGGGCGTCGGATAGTCTCATTGTTCTCCTCCGGATATGGCCGCCTCTATGCCTGGGCAGCTCATGTGTAATTGATATTGCGCAGCTTACGCGGATTCGTCCGGGTTCGCCGCGCAACAAGTCCCATTCTGAATGGATTATTTTGTCATGAAGCAAAAAGAGTCATGACATTCATCTCATCATCGACATCGTGCGGCTGATTACACTGCGGATGAATTGCTGGAGAAGAAGATGATCTACAAGGATGTCGACAACAAGGAATCCTTCCTCGCGGTCCTGGAGAAGATGCTGGCGCTGTCCGGCCCCGGCAAGCGAGCGCAGATCGAGCGTGCGCTGCGCCTGATGCGCGCGGGGATCAGGGGCGAGCGCGCGTCGGCCTGTCTCATCGATGCCAGCCTGAAGGATTCGACGCGCACGGCCGTGATCCACGACCTGCGCCTGGTGGCGGAAGATGGCGAGGTCGCACAGATCGATCACCTGCTGGTTCACCGCATGGCGCGCTTCACCGTCGTCAACACCAGGCTGTTTGCCGACGGCGTGAAGATCAGCGAAAGGGGCGAATTCCTGCGCTGGAACGGCACGGAAAGCAGCTTCGACGGCATGCCCTCGCCCCTGGACCAGAACGAGCGCCACGCACGGGTGCTGCGCCAGGTGCTGGAAACGATCGGCCAGGGCGAGGCGGCGATCGAATCGCTGGTCCTGGTCGCGCCCGATGCGCGTGTCGAGCGTCCGCGCAGGTTCGACACCTCCCTGGTCATGAAACCCGAGCAGTTCATGGAAAGACTGAACAAATCCCTGGAAGGAACACCCATCGTGAGTGCGCTCGGCGGCTTGCTGAAGAGCGGGACGGGGGACTCGATCGGCGACATCGCGAAAAAGCTCGTTCAGCTGCACCAGCCATCGGCAACCGATTTCCTGGCGCGCTTCGGGATCCGGCGCGAGGCGGCGCAATCCTCCGTGCCAAGCGCCGCCGCAGCGCTGTGTTTCACGCATCCGCAGTGATGCGGCCCGCCAGCCCTTGGCGGCCGGCGGCGCAATGGGAAAGAACCCGGGCGAACCCGAGCGAAGCTCAGGCCTTCGTGGCCGACAGCATGCGCTCGACGTAACGCGCGATCAGGTCGATCTCGAGGTTGACCTTGGCGCCCGCGCGCAGGTGCTTCAGGGTCGTGACCTCGATGGTGTGCGGGATCAGGTTGATCGAGAAGCGGCAGACCTTGCTTCCTTCCACTTCCAGGTCTTCCACGCGGTTGACGGTCAGCGACACGCCGTTGACCACCACCGAACCCTTGTAGGCCAGGAACTTCGCCAGCTCCTGGGGCGCGTCGATGACCAGTTCGTGCGATTCGCCCACCGGCTGGAAGCTGTGCACCGTGCCCAGTCCGTCGACGTGGCCCGACACCAGGTGCCCGCCCAGGCGTTCGGCCAGGGTCAGCGCCTTTTCCAGGTTGACTTCGCCGACGGCGTCCAGCCCGGCCGTCTTGTTCAGGCTTTCGCGCGAGACGTCCACGGCAAACGCATTGCCGGTCTTCTCGACCACGGTCATGCAGGCGCCGTTGATGGCGATCGAGTCGCCCAGGGCGACGTCGGCCAGCGGCAGGCCGCCGGCATCGATTTCCAGGCGCACGCCCGCATCCAGGCCGCCCGCCAGCGGCGAGACCGATTTGATGTTGCCGACGGCAGCGACGATTCCAGTAAACATAAAGCGTTATTCCTCAGGTGTAGTCGTGGTGTTGCGTAGTGTTGTGGTTGAAGCGCGCCAGGATGCGCAGGTCTGCGCCGACCTGCGCGCATGCGTGGAAACGCAGCTCGTGCTTGTCCGCCAGGCGCGCGGGGGCGTCGAGCGCGAACATGCCCTGCCCGGCGCCGATCAGGCTCGGTGCCAGGTAGACCAGCAATTCGTCGACGCAGCCTTCGCGCACCAGCGAGGCGTTCAGTTTCGAACCCGCCTCGACGTGCACTTCGTTGATCTCGCGCCGGCCCAGCTCGCGCATCAGGGCCGGCAGGTCGACCTTGCCGCCCGCGTTCGGGAGCAGGATGACCTCATGGCCGGCGGCGCGCAGCCGCGCCGCCTTGTCTTCGTCGGCCAGGGCCGNNGATGCGCGCGTCGAGCGCAATCTCGAGCCGGCTGTCGACGATCACGCGGCGCGGCTGGCGCGGGGTATCGATCCCGCGCACGGTCAGCTGCGGGTCGTCGATCTTCACCGTACCGATGCCGGTCAGGATGGCGCAGGCGCGGGCGCGCCAGGCGTGCCCGTCGGCGCGCGCCTCAGGCCCGGTGATCCACTGGCTTTCGCCGCTCTCCAGCGCCGTGAAGCCGTCCAGGCTGGCCGCGGTCTTCAGGCGCACCCAGGGCAGGCCGCGGCGCATGCGCGAGAAGAAACCGATGTTCAGTTCGCAGGCCTCGTCGGCCAGCACGCCCATCGCAACCGCGATGCCGGCCGCTTCGAGCTGGGCCATGCCGCGGCCCGAGACCAGGGGATTCGGGTCGCCCATGGCCGCCACCACGCGCCCCAGGCCGGCCTGCACCAGCGCGTTCGAGCATGGCGGCGTGCGGCCGTAGTGGCTGCAGGGCTCGAGCGTGACATAGGCGGTCGCCCCGCGCACATCAATGCCGCGCGCGGCGGCGTCGCGCAGGGCCTGGATCTCGGCATGGGCCTGGCCCGCCGGCTGGGTGTGGCCGGCGCCGATCACCTCGCCGTCCTTCACGATCACGCAGCCGATGCGCGGGTTGGGCGCCGTGATGTACATGCCTTTCGCGGCCCACTCCAGGGCCAGCGCCATGCCTTCGGTATCGGTCTTGATCTGCACTGTCATCGATGATCTGTTCAATTCAGGGGTGGCGCCTGCGCCCCGTCGCAGTTGTCGTCGCGCGCCGGGTCGCACACGCGGGCACGGCCCAGCATGTTGATTTTAATACGCCGGATCGCGCCGCCGTGAAACAGCGACAGCGTGCCCCAGCGCGCGGCGCCGCTGCTCGTGTCGCTGCAACTGCGCCCGGCGCCATTGTAGGCGATGTAATACGGCGGCGCTGAACTCGTGAAGGCAAAGGTCGAGGCGACGCCGTCCGGCAAGGGGCCGTGCACGGCGATGATGTCGTCGCCCGGCCCCGGATCGCCGTCGCCGTCGCGGTCCGCGAAAACGGTCCAGCCCTGCGCCCAGCGCAGGCCCTCGGGGTCGCGCGGCGCCAGCTTGACCCGCTCGTTGCGGGCGATCGCCTGCGC
>DEKZ01000236.1 GCA_002354135.1 Massilia sp. UBA2709 | reverse complement strand
CGACTTCGGCACCGGCTACTCTTCGCTGTCCAGCCTGCATCTGTTGCCGGTGGATACGGTCAAGATCGACCGCTCCTTCGTGTGCCAGGCCGACACCAGCCACCACCACCAGGTGCTGATCGAGGCCACGGTGAAGGTGGCCAGCAGCCTGGGCATGAACACCGTGGCCGAGGGCATCGAGACCGCGGCCCAGGCCAAGGCGGTGCGCGCCCAGCACTGCGCCAAGGGCCAGGGCTACTTCTACAGCCGGCCGCTGCCGAGCGAGGCGCTGGTGGACTGGATCACGGAACAATACGCCTGAGTGACTGTCCGGCAGGTCCTACACTCGCGTCCGCCGTGTTCCTATGGCGTACCGACGAGATCGCTCGCATGATGGAATCCTTCATCAAAAAAGGAGGACTACCATGAAGCGCACCACCATGAGCATCACGCTCGCGGGCCTGATGGCCCTCGGCCTGGCAGCCTGCAGCTCGACCGGCACCGACTCGATGGACAGCAGCACCAGCAGCACCAGCGGCTCGAGCATGTCCGGCACCAGCAGTTCGGGCACATCGGGCTCCACCATGGGTGCGGGCTCGACCTCGAGCAGCTCGGGTAACTGGGGCACCTCCGGTTCCGGCAGCGCGGGTAGCACCGCCACGGGCAACACCGGCACGCAGAGCAATAGCAATGCTACCGGCACCGGATCGAGCGGCACTCTGGGCACTGGCACCCCGGCCACGCAGGGCGGCACCTCTGCCGTCCTCGGCAATACCAACGGCACCGTCGGCACTGGCGGCACGGGCGGCTCCAGCTCGTCTGGCGACGGCCGTCGGTAAGCTTCCTGCCCTGCGCGGTCATGCCGCGCAGGTATCTCCTTCATTTCCGGTTGGCAGCTCGACGCCAGGTCTTGGGAAATAATGCATACCGCGTGGACACAGCTATACCTTGACTGTCCGGTATCTCCTACAAACGCTCTCGTTGTCTTCCTATAGCGAAGCAAGCACCGCGCTCGCATGATGGACGCCTTACACAACAACGGAGGAAAACCTATGAAGCGCACTTATCTGAGCATCATGCTGGCCGGCCTGATGGGCCTGGGCCTGGCAGCCTGCAGCTCCACCGGTACCAGCGACACGTCGTCGGGCACGAGCTCGTCGGGCACCATGGGCAGCGGCGCGACCAGCGGCTCGGGCATGTCCGGCGCCAGCGGCTCGGGCACTTCGGGCTCGACCACGGGCACGGGCTCGACCTCCGGCACCTCGGGCAACTGGGGTACCTCGGGCAGCGGCGCCTCGGGCGCGACCGGCACCACCGGCACCACCGGCACGTCGGGCACGACCGGTACTTCGGGCACGACCGGCACCTCGGGCACGACCGGCACGACCGGCACGACCGGCACCACTGGTACGACCGGCACCACCGGCACCACCACGGGCACCGGCCGCTAAGCCATCGCCATGCGCGGCGCGCCGGGAAGCGCGCCGCTTTCCGGCGCCAGCCGGTACTTCCCCCGTCTTCACCAGGCCGCGCCTGCCGGCCGGCGCCGTCGCTGCGGATGATCCCCTCTTGCGCGCCATCGTCGGCATCCGCCTGCGTCCCTGCTATGATCAGCGTCGTCCAAGACTAGCGGAGGAACGCTGATGCCATTCCCGATCGAACAAAAACTCGTCATCGGCGTCGCCTCGAGCGCGCTGTTCGACCTGTCCGAGTCGCACCAGGTCTACCTCAGGCACGGCGCCGACGAATACCGCGCCTACCAGGAGCAACACCTCGACACCATACTCGGCAAGGGCGTGGCCTTCCCCTTCATCCGGCGCTTCCTGAACATCAATAAATGCTTCCCGCGCCAGTCGCCGGTCGAGGTGGTGCTGTTTTCGAGGAATTCGCCCGAGACGGGCCTGCGCGTGATGCGCTCGATCGCCCACTATGGCCTGGACATCTCGCGCGCGGCCTTCATGAACGGGAAATCGCCCTACCCCTACCTCCCCGCCTTCAACGCCTCGCTCTTCCTCAGCGCCAACGAGGAGGACGTCAAGAGCGCGATCGCCGTCGACTACCCGGCCGGGCTGGTGCTGCCCTCGAAGATCGCCGACGAGGACGACGACCTGGAGTTGCGCGTGGCCTTCGACTTCGACGGCGTGCTGGCCGACGACGAGTCGGAAACGGTCTTCAAGCGCAACAACGATCTCGACGAGTTCCACGCGCACGAGACGCTGCACATGGCGCGCCCGCACAGCCCCGGACCGCTGGCCGCCATGTTCCGCCAGCTGGCCATCCTGCAGCGCCTGGAAGAACGCGCCCAGCGGCGCGACGCCGGCTACCGGCGCATCGTGCGCATCGCCATCATCACCGCGCGCAACGCGCCCTCGCACGAGCGCGTGGTCACCACGCTCAAGAGCTGGGGCGTGTCGGCCGACGAGACCTTCTTCCTCGGTGGGATGGACAAGTCGCGCGTGCTGGCCGTGTTCAAGCCCCACATCTTCTTCGACGACCAGATGGCCCACCTGCGCGCCTCGCCCGGCGGCACTATCCCGATGGTGCACGTGCCTTTCGGGATCGCCAACCGGCGGCCGGCCGCTTCCACGGACGACAGCCCGGCCCCGACGGAGGCGTCCGCCCGCGCCGCATAGTCGGAGGCGGGTGCGGATGCAGCTCTGGACAGGGCCGGCGCCTTGATCGCGCCGCGATAGAGCGCGTCGGTGATGCGCTCCTGGAAGCGCGCTTCCGACGAGAAGCGGCCCGGCTGCAGGTCGGGGTTGGCGCCGACGCCGCTGGCCACGTAGATCATCCCGTCCCTGGTCGCCGGGTCGAACACGAAGAGCGCATTCAGGCCCCAGGACCAGCCCAGGTGGCCCACGCCCGTGAAGCCGCCGCCCTCGACCAGGCGGTCGCCGCGGGGCCTTCCCGGCCCCTGGCTGCTGGTGTCGACGAAGTGCTGGTTGCCCAGGCCCCAGGCGTGGTACAGGCCGCGGAAGTTGTCGCTGTCGCCGTTGCCGTTGGCGCCGTCGGGCCGCGCAGTCCACTGCCGCGACAGCATGGTGGCGATGGTCTCTGGCGCGAGGATCTGGCGCCCGTCATGGCGGCCCCCGTTCATCAGCATCAGCATGATGGCGGCCAGCTCGTCGGCCGAGATGCGCAGGCTGCCCTGGGGGCCGAACAGGGTGCCGTTCGTCCCGGTCAGGTAGCGCTCCAGCCCCGGCGGCGCGCTCGGCGGCTCAACGCCGAAGTCGTCGGCCTGGGCGATCCAGGGCCCGGCCGGGTCCCAGGCCTCATCGCCATCCTTTTCGCGCTTGCGGTAGAGCGTCGCCACGTCCTGCACGCGCGCCGGCGCGAAGTCGGCCAGGTAGAAGCCGGCCTTCAGGCCCATGGGGTCGAAGACCAGGGCGCGCATCAGGCGGTCGAAACGCTGGCCGCCGGCACGCTCCATGACGGTGGCCACCAGCCCGTAGTTGAAGTTCACGTACGCGAACCAGCCGCCCGGCCCGTGATCGGCGGCCCAGGCCGCGCCCTTGCCGTAGTGGCGTCCGCCCGGCAGCAAGACCTCGCGCAGGTCGACGTCCGGCGCCCACTTGAAGCCGCCCTCGTCGCGCAGGGACGAGGTGTGGGTCAGCAGCATGCGCAGGGTGATCGCGCGGTCGGGGAAATGCGGGTTGCGCAGGCGGTAGCCCAGGTAGTCGCCGATGTCCCGGTCGAGCGCCAGGCGTCCCTGCTCGACCATCTTCATGGCGCCCAGGGTGGTGACGAACTTCGAGATCGAGGCGATGCG
>DEKZ01000414.1:19305-19539 GCA_002354135.1 Massilia sp. UBA2709 | reverse complement strand
ATCAGGCGCGCCAATCTTTGAAGAAGGTCTTGAATGCGGCGACGGTGCGCTCGACGTCGGCCGGGCTGATGTCCAGGTGGGTCACCAGGCGCATGCGTGGGCCGACGGTGGCGCGGATGCCCTGGCCGGCCAACGCCGCGCGCAGCGGCTCGCAGGCGGCCGCCGGCACGTCGAGCCAGAAGATGTTCGTCTGCGGCATGGACACGCTCAGCGCGTCGATCCCGGCCAGGCCGC
>DEKZ01000414.1:0-19287 GCA_002354135.1 Massilia sp. UBA2709 | reverse complement strand
GCCGCGCGCCAGCGCGGCGGCATTCTCGTGGTCATCAACCAGGCGCTGCACGTTATGCTCGAGCGCGTAATGCGCCGCCGCCGCGATCACGCCGGCCTGGCGCATGCCGCCGCCCAGCATCTTGCGCCAGCGCTTGCCCTGCTCGATGAAGTCCTTCGGCCCCAGCAGCACCGAACCGACCGGCGCGCCCAGGCCCTTCGACAGGCAGACCGACACCGTGTCGAAACCCTTCACGACTTCGCGCAGCGCGACGCCTTGATTGACGGCGGCGTTGCAGATGCGCGCGCCGTCGAGGTGGGTGGCGAGACCCTTCGCATGCGCCAGCGAGGTGGCGGCCGCGATGTAGTCCTGGCCCAGCACACGGCCGCCGATGGTGTTTTCCAGCGCCAGCAGGCGGGTGCGCGCGAAGTGCATGTCGTCGGGCTTGATGTAAACCTCGATATCGGCCAGGGCGATCGAGCCATCAGCCTGGTTGGCGATCGGCTGCGGCTGGATCGAGCCGAGCACCGCGGCGCCGCCGCCTTCGTACTTGTAGGTGTGCGCTTCCTGGCCGACCAGGTACTCGTCGCCGCGGCCGCAGTGGCTCATCAGGGCGATCAGGTTGGTCTGGGTGCCGCTGGGCGCGAACATGCCCGCCTCATAGCCGAACAGGTCGGCCGCGTAGTCCTGCAGGCGGTTGACCGTGGGGTCGTCGGCGTAGACGTCGTCGCCGACGCTTGCCGCGGCCATTGCGGCGCGCATGGCCTGGCAAGGCTGGGTAACGGTGTCGCTGCGCAGGTCGATCCAGTGTTGTTCGCTCATGGTGTTCAATCTTGGGTTGATACGGTTTCAGGTGCAGCTTCAACCGCGGCTTCGGCGGACTCCGCCAGCGAGGTATAGAAACGCTGGCCCATCTCTTCGAGTCCCAGCGTGGACAGCACTTCCTGCAGGCGTTCGGACGGACGGCGGCGCGGCAGGTTCTTGTAGGTGGCGACGATCAGCTCGTTCTTCATCGAGTGTTCCCAGCCCACCAGTTCGGTCACGGTCACCTGGTAGCCGTGCGCTTCGAGCTGCAGGCAACGCAAGACATTCGTCACCTGGCTCCCGAACTCGCGCGTGTGGATCGGGTGGCGCCAGATCTCGGTGAGGGGGCTCTTCAGGTCCCTGCCCTTGTTCTTGCGCAGCACCGACGCGACCTCGGCTTGGCAGCACGGCACCAGCACCATGTGTTTCGCCTTCTTCTTCAGCGCGAAGTCGATGGCGTCGTCGGTCGCCGTGTTACAGGCGTGCAGCGCGGTGACGATGTCTACCGTCGGCGGCAACAGGTTCGACGTGGTCGACTCGGCCACCGACAGCGGCAGGAAGGACATGTTCTTGAAACCCAGGCGCGCCGCCAGCTCGGTCGATTTCTGCACGAGTTCTTCGCGCGTCTCGATGCCGTAGATGTGCGAGGCGTCGTCCAGGCCCTTGAAGAACAGGTCGTACAGGATGAAGCCGAGGTAGGACTTGCCTGCACCGTGGTCGACCAGGGACACGCCCTTCTTCCCGGCGCGCACGTCGCTGCGTACGTCAATCAGCAGCGGCTCGATAAAGTTGTACAGGTGGTAGACCTGCTTCAGCTTGCGGCGGCTGTCCTGGTTCAGCTTGCCGTCGCGCGTGAGGATGTGCAGTTCCTTGAGCAGCTCGATCGACTGCCCGGGACGGACCTCCGGCGGCAGTTCCTGCACCGCCGGGGCTTTTTGATTGGTTTGCTTAGCGTGCTTCATCGATCCATGCCGCCTGAATGGCTTCCAGTACGCGTTCGCCGCCACGGGTGCGGTCGTCGCTGAAACCGTCGAGGCCGACGATCCAGTTGTGCAGGTCGACGAAACGCACGGTCGACGGATCGACGTCCGGGTATTTTTCGTAGAGCGCTTCGGCGATCGCGGTGACGTCAGTCCATTTCATGGCGGATCCTGTCAGTGGCTTCTCAGTGGCCTCGGTGGCCTCAGTGGCTCTTTTCGGCCGCGTGGTTGATGGTGTACTTCGGGATCTCGACGACGAGGTCTTCCTCGGCCACGATCGCCTGGCAGGACAGGCGCGAATTCGGCTCCAGGCCCCAGGCCTTGTCGAGCATGTCTTCTTCTTTTTCTTCCAGCTCGTTCAGCGAGTCGAAGCCTTCGCGCACGATCACGTGACAGGTGGTGCAGGCGCAGACGCGGTCGCAGGCGTGTTCGATCTCGATGTCGTTCTCGAGCAGGACGTCGCAGACGGATTTACCGGCCGGGGCTTCCAGGACGGCGCCGTCGGGGCAGAACGTCGGGTGGGGCAGGATGACGATTTGTGGCACTTGGGTTACCTCGTAAATTATTTATACTGTTCTGGATGCGCAGCCGTAGGGTGGGCGCCCCGTGCCCATGCGTAAACTTTGAGCATTGTTGGCCTGTTTTTCGCGCCAACACGACGCAACGGTCACGCGTGGGCACGGGGCGCCCACCCTACGTCCTTCGCTGCGCTCTATTACACCTCGTCCAGCGACTTACCGGCCAGCGCGCTGCGCACGCTCTTGTCCATGCGGCGCGCGGCGAATTCCTCGGTGCCGTGAGCCAGCGCCTGGACCGCGTCGTGCAGCGCATTCTGGCGCGCGCCCGGTTCGACCGCGGCGTCGTTCGAGCCGGCAATCGCATCGCGCACGGCCTGCACCAGCTTCGCTACGGCTTCCTGCTCGTCCGCGCTCAGCAGCTCGCTGTCGCTGTCGAGCGCCGACTGGGTCGCCAGCAGGATGCGCTCGGCTTCGACCTGCTCTTCGCGCAGTGCGCGCATCTGCATGTCCACTTGCGCCGAGCTGTACGAATCCTGAAGCATGCGCGCCACTTCGTCGTCGCCCAGGCCGTAGGACGGCTTGACCGTGATCGAGGCTTCCACGCCCGAGCGCGTCTCGCGCGCCGACACCGACAGCAGCCCGTCCGCATCGACCTGGTAGGTGACGCGAATCCGCGCGGCGCCCGCCGCCATCGGCGGGATGCCGCGCAATTCGAAACGCGCCAGCGAACGGCAGTCCGACACCAGTTCACGCTCCCCTTGCACGACGTGCACCGCCAGCGCGGTCTGGCCGTCCTTGAAGGTGGTGAATTCCTGGGCGCGCGCGCAAGGGATGGTCGAGTTGCGCGGGATGATCTTCTCGACCAGGCCGCCCATGGTCTCGATGCCCAGCGACAGCGGGGTCACGTCGAGCAGCAGCCAGTCGTCGCCTTCGGCGCGGTTGCCGGCCAGGAGGTTGGCCTGGATGGCGGCGCCCAGGGCGACCACCTTGTCCGGGTCGATGTTCGCGTGCGGGATGGTGTGGAAGAAGTCGCCCACCGCGCGGCGCACGCTCGGCATGCGCGTGGCGCCGCCGACCATGACCACGCCATCGACGTCTTCGACGCTCACGTTAGCGTCGCGCATGGCCTTGCGGATCGCGTTCATGGTCTTCGCGACCAGGTGCTTGGTGATCTCGGCGAAGGTGGCGGCGGTGATCGTGACGTGCACGATCTCGCCCGAGTTCAGGATGGCGTCGATCGTGGTGTCGTCGTTGGTCGACAGCAGTTCCTTGGCCTGGCGCGCCTTGACCATCAGGGTCGCGGTGTCTTCGTCCGACAGCGGGGCCAGCTTGGCTTGCTCGGTGATCCAGCAGAACAGGCGGTGATCGAAGTCGTCGCCGCCCAGGGCCGAGTCGCCGCCGGTGGCCAGCACTTCGAAGACGCCCTTGGACAGCTTCAGGATCGAGATATCGAAGGTGCCGCCGCCCAGGTCGTACACGGCGTAGACGCCTTCCTTGGCGTGATCGAGCCCGTAGGCGATCGCCGCCGCGGTCGGCTCCGACAGCAGGCGCAGCACGTTCAGGCCGGCCAGCTGGGCCGCGTCCTTGGTTGCCTGGCGCTGGGCGTCGTCGAAATAGGCCGGCACGGTGATGACTGCGCCGACCAGCTCGTCGCCGAGCGAATCTTCCGCGCGCTGGCGCAGCGTGGCAAGGATCTGGGCCGAGGTCTCGACCGGGCTTTTCACGCCGGCGACCGTGTTGATCTGCACCATGCCGGGAGCATCCACGAAATCGTAGGGCAGGTTCTCGGCGTGGGCGATGTCCTTCAGGCCGCGGCCCATGAAGCGCTTGACCGAGACGATGGTGTTCTTCGGGTCGGTGGTCTGGTGGGGGCGCGCCTTGTGGCCGATGTGGGCGTGGCCGTTCGGCAGGTAACGCACGATCGACGGCAGCAGCGCACGGCCCTCTTCGTCGCTGAGCACTTCAGGGCTGCCGCTACGGACGGTCGCGACGAGCGAATTGGTGGTCCCCAGGTCGATGCCCACCGCCAGCCGGTGCTGGTGCGGTGCGGTCGACATGCCGGGTTCGGAAATCTGCAAAAGTGCCATTGTGTGTTACCTGGTTGTTGTTCTTGGGGTGCCGATTCAGCCTGTGGCGGTGGAGGTTGACCCGTAGGGTGGGCGCCCCGTGCCCACCGGAACGATGAGCCAACGCGAGGCCGGCGTTTGGTGGGCACGGGGGCGCCCACCTACGGTTCGCTATGGCCTGTTGAACGCGTGGGCGGCAAAGCCGCCCACCCTACGTCCGCCGGCTTACCGGGCCGCTGTGCTAGCTCTCCAGCGCCTCGAACGCGTACTGTACCTCGTCGCCGAATTTATCGAGGAACATCAGCGCGCGCACGCCTTCGGCCGCCTTCTGGAAGTTCCCCGCGTCGAGTTCCTTGCCGACCTGGGCCAGCATGGTCTTGCGTTCGCCGCGCACCTGGGCGTCGAGTTCGTCCAGCGCCTCGGCGTCCTTGGCCGCGCGGGCGTCGCCCAGCGCTTCGCGCCATTCCATCTGCTGCATCAGGAAGGCCATCGGCATCGCCGTGTTCGACTCGGTCTGCAGGTCGACGCCGTTCAGTTCGCACAGGTACTGCGCGCGCTTCTGCGGGTTCCTCAGCGTCTGGTAGGCCTCGTTGGCGCGGGTCGCCCATTGCATCGCGACGCGCTTCTCGGCGTCGCTGGCGTTCACGAAACGGTCCGGATGGACGCGGCCCTGGACTTCGCGGTAGGCCGCGTCCAGGGCGGCCATGTCGACCTCAAACCGGGCTGGCAGCCCGAAGAGCTCAAAGTGGTTCTGCAAGGTTCAGCTCCAACTGCGGTCTCAGATCCGGAAGCTCTCGCCGCAACCGCAATTGTCCTTGACGTTCGGGTTGTTGAAGCGGAAGCCTTCGTTCAGGCCCTCGCGGGCGAAATCGAGCTCGGTGCCGTCGATGTAGGGCAGGCTCTTCGGATCGACGAAGACCTTCACGCCGTGCGACTCGAAGACGTTGTCCTCGTCCGCCACTTCGTCGACGTACTCCAGCTTGTAGGCCAGGCCGGAGCAGCCGGTCGTGCGCACACCGAAGCGCAGGCCGATCCCCTTGCCCCGGCGCTCGAGGTAGCGGTTCACGTGCTTCGCAGCTTTTTCGGTCAGTGTGATTGCCATGTGGTTCCTCCAGCTTGGGTTCTACTTATGCAGTCGGGTGCTTGGTCTTGTAGTCCGCGACGGCGGCCTTGATCGCGTCTTCGGCCAGGATCGAGCAGTGGATCTTCACCGGCGGCAGCGCCAGTTCTTCCGCGATCTGCGTGTTCTTGATGGCCAGCGCCTGGTCCAGGGTTTTACCTTTCACCCACTCGGTCACCAACGAGCTCGATGCGATCGCCGAACCGCAGCCGTAGGTCTTAAACTTCGCGTCCTCGATCAGGCCCTGCTCGTTGACCTTGATCTGCAGCTTCATCACGTCGCCGCAGGCCGGCGCGCCGACCATGCCGGTGCCGACCGATTCGTCGTCCTTGCCGAAGGCGCCGACGTTGCGCGGGTTTTCGTAGTGGTCCAGAACTTTATCGGAATATGCCATTTTGATGCTCCTTGAATTCTTCAGTAATTAGTGGGCTGCCCATTGGATCGAGTTGAGATCGATCCCTTCCTTGAACATGTCCCACAGCGGCGACAGTTCGCGCAGTTTGCCGACCTTGGACTTCAGCAGTTCGATCGTGAAATCGATGTCTTCCTCGGTCGTGAAGCGGCCGATGGTGAAGCGGATCGAGCTGTGCGCCAGTTCGTCGCTGCGGCCCAGGGCGCGCAGCACGTAGGACGGCTCCAGCGAGGCCGAGGTGCAGGCCGAACCCGAGGACACGGCGATGTCCTTGATCGCCATGATCAGCGACTCGCCCTCGACGTAGTTGAACGAGACGTTCAGGTTGTGCGGCACGCGCTGGTCCATGTCGCCGTTGATGTAGACCTCTTCGATCTCCATCAGGCCCTTGGCCAGGCGGTCGCGCAGCGCCTTGATGCGCACCAGCTCTTCGTCCATCTCTTCCTTGGCGATGCGGAAGGCTTCGCCCATGCCCACGATCTGGTGGGTCGGCAGGGTGCCCGAACGCAGGCCGCGCTCGTGGCCGCCACCGTGCATCTGGGCTTCCAGGCGCACGCGCGGCTTGCGGCGCACGTACAGGGCGCCCACGCCTTTCGGGCCATACACCTTGTGCGCGGTGAAGGTCATCAGGTCGACCTTGGTGTTCTCCAGGTCGATGTGGACCTTGCCGACGGCTTGCGCGGCGTCGCAATGGAAGATGATGCCCTTGGCGCGGCACAGCGCGCCGATCTCGGCGATCGGCTGGATGACGCCGATCTCGTTATTCACCAGCATGACCGAGACCAGGATGGTGTCCGGACGGATCGCCGCTTCCAGCTGCTCGATCGTGATCAGGCCGTTGTCCTGCGGCTCGAGGTAGGTCGCTTCGAAGCCGACGCGCTCCAGCTCGCGCACCGTGTCGAGCACCGACTTGTGCTCGGTCTTCACGGTGATGATGTGCTTGCCCTTGGTCTTGTAGAACTGGGCGGCGCCCTTCAGGGCCAGGTTGTTCGATTCGGTCGCGCCGGAGGTCCAGATGATTTCGCGCGGGTCGGCGCCGACGATGGCGGCCACGTTGGCGCGCGCTTCCTCGACGGCGGCTTCCGCGGTCCAGCCGTACATGTGGCTGCGCGAGGCCGGATTGCCGAACTGCTCGCGCAGGTAGGGAATCATCTTGTCGGCGACACGCGGGTCCACCGGCGTGGTGGCCGAGTAGTCCATGTAGATCGGGAAATGCGGCGCAGTCACGAAGCTCTGCTCGATTTTTTTGTCCAAAGGCGCGTTCATCAGTTCACTCCAGTTTGCTTTGCTTCAGTTTTGTCCAACGGTGGCAGCGGCGGTGCGGTGCACCACCACGACGTTTTGTTCTTTCTGCTTTTGCTGGTCGACCAGGTCTTGCAGGGAAACCGAGTCCAGGTAATCAACCATCTTGGCGTTGAGCGTGGTCCACAGCTCATGGGTCATGCAACGGGTGCCGCTGGCGGCGTCGGCGCCGTGGCAATTTTCCTTGCCGCCGCACTGGGTCGCATCGAGCGGCTCGTCGACCGCGATGATGATGTCGGCCACCGTCACTTTGTCGGCCGCTCTAGCCAGGCTGTAGCCGCCACCCGGTCCGCGGATCGATTCGACGATCTCGTGGCGGCGCAGCTTGCCGAACAGCTGCTCCAGGTAAGACAGCGAAATGGCCTGGCGCTGGCTGATGCCCGACAGCGTGACGGGACCATTGCCTTGACGCATGGCAAGATCGATCATCGCAGTAACAGCAAAACGGCCTTTGGTGGTCAGACGCATCACAACCCCGGTTAATGTTAAAATATTGCTCTTGTTCACTAATCCACCTCCTTGCGCATCTTGTGGATGCAGTCGGATAAAAACCGGATTAGTTGAACGATTTAGTCAAGTATAGCAAATTCCAGGGGGCTTGTCTTGGAGCCCCCCCCAAAAAACCGCCAGGGGCGTTTCGGCGGCGCCGCCACGCGGCGTGCATATCCATCAGTGGGTGCCGGCGCGGGAGCGATTGTTCGCAGGCTGACGATCACCGCGTGGGCAGCGCGAACGCCGCGGATGAGCAGGCAATGCCGGTGGAGCTGCCACCCTACGGATGGCGACGCCGCTTGGCTCAGCGCTTGCGCAGCAACTTCATCGGCCCGAACAAGTCCTGCATGCCCTGGTGCCCGATAAAGCTCAGGTTGTAAGGATGCTCGGCCACCGCCTGCGGGAACTGCGCCGTTTCCGGCAGCTTCTTCAGCTCCTCGGCGATCTTTCCCCACAACACCAGCGTCGGCGGCACGGGCCGCTCGGCCAGCACCGCCAGCACCACCTGCAGGAAAGGCAGCCAGGCGCGCGCATCGATTACCGGCTTCACGTGCGAACGGAACACCAGCGAAGCATTCAATAACAGGAAGCCCTCGCCTTCCAGGTTCCGTTGCAGTTCCGCCAGCGTGCGGATCGAACCGTTCGACAAGGCCGCGCTTGCCACCGGCGCCATCGCCGCGCCACCGGTGGCGTCCGCCTGCAACTGTCCGTCCGCCACCAGCAGCATCTTCATGAAGTTGCGCAGCGACGTTGCGCGGTTGACCGGTTTCGACAGTCCGCCCTCGCTCCACAGCTCGCCCACGGCCCCGTCCATGAAGCAGACGCCGGTCGCGCTTTCGGCGCGCGGATAAGGCCCCTCCCCCACCAGCACGTAGCGGACCTGGTCCAGCGGCTGGGCGAAGGCCGCGAACAGGCGGTTGTCGGTGGGCAGGTAGTTGTCTAGCGCCAGCGCCGGCAGGTAGCCGGGATTCGCGCGCGCCACCGCTTCCAGGCCGCGCAGGAGGTGCGGGCGCCAGGAGGCATCCGCCAGGTCGAGGGCCTTGAGAATGGCGGCGGGAATGACGGCGGGGATGATGGTGTCGGTCATGGCGTGGCGGCGAAAAAAGAAGCGGATTGTAGCGCAGGCAAGACGGAACCGAGGGCGCGCAGGCTGGGCGATTCCGCGCTTCAATCTGGCGTGCCCGCTGCGCGTTTCGAGGCATGATCGATGCCGGTTCCCGCGGGTCCTCCGCCAACACTCGACAAGGAGAATGACATGCAGACGATTCAGGATGTGATGACGCGCGACGTGCAGACCATTTCGCCCCAGGAAACGGTACAACGCGCGGCGCAGATGATGGACGAGCTGAACGTGGGCGCGATTCCCGTTCTCGATGGCGGCAAGCTGGTCGGCATGATCACCGACCGCGACATCACGGTGCGCTCGGTTGCCGCCGGCCAGGCGCCAGCCACTGCCCGCGTGGGCGACGTGATGAGCACCGACGTGCGCACCTGCACCACGCGCCAGACGGTGGACGAGGTGCTGGGCCAGATGGGCGACGTCCAGATCCGGCGGGTGCCGGTGATCGACGAGGATTCGCAGCAGGTCGTCGGCATCGTCTCGCTGGGCGACATGGCGACCAAGCATTCGGCCCAGGTCGACCGGACGCTGGACGAGATCTCGACGCCGTCGGAGCCGGACCGGTCGACGACGCGGCATTGAAAGACCTGGTGCGGTTCGTGGACAGCGCGCCGACCAGTGCCGGCGCTGAGCGCGGCTGTGCGGGCGGCAGCGATCACCGCGTGGGCAGCGCACGCCTGGCGGATGATCGGCCGCTTCGGATGGAGCTGCCCACCCTACGGCAAGCATCTCGGGAAAGCATCTCGGGCGGATGAACCCATCGCCCGAGATGCTTACTCCGCGTCCGGCTGTTTCGACGGGTGCGCGGCGGCGAAGGCCGGCAGTTCCTCGCAGTGGGCGTGGATGCGGGCGATGTTCGGGTAGGCCTTGATGTCGATCCCGAAACGCTGGGCATTGAACACCTGCGGCACCAGGAAGCAGTCGGCCATGGTGGGCGAGGCGCCGTGGCAGAACGGGCCGGCCGCCGGGTCGCGCGCCAGGTGGGCTTCCAGGCCGCCCAGGCCTTCGCGGATCCAGTGCTGGATCCATTCGGTCTTGGCTTCTTCGCTCAGCTTCAGTTCATGGACCAGGTGGCGCAGCACGCGCAGGTTGTTCAGCGGGTGGATGTCGCAGGCGATGATCTGGGCCAGCTCGCGCACGCGGGCGCGGCCCGGCGCGTCGTGCGGCATCAGGGGCACGGCCGGGAAGCGCTCGTCCAGGTATTCGATGATCGCCATCGACTGGGTCAGCGTGATGCGCTCGTCCTGGAAGGCCGGCACCAGGCCGCTCGGGTTGATCTTGCGGTACTCCTCCTGGCGCTGCTCGCCGCCGTCCTTGAGCAGGTGCACCGGCACCGCCTCGTAGTTCAGGCCCTTCAGGTTCAGCGCAATCCGCACCCGGTAGGCGGCCGAGCTGCGAAAGTACGTATAGAGTTTCATTCCTTCCTCCCGTGGTAATGCGCGACTTCGTGATCGATGGCGCCGAAGATGCTCGCGCCCGTGACGTCCAGCATCTCGATGCGGACGCTGTCGCCGAAGCGCAGGAACGGCGTTTTCGGCGCGCCGTGTTCGATGGTTTCGTACATCCTCACCTCGGCCAGGCAGCAGTAGCCGACGCCGCCGTTGGCGATGCTCGAGCCGTGCAGGTTGCCCTGCTTGTTCGAGACCGTGCCGGAGCCGACGATGCTGCCCGCGCCCAGTTCGCGCGTTTTCGCCGCGTGGGCGATCAGCTGGGCGAAGCTGAAGGTCATGTCCTCGCCGGCGTTCGGCTTGCCGAACAACTGGTCGTTGAGGGTGACGAGCAGCGGCAGGTGCAGCTTGCTGTCCCGCCAGGCGTCGCCCAGCTCGTCCGGCGTGACCGCTACCGGCGAGAAGGCGCTGGCCGGCTTCGACTGGTAGAAGCCGAAGCCCTTGGCCAGTTCGTTCGGGATCAGGTTGCGCAGCGAGACGTCGTTGACCAGCATGACGAGGCGGATTGCGCCGGCCGCCTGTTCGAGGCTGGCGCCCATCGGCACGTCGCCGGTGACCACCGCCACTTCGGCTTCCAGGTCCACGCCCCAGTCTTCCGACATGACGGCGATCGGGTCGCAGGGGCCGATGAAGCGGTCGGAGCCGCCCTGGTACATCAGCGGATCGGTATAGAAGGAAGCCGGCACCTCGGCGTTGCGCGCCTTGCGCACCAGCTCGACGTGGTTGATGTAGGCCGAACCGTCGCACCACTGGTAGGCGCGCGGCAGCGGCGAGTGGCATTCCATCTCGATGAAGGACTCGGCCTGGTCGGCGGTGCCGGCGTTGAGGCGCTTGTAAACTGCCTCCAGCTGCGGCGCGATGTGTTCCCAGTCGTCGAGCGCGCACTGCAGGGTGCGCGCGATCTTCGGGACCGCCTGGCAGGTGACGAGGTCGCGGCTGACGACGACCAGGGTGCCGTCGCGGCCGCCGGCTTTGAGTGTGGCGAGTTTCATGGCGCTTTCCTTTGTTGTTGCATAGTTGCCGCCATTAAAGATGAAAACGGACTATCATACAATCAATATTTTCCGGCCTATTTATCGGATTATCTTATGAATCCCACCCTGCGCCAGATGCGTGCCTTCGTGGCGGTCGCCAAGACTGGTAACTTTACGCTGGCGGCGCAAAGCATGCACGTCACGCAATCGGCCCTGTCCGGCTTGATCAAGGAACTCGAGCAGACCCTGGGCGCCCGCGTGGTCGACCGCTCGACGCGACGGATCACCCTGACGGACATCGGCCGCGAGCTGTATCCGCTATTTAGCCAGATGATCGACGACCTCGACGGTGCGCTGGCGAACGTCGCGGACCATACGCAGTTGCGAAAAGGCATCGTACGCGTTGCGGCGCCTCAACTGATGTGCTGCACCCTGCTGCCCGAAGCGATCGCAAGCTATCGCACGACCTACCCGGACATCGACGTGCGCCTGGCCGACAGCGAAGTCGACAGCGTGATCGCGCGCGTGCTGTCGGGCGAGTCGGACATCGGCATCGGGCCGGAACGCGAGCCGACGCCGCAGCTCGAAGTCCGGGAGCTGTTCGAGATGCCGTTCGCCCTGGTCTTCCCGCAAGGCCACCCTTTGGAAAGCGCCGACCGGGTGACCTGGCAGGACGTGACGCGCTTCCCCTTCATTGCCCTGCAGGGCCAGTTCACCGAGCGCCTGCTGGCCGACATGCACGCGCTGCTGCGCGAGGTGCCCCTGAAACCGGCCAACGAGGTGACCTTCATGACGACCGCGCTGGCGATGGTCAGCGCCGGCCTGGGGATCACGGTCTGCCTGCCCTACGCCGAGCCGCTGGCGCGCCTCTACCAGCTGCGCATGCGTCCGCTTGAGGAGCCGGTGCTGACGCGCCGCTTCTTCGTCTACACGCGCGCCGGGCGCTCGCTGTCGCCGGCGGCGGAGAGCTTCATCGACTTCCTGTTCCCGTATGTTGCATCGAAACGTCGGCGCTAGAAGATAAGCAAGGGAAGCCGAAGGCTTGCCTGCCGCCATCGCGCGGCTGCGCTAGAATCGGAGCATCGTTTTCTGCCCGCACCGCACCATGTCCCACAACACCATCGCCATCAACCAGCGCATGGACAAGTTCAACAGCCATGCCAGCGTCTGGCTGTTCGGCTACGGCTCGCTGATCTACAAGGCGGACTTCCCCTACCTTGAACGCCGCCCGGCGAACATCACGGGCTGGAGCCGCCGCTTCTGGCAGGGCTCGCACGACCACCGCGGCACCGAGACCGCGCCGGGGCGCGTGGTGACCCTGGTGCCCGAGCCCGGCGCCGTCTGCCACGGCATGGCCTACCTCGTCACGCCCGAGGAATTCGCCCACCTCGACCACCGCGAAAAGAACGGCTACCTGCGCCTGGCGACCGAGATCCGCTTCGAGGACGGCAGCAGCGTCGAAGGCCTGGTGTACATCGCCACGCACGAGAACGCAGCCTTCCTCGGCCCGGCCAGCGAGCAGGCCATCGCCGAGCAGATTGCGCAGTCGCGCGGCCCGAGCGGGCCGAACAGCGAATACCTGCTGGAACTGGCCAAGGCGCTGCGCGAGCTGGGCAAGGATGATCCGCACGTGTTCGAGATCGAGCGCCACCTGGTGGAGCTGGCGGCACACTGAGGCGCCGGCTTGCATGGCCGAGCCGTTGCCGCACGGACACCACGCACCAGGTTTGCGCTTCCCCATGAGCGGGCTCGACCAAACTCCTAAGCTGGAATGGTGCTCCGTCTAGCGTCGTTTCTCTGATGACATATTGACGAAGCGCATTCAAATGTCAAAGGAGGAACAAATGCAATCGAGTATCGAAAAGCGGCGTCTGCGGGCGCCGCGCTGGCTGCTCTACCCGCTCATCGCCGCGTCCGCCTGCGCCCTGGCTGCGCTTGCCAGCGCCGGCACGCCCACGCCGACGCCGGAGCGCACGGGCTACCGGATCGTCCCCGTGTCCGCCAGCGGCACCGGTGGCCTCCTCAACGGCAGGGGACAGGTGGCGTTCTACGACACTGTCGACGGCATTCCCAGGGGCAGGTTCTTCGACGGCAACACGGTGCGCGACATCGGCACCCTCGGCGGCCCTTTCGTCCTGCCGACTGCGATCAATGACCTCGGGCAGGTCGTGGGCGAAGCCAGCGTGGACGCCGCCAGCACCGTTGTCCACGCTTTCCGCTGGAGCCAGGCGACTGGCATGGTCGACCTCTCCAGCCCCGGCCAGGGCAGGTCGGGCGCCGCCGACATCAACAACAAAGGCCAGGTCACGGGCGTTGCGGATTTTGATGCGGAAGGCCCCGCGCTCTCCCATGCCTTCTTGTGGAGTCCCTCCACGGGCATGCTGGACATCGGCCGCGCCGACGGCATTGCGATCGGGACTGCGCTCAACGAGGCCGGCACCGTGGTCGGGTTCGGGGGGCCCTTCGAGGGCGGACGGTTCTTGCAGGAAGCTTTCCGCTGGACCCGGGCCGGAGGCTACCAGAGCCTGGGCACCTTCCCCAGCGACTCCACGTACGCGGCCGACGTCAACAATGCCGGCCAGATCGTCGGCGCCACGCCGTCCAGCCCCGACGCCCCGCCGCACGCCTTCCTCTGGACGCCCCAGGCAGGGCTGATCGACCTGGCGGCCGGGCGCAGCGACCGCTCGCTCGCCACCCGCATCAACGAGAGGGGCCTCGTGATCGGCGACCTCGTCGATTCCACCCTCCCCTCCCATGGATTCATCTGGTCGCACGACACCGGGCTGATCGAGATCGGGCAAGGCCAGCCCGGGATCCTCACCTCGGCGCTTGGCCTGAACAACCGCGGACAGGTGGTCGGCACCCTCAATGGACGTGCCTACGTCTGGACCCGGGCCGCCGGCTTCGTCGACCTCAACACCCTGGTCCCGCACGCTCCCGCCGGCTTTGTGCTGCACGAGGGCATCGACATCAACGATAGCGGCACCATCCTCGCGCGTGCCAATACCGGCCTGGTGCTGCTGGTGCCGCACGCCGCACACAGCCATTCCGCGCCGGTGGCCGGACCGATCAAGATCACCGGCAACGCGCGCGTCGGCATCCCGCTGGCGTTCTCGGCGGCGTTCAAGGACGCCGATCCGCGCGACACCCATACCGCCACCTGGACCTGGGGCGACGGCAGCAGGAGCACCGGCGCGGTGAGCGGCAGGAACGGCGCCGGCAGCGTCAGCGGCCAGCACGCCTACCGCAAGGCCGGCATCTACACGGTGAAGCTGACGATCACCGACAGCGCCGGCAAGAGCACGACCGTGCAGCGCAGGATCGTGGTGTGCGCGAGCGCCGCCGCGCTTGCCGGCGAAGGCAGTTTCATGTCGATGCCGGGGTCAACGACTGCCAATCCACGACTGTCCGGGCTGGCGGCCTTCGCTTTCGTTGCCGAAGGCACGCCGGGCGGGAACCAGGCCCGCAGCAGCGCCGCCATCGTGTTCGACGCGCCCGGCCTGAGCCTGCGCAGCGACCCCGACGTGGCGGTACTGGCCACGCCGGCGCGCGTGCAATACCGGGGCACCGGCACGGTCAGCGGCAAGGGCAAGGTGCAGTTCCTGCTGACGACCAGCGATGGCGCCGGCACGCGCAAGGACCGCATCCGCATGCGCATCTGGCAGCAGGCGCCGGGCGTCAAGGAAGTTGTCCTCTACGATAACGGCGCCGGCAGCGGCGAGGGCGCGGCGCTCGTCGAGGGCGCGGTGAGGATGGAGGCGCAGTAACGCACTGCAGCGGGCGGTACGCAGGCGGGGAGCCTTGCCGCTCCCCGCCTGCCGCTGATGCGCGTGAACTTCCCGGGGCGAGCCGGTCCAATGGAGGGCTACGGCCCGTGTGCCGGACCACTGACGTGAGGGAGGAATCATGGGCAGGACGCCGAACGACGATCGCAGCGACAGCATGAACCCGAACAATGACGCTCATCAGGCCAGCCTGGACAACCGGTCGGATCAGCTTAATCCGAACAACGAGCGTTACCAGGGCAGCAAAAGCGACGAGGACAACGATAGCGAAGAGAAAGATTAGGCGCGGCACAGCCTGCCTGGTCCGCATCGCGGCTGTCGCTGCTCAGGCATACAAGCGGCGCCAGCCGGACACATCTTACTTCTCCGCGCTCAATGCCTTGATCGCCTTTTCGAGCGCCCGGATCTTTTCGCGCATGGTGGTCAGGTTACGCAGCAGCACGGCATTGCGCTCCCATTCGGCATTCCTGGCAACCGGGAAGTAACCGGTATAACGGCCGGGCTCGGTGATCGAGTTCGGCACCATGGTCGCTGCGGTGATGTGCACGTTGTCGACGATCTCGATGTGGCCGTTGATCATGGCCGCGCCGCCGAAGGTGCAGTGCTTGCCGATCTTCGCGCTGCCGGCCACGCCGACGCAGCCGGCCATGGCCGTGTGCGCACCGATGCGGCAGTTGTGGCCGATCTGGATCTGGTTGTCGAGCTTGACCCCGTCCTCGATCACGGTGTCGTCCAGGGCGCCGCGGTCGACCGTGGTGTTCGAGCCGATGTCGACGTCGTCGCCCATCACCACGCGCCCGGTCTGCGGGATCTTGATGTAGGCGCCGTCGTCCACGGCGAAGCCGAAACCGTCGCCGCCGATGACGGCCCCCGAGTGCAGGATGCCGCGCACGCCGATGACGCAGCGCGCGTGGAAAGTGACGTTGGCGAAGAAATGCGTGTCCTCGCCGACGACCGCCTCGCGGCCGATGTAGCAGCCGGGGTCGATGACGGCGCCGGCCTTGATGACGGCGCCCGCCTCCACCGTGACGTGGGCGCCGATGTGGGCGCTGGGGTCGACCTGGGCGCTGTGGTGCACCACGGCGGTGGGGTGCACGCCGGGTTCCGGCGCCCCTCCCCGCGCGGCCACGAAGTACTGCGCGGCGCGCGCGAAATACGCATAGGGATTCGGAGTGACGATGCGCGCGCCCTCGTAGGTGGCTGCCACCTCGGCGTCGTCGGCTGGGGCCAGGATCAGGGCCGCCGCATGGCTCTGCGCGGCCAGGGCGCGCAGCTTGCTGTTGCTGAGAAAACTGATGTCGGTGACGCCGGCCCGGTCCAGCGGGGCGATGGCTGACACTTCGATGCTGGCGTCGCCCATCAATTGGCCGCCGAAACGCTCGACCAGTTCGCCTAGTCGGATACCCATGCTGTCCCCCTCATGTCATTCTCCTTGTCGCTGGCAAGTTCAGGTGTGCTGGGTTGGACCGGGGCGCTGGAAGCGCGGTTCCGACGCCAGCCATGCTCGCTAAGCTGGATCAAGGATCAGCAGGATGAGAGCGGGATGAGAGCGGGAAGGCCGCAGGAGGATCAGAACAGGTCCAGTTGCGCGCTTGCCTTTCCCTTCTGCTTGGGCGTCGATGCCGGCACCACCAGCGGCCGCCGGAACTGCGAGGTGTCGAGCCGCTCGAAGCGCCCGCGCAATGCCCCCAGGCCAAGGCGCTCGACGGTCTTGTTGAAGCGCTGGCGGATCAGGTCGGCCCAGACGCCCTCGCCGTGCATGCGGCGGCCGAAATCGCTGTCGTAATCCTTGCCGCCGCGCATGTCGCGCACGCGGTTCATCACCCGCTGGGCACGCTCGGGGAAATGGGCTTCCAGCCATTCCTGGAACAGCGGATTGACTTCCCAGGGCAGGCGCAGCACCACGTAGTGCGCGCTCACGGCGCCGGCGTCGCGCGCCGCCTCGAGGATGCGTTCGATTTCCGGTTCGGTCACGAAAGGGATGATGGGCGCCACGCTGACGCTCACTGGAATGCCGGCGTCGGTGAGCGTGCGGATGGTGCGCAGGCGCCGCGCCGGCGTGGGCGCGCGCGGCTCCAGGGTGCGCGAGATTTCCGAGTCGAGGGTGGTGAGGGTAATCGCCGCGCAGGCCTGGGCGTTCGCCGCCATGGGCGCAAGCAGGTCGATGTCGCGCTCGATCAGCGAGGACTTGGTGACCAGCCCGACCGGATGGCGGCATTCGTGCAGCACTTCCAGCACCTCGCGCGTGATGCGCCGTTCGCGTTCGCAGGGCTGGTAGGCGTCGGTGTTGACGCCGATGGCGATGTGCTCGGGCTTGTACGAAGGGCTGGCCAGTTCGCGGCGCAGCAGCTCGGCCGCGTTTACCTTGGCGAAGATGCGGGTCTCGAAGTCCAACCCGGGCGAGAGCCCGAGGTAGCTGTGGGTCGGCCGGGCGAAGCAATAGATGCAGCCGTGCTCGCAGCCGCGATAGGGGTTGAGCGAGACATTGAAGGGGATGTCGGGCGAGCTGTTGCGCGAGAGAATGGACTTCGCGATCTCGTCGCTGACGACGGTCCTGAACGGCGCAGGGACGTCGCCGTCATCGGGAACGGCCCAGCCGTCGTCGAAACGCTCGCGGCCGTTCAGCTCGTAGCGGCCCTGGATATTCGAAACGGCGCCCCGCCCCTTCGTTGCGGCGGGCGGACGCGGCGGCAGCACGATCTGCTCGGCGCTGTATTCCCGGTCAATTGTTCGTTCGCGATCAGCCATGCGGCACCCATTAACTGTATATTTATACAGTATGGTACGCCGCTCTGCGCTTCAATTCAAGCGTGGCGCATGCGATGTCGCATCCGACGGTACAAACGCGGCCTGCTGCCCGACGAAGCCGTCGAAACCTGCGAACAGCGGCGCATAGCGCGTACGGTCCCCGTCGAGCTGTCCCAGGGCGTGGGCGCTGGCCTCGAGCGTCGAGAGCTGGTCCGGCGCGTGCGCCTTGCGGATGCGGTAGTTCGAGGCCGGCATGTCGCGCAGCGCCAGCCGCGGCAGCTCCCGCAAGGCTGGATTCAGGTGGAGCATCTTGCGGCTTTTACGCCACGTGGCGTCGAGCACGACGAGGCGCAATCGGGCCGGCTCCGGCAAAGGCGCGGGGGCCGGCGCATCCGGTGTTTCCGGGTAGAGCAGCACCGGCCTGCGCCCGCCCGCATGCAGCAGCGCGTCGAGCCGCGCCGGATCAAAGGCTTCGCCGACTTCCAGCACGCTGCCCTTCACGCTCAGGTGCAGCAGGCGCGCGCTGTTCTTGGCGTTGGCCACCTCGAGCGGATGCTGCAGGATCAGCAATTCGACCGGTGATTCGACCGGCCGCACCCAGCGGCAGATGCAGGCCGCCTGGGCGCGCAGGCAGGAAGCGCAGGTGGCGCGGCGGAGTCTCTGGGGCTGGTTCATCGGCGCTGCGTGGCAAAAGGCGCCGATTGTAGCAGCCCTCGTCTTGCCGGCGAGTGCCCTCAGCCCGCCTGCTGGCGCAAGGCCGCCAGCGCCCCGCTCCAGGCCACCACCTGGTCGAGCATGGCATTCACCGACTGCGCGTGGTGGGCGGCCGGCTTGAAGGTGGCGAAATTCTCGAAATCGGTGAACAGCGACAGCATCACCTGGGCGCGCACGTCGGCCACCATCAGTTCGCCCATCACCAGCCGCAGGCTCTCGATGGCGCGCGCGCCGCCGGCGCTGCCGTAGCCGACGAAACCGGCCGCCTTGTTGTTCCATTCCTTGTACAGGAAGTCGATGGCGTTCTTCAGGGCGCCCGAGGTGCCGTGGTTGTACTCGGGCGTGACGAACACGAAGCCGTCGTACTGCGCGATCTTCTGCGCCCAGGCCAGGGTGTGCGGTTTCGAATACTGGCCCATCGAGGGCGGCACCGGCTCGTCGAGCAGGGGCAGGTTGAAATCCTGGATGTCGACCAGTTCGTAGACCGCGTCGCTGCGCCTGGCCGCCGCGTCCATCACCCAGCGCGCCACGTCCAGCGCCTTGCGGCCCGGACGGGTACTGCCAACGATAACCGCCACCTTGACCATGATCGCCTCCTCATTCTTGTCCGGGAACAGTCCCGCGGCCCATTCTAGTGAGTCGCCGCAAGCGGGCGCGCTGCCTTGCTCATGGACAAAGGAGAATCAGCGGCGTCCCGTCAGGCGTCCGAGCAGGCCGGTCAACTGCTCCAGGTCGTAGGGCTTGGCCAGGATTTTTACGCCCGGGATCGACACGCGGCGCTCGGTGTAGCCCGTGGCGAGCACGACCGGGATGGCCGGCCAGCGT
>DEKZ01000415.1 GCA_002354135.1 Massilia sp. UBA2709 | reverse complement strand
CGCCGGCAAGCCCGGCAGCCGTCGCCGGCGCGCCCGCCGCCACCGCTGCGGTGCCGGACGCCAAGACCGCCTACGAGCGGGCGCGCGACATGGCCAACGCCAACTACAAGACGGCCCGCGCCCGCTGCGACAGCCTCAGCGGCAACCCGCACGACGTCTGCGAGGCCGAGGCCAAGGCCGAGCGCGTGCGGACCGAGGAAGAAGCGGGCGCCGCCTACAAGAACACCCTGAAGGCCTATACCCAGGCCCGCATGCGCATCGCCGACGCCAACTATGCGCGCGACAAGGCGCGCTGCGGCGCGCTGGCGGGCAATGACCGCGACGTGTGCCTGAAGCAGGCCAAGGCGACCCTGATCGCCGCCCAGGCCGACGCCACCGCGGACCGCAAGACGATCGAAGCGCGCAACAACGCGCGCGAAGACAAACTGACGGCTGAATACCGGGTCGCGCTCGAGAAGTGCGACGCGTTTGCCGGCGCGGCGAAGGACCAGTGCGTCCAGGCCGCAAAAACCGCGTACGGCAAGTGACGTACCGGTCCCGCTCGCAGTGAGCAACGCTGTAACTTTGACCAACGAAAGAAAGGGATACATCATGAAAATCACCCAACGTCTCGCTACCGCCGTCTTCACTGGCGCCCTCGCATTCACCATGGTCGGTTGCGCTTCGGGCCCGCAGCGCGAAAGCGCCGGCGAATACGTCGACGACAGCGTCATCACCGCCAAGGTGAAGGCCGCCTTCGCCGCCGATCCGACCGTGAAGGCGACCGAGATCAACGTCGAGACCTTCAAGGGCGACGTCCAGCTGTCGGGCTTCGTGGCCCAGCCGAGCGACGCCCAGCGCGCCGTCGAGGTCGCACGTGGCGTGAAGGGTGTAACATCGGTCAAGAACGACATCCGCGTGAAGTAAGTCCCGCCGCCGGGGCGGCGCGGACCGGCAAACTCATTTCGGCAAACACATGCAACTCGCCAGTCCTGGCTCGGCTCCCGCCGAGCCACACAAACCCGCCGCCCCCGAGGCAACTCCGGCAATCACGGCCGAGGCCGTGAAGCCGGAACCCGTCGCCGGTCCGGCCGACGATCTCGCTCTCCACGCCGGAGGCCTGCGCCTCCCCATCCACGTGAACGCCCGCGGCCTGTCGCTGGGCATCCTGGCCACCGTGGCCTTTGTCTTCGCGCTGCAATGGGCGCAAAAATTCTTCGTGCCGCTCCTGCTCGGCATCTTCATCGCCTATACCCTGAGCCCGGTCGTGCGCTGGCTCGAGCGCGTGCACATTCCGCGCCTGATCGGCGCCACCATCGTCACCGCGGCGCTGCTCGGCGGCATGGGCGCGACCATGTACCGCCTGCAGGACGAATTCTTCAACATCCTCGACGAGCTGCCGACGCTGACGCACAAGGTCACCAAGCTGGTCACCAGCGCCGCCGGCGGCGAGGGCTCGACCATCCAGCGCGTGCAGAAGGCGGCCGCCGAGATCGAGCAGGCCACCGCCAACGTCGGCGCCAACCCGCGCCTGATCCAGCGCCGTCCCACGATGGCGGCGCATTCGTCGAGTTTCCGGATTACCGACTGGCTGCTGGCCGGCTCGGTCGGCCTGGCTTCCTTCGTCACCCAGGCCACCATGGTGGTGTTCCTGGTGTTCTTCCTGCTGCTCGCCGGCGACACCTTCAAGCGCAAGCTGGTCAAGCTGACCGGCCCCTCGCTGACGCGCAAGAAGGTGACGGTGCACATCCTGGACGACATCAACACCTCGATCCAGAACTACATGTTCATGCTGCTGGTGACCAACATCCTGCTGGCGCTCCTGATGTGGGTGGCGCTGCGCGCCATCGGGCTGGAAAACGCCGGGGCCTGGGCGATCTTCGCCGGCGTGGCCCACATCATGCCTTACTTCGGTCCCTTGCTGATCACCTCGGCCACCGGCCTGGTGGCCTTCATGCAGTTCGAGTCGCTGCGCATGGTCATCCTCGTGGCCGGGGCCTCGATGGGCATCGCCACCCTGGTCGGCATGGTCGTCACCACCTGGATGACCGGGAAGATCGCGAAAATGAACCCGGCCGCCGTGTTCGTCAGCCTGCTGTTCTGGGGCTGGCTGTGGGGGATGTGGGGGCTGCTGCTCGGCGTCCCCGTGGTGGTGGTGCTGAAGGTGGTCGCCGAGCGGGTCGAAGGGATGGAGGCGCTGGCCGAACTGCTGGGGGAATAGCAGCCGGCCAGGCCTCGCGCCAGGCGCTTCAGGCCATGCGCTTGACGTTCTTGGCGCCGGTCTCGTGGTCCGGCTTGTGGCGCAGGCTGCCCAGCTGCAGCGCGTACTGGCGGGCGAATTCCGCGCCGAGGAAGAAGATCTGGGCCGAGTAGTACACCCAGAGCAGCAGGGCGATCAGCGAGCCCGCCGCGCCGAAGCTGCTCGCCGCGCCGCTGTTGCCGATGTAGAGGCCGATGCCGAATTTCCCCAGCGTGAACATGGCCGCGGTGCCGAGGGCGCCGATGGTCACGTCATGCCAGGACAGCTTGATGCGCGGCAGCAGCTTGTAGATCACGCCGAACAGGGTGGCGATGACGAGGAAGCTGATACACGAGGAAATCCAGCCGACGATGATCGACGCCTCCTTGTACATGCCGCCGAAGTAGTTCTCGACCACGGCCATCGCCGCGCTCACCACCAGCGACACCATCAGCAGGAAGCCCAGCACCAGGATCAGGCCGAAGGAGAGCAGGCGCGTGCGCACGGTGTCCCACCAGCTCGCGTCCTTCGGCGGCGGCACGTCCCAGATTTCGTCGAGGCTGTCCTTCAGTTCGGCAAACACGGTGGTGGCGCCGACCAGCAGCAGGACGGTCGCGACGATGGTCGCCAGGCGTCCGGTTTCCTTGTTCTGGGCGCCGGCCAGGACGGCCTGGATCGTGTCGGCGCCCTGGGCGCCCACGAGGCCGCGCAATTCGTTGAACAACTGGCCGCGGGCCGCATCGGCGCCATAGAAGAAGCCTGCGACTGCAATCACCAGCACCAGGATGGGGGCGAGCGAGAACAGGGTGTAGAAGGCCAGGGCGGCACCCTTGCTGGACGCGCGGTGCCCCAGCCATTCGGTGACCGCGCAGCGCATCACATGGATGATCTGGCGTGAGAATGGAAGCCATTTTTTTACAGCCATACCGGATCCTCCAGAAAAGAAAAAAGGGGCCCGAGGCCCCTTGTGGTGTGGGCGGCCAGCGAGCGCCCGATGGAACAGGCCGTTGCCTCGCCGGCCGGGTCACATTACTGCACGCGCTTTTCGATCGTGATCTGCTCGACTTCGACGCGGCGGTTCGGTTCCAGGCACTTGATCAGCTCGGCACGCTTCTTCTGGTTGCACTGGACGACAGGGTTTTCCTCGCCCTTGCCGACGGCGTTCAGGCGGCTGCCGTCGACGCCCTTGCTGACCAGGTAGTCACGCACGGCGTTGGCGCGGCGCTCCGACAGCTTCTGGTTGTACTTTTCCGAACCCAGGCGGTCGGTGTAGCCCGTGATGTCGACGTTGGTGATGCTGGTGTCGGCCTGCAGGGCAGCGGCGATCTCGTCCAGGCGCGGCGCCGGCAGGCGCACTTCGGCCTTGTCGAAATCAAACAGCTTCGAGGCTTCCAGGGTGATCTTCTCGAAGCGGGCCGGTGGCGGCGGCGGCGGAGCGACCGGGGCCGGAGCCGGAGCCGGGGCTTCGACGATCGGTGCCGGTGCCGGCGGCGCCGGTGGGGCTGGCGGCGGGTTGAAGGCGTAGTTCAGGCCAACGGTGACGTACTTGTTGTTGCTCTGCTTGAAGCCATACAGCTCGTCGTCACGCAGGAAGCCGCGCACCGAGCGGATGTCGGCCTGCAGGTTCCACTGCGGGGTCAGGTCGACCTGGAAGCCGACGCCCATGGTGGCGTAGGGCGAGTTCTTGCTGACGCGGCGCAGCGGGTTATCAACCTTGTCGCGCTCGGCGCCGACGCCGAACAGGACGAATGGGCGGAATCGTTCGCGCGACAGCATCAGCAGCGCATCGACGCCAAGCAGGGTCTGGCGATAACGCGCAGCGCCGTCTTCGGTACGGGCGTGGGTGGCGCCAACCTGGATGTCCCAGTACTGGTGCACCGCCTTACCGAACTTCAGGCCGCCGCCCCAGTCCTTGTCGTCCACGCCGAAGTCGGCGTCGGGCTTCATGCCGACGACGCTCGGCTGGATGTACCAGGACGGATTGACGATCGGGGTTGCCGCGTCTTGGGCCAGCGCGGAGCTGGCGGCGCAGAGCATGGCGACGGCCAGGGCGATCTTCTTCGAATTATTCACAGGAAACTCCCATAAGTTGAAAAGGTAGGGTGACATCGCGTGCCTTGACAGTGATGTTGGAGTGAAGATTACGAGGCCGAGTTCCGAAGGGTCCGTGCGCTACCGCACCTATAGGAACTGCTGAGTGACAAAACTACAACATTGCCATCTTGTTCAAGCGGCCGCTCTATATAGAGGGAGGGGCGTCGAGGACGAATTGGAGGAATGTTTCTAATTTTCTATACTTATGTGGTGTTTTTGCAACGCACCGCCTGCGCGGGGTGGATTCCTTGATTTTTTGCAGAAAAGAAATTGCCGAAATGCCTGCTGGAATTTTGCCAATGTGGGCTGGCGCACAGACCGGCCGGGCTGACGCAGGCAATCTTGAGGCCAGTTAAGCGGAACCCGAGGTGTTGTCAGGGGGTCAGACGACACACAGCGACCCGGACCACACAGTCTCTCTCTATCTAACGGAGTACACCAACATGCATGCAACGACTCATCACAACGCGGTGCAAGGCGAACACGGCGCAGTGCACACTTCCAGCAACTCAGCGCTGATCGAACGCGTGCCGCCCCAACCGACCGAACGTGCGCCGATCTCGCTGGCGCCGATCGAGCGTGTGCGGTCGACCTCAGCCACCCAGCGTCGGATCGAGAACATGCAGAAGCTGATCAACGAACTGTCGACCCATGAGATGCTCGCCGACGAGATCGCATGGTTCCTCAAATTCTCGCCGTCTGGCGCACGCAAGTACATCCGTGACCTGCGCGAAGCCGGCGTCATCGAGCTGGCCCGCTACATCGAAGGCACCGCCACCTACCTGGGCAAGGCCGTCTACCAGATCTGCCCGGACCAGGAACGCGTGAAGGCCTTCCTGGCCGCGATCTGCCAGCCGAAGCGCGAAGGCGCCGCCCCGCGCAAGGAACGTCCGGGCCTGCGCGAGCAGAGCATGGCCGGCAGCGGCCGCCACTTCCACATCCTGGCCGACGACACCCACTACGCGATCCGCGTGAACCGCAGCCCGGTCACCCGCGATCCGCTGGTCGCCGCGCTGTTCGGCCCGGCGCCGAACCAGGTCGCCAAAGAGCGCACCTGAGAGTCCTGCCGGAAGGGCATTGCGGCGGAGACCCGCAGCGCCCTTCCTGATCCGACGATCGCTGTCGTCACGCAAACGCCGCGCACCGCGCGGCGTTTGCCGTTTACCTGCCACCCGTACTTTCACCCTGCACGGCGCCGGCTTCCTCCACCGTTGAAATCCCGTCAACAGGCCCCAAGTTCGGCGGGGGCGGCGCTCTGCCGCGTCCCGCTAACGGAAAAGGAAACCCATGCTGCCAAGTGCCGAATCCCTGGAAGGCAAGCCAGTACCGAGTGTCACCTTCAAGACCCGTCCCGACGACCAGTGGCGGGACCTGACGAGCGAGGAGCTGTTCAAGGGCAAGACTGTCGTCGTGTTCGCGCTGCCCGGCGCCTATACGCCCACCTGTTCCTCGACCCACCTGCCGCGCTTCAACGAACTGGCGGCCGTGCTGCGCGACAATGGCGTCGACGAGATCGTCTGCGTCTCGGTCAACGACGCCTTCGTCATGAACGAGTGGAAGCGCGGCCAGGATGCCGATGCCATCACCTTCATCCCCGACGGCAACGCCGACTTCACACGGGGGATGGGCATGCTGGTCGACAAGCGCGAGCTCGGTTTCGGCCAGCGTTCCTGGCGCTATTCGATGCTGGTGCGCGACGGCATCATCGAGAAGATGTTCATCGAGGCCGAGGGCGAAGACGACGATCCCTTCGAGGTCTCCGACGCCGACACCATGCTCAGGCACATCAATCCCGGGGCCGAGGCGCCCGAGCCCATCGTGATGTTCTCGCGTCCCGGCTGCCGGTTCTGCGCGCGCGCCAAGGCCGCCCTGGCCAGGCATCGCCTGCGCTACACTGACATTTCCCAGAGCCAGAAGATCAACACCAGCGTGTTGCGCGCCGTCAGCGGGCGCATGACCTGGCCCCAGGTCTTCATCGGCGGCCAGCTGATCGGCGGGGCCGACGAGCTCGAATCGCACCTGGCCGAGCGCACGGCGGCCGCGTGAACACAGTCTTGATAGTGGAAGAGGCGGGACCATGGAAGCCCTGGTGACGGTGTCCCTGATCGTGGCCGCGCTGCTGCTGGCCTGGGCGGTGCCGCGCTGGCGCCTGCGGCGTGCGCTGTCGCGGCCGCTGCCGCCGGGCGCGCTGGCCACCATGGAGCGCAATGTCGCGCAGTACCGCGGCATGGATGCGTCCCAGCGCGCCCGGCTCGAACGCCTGGTGCGCCGCTTCCTGCACGAGAAAACCTTCGTCGGCTGCGCCGGGCTCGAGGTCACCGACGAGATGCGGGTGACGGTCGCGGCCCAGGCTTGCCTCTTGCTGCTGGGCACGCGCGGCGACGCAGTCTACCCGACCCTGCACTCGGTGCTGATCTACCCCGGCGCCTTCCTGGTGCCGCGGCGCCAGGTCGACGAGGCCGGCGTCGTGACCGAGGAACGCCAGGACCTGCTGGGCGAATCCTGGGGCGACGGCCGCGTGATCCTGTCCTGGGACCATGTCCAGCGCGCCGACAACGAGGAGCCGCCGTCGCACAACGTCGTCCTGCACGAGTTCGCCCACCAGCTCGACAGCGAGTCCGGCAGCACCAACGGCGCGCCCTACCTGGGCAGCGCCGAACGCTACCGCAGCTGGTCGGAAGTGCTCTCGCGCGACTTCGCGGCCTTGCGCCACGACGCCTGGTTCGGCCACCAGGGCGTGCTCGACCACTATGGCGCGACCAACCCGGCCGAGTTCTTCGCGGTCGCGACCGAGGCGTTCTTCGAGCAGCCGCACCGGTTGGCCGAGCGCCACGGGGCCCTGTTCGAGGAATTCCTGAAGTATTACCGGGTCGATCCACGCGCCTGGAGCGCGCCGCCGGCGCCGGAACCGGTATTCCAGGGGATGGTCTACGGGCAATGGCAGTAAGACCCGGCCCCGGCAGGGAGCGGGCCGCTGCCGAGCCGGATCCTGAACTGCGTGCGTTTGCGTACAGAATATGCAGCCCAGCAGGAGCATGCTTCGGAAAACCATCGATGCAGGAGAAATCCATGTCCACCATCATTGCAGGGCACTTCCAGCTCCAGGACGAGGTCGACGTGGCGCGCCGCGCCCTGGCCGACGCCGGCTTTCCGTCCGAGCGCATCAGCAGCTTCTACCTGAGCCAGGCCGGCCAGCACGACCTGACCCCGATCGGCGGCGACAACCAGCTGTCGCCTGGCGCCAGGGAAACCCCGGTCGGCGTAGTGCAGGGCTCGGCTACCGGCGGCGCCGTCGGCGCGGTGCTGGGCGCCGCCACGGCGCCGGTGACGGGACCGGTCGGCCCGGTGGTCGGCGGCCTGGTCGGGGCGCACGTCGGCTCGCTGTTCAGCTTCTCCAAAATGAAGGAGGCCGGCGAGCACGAAGAGGGCGGCCGCGCCCCGGTCGAGCAGCGCATGGCCGGCATGCTGGTCGCCGTGGCCTTCGACGACGCGAATCTGGAAGGGCGGGCCGTCGAGGTGCTGCGCAAGCTCGGCGCGCGCCAGATCGAACGTGCGCGCGGCAACATCGTCGATGGCGACTGGGCCGACTTCGACGCCTCGGTTCCTCCCGATGTTCTCACCTGAAATCTCCAGCTGACAGCCGGGCGTTTTGCGTGGCCACAAAGCCACGCTCTTCTGTGCCTTTGATCCAGCTCAAAGTTCCCCTGGGCCCCGCTCCTAGACTTGTCGTTTCCGGCCGGGTGGCCGAGTTTGACAAGGGGAAAAGACATGGAAGAAAAACGAGTGGCGCTGGTGACGGGTGGCATGGGCGGCCTGGGCACGGCCCTGTGCCGCCGCCTGCATGACGCGGGCTTCACGGTCGCACTGACCTATTCACCGAGCAATACCACACCTGAAGCCTGGCTCGCGGCCCAGCGCGACGAGCACTACCGTTTCACCGCTTATCAACTCGACGTGACCGACTTCGATGCCTGCGCGGCCACGGTAGCGCGCATGGTGGCCGAACTGGGCCGCGTCGACGTGCTGGTCAACAATGCCGGCATTACGCGCGACCGCAGCTTGCGCAAGATGACGCTGGACGACTGGCGCGCCGTGCTGTCGACCAACCTGGACAGCGTGTTCAACATGAGCCGCGCCGTGATCGAGCCGATGTTGGCGCAACGTTGGGGCCGTATCGTGAACATTTCATCGGTGAATGCGAATGCGGGCGCCTTTGGACAAGCCAATTACTCGGCGGCCAAGGCGGGCATGCATGGCTTCACCAAGGCGCTGGCGCTGGAAACGGCGCGCAGCGGCATCACGGTCAACACGGTGTCGCCGGGCTACCTGCGCACCAAGATGGTCAGCGCGGTGCCGGAAGAGATCATGCAGACCAGGATCCTGCCGCAGATTCCTGTGGGACGCCTGGGCGAGCCCGACGAAGTGGCGGCCCTGGTCGCTTACCTGGCTTCCGATGCGGCTGCCTTCGTGACCGGCGCCGACATCGCCATCAATGGCGGCCAGCACATGCGCTAACGCTTCTCGGCGCGCGTCTGGCAGCCGATGCACAGGCGCGCTTCGGGGCGCGCCTGCAGCCGCGAATAGCCGATGTCGTTGCCGCATTCCTCGCACATGCCGTAGCTGCCGTCCTCGAACTTGGCCAGGGCATGGCGCAGCACCTGCATCTGCGCGGCGTTGTGGCCCGCGGCTTCCAGCGCAAGATCGTTCAGCAGGCGCACCGTGGCCTTGTCGGCCGGGGAGGTTTCGATTTCCGGGACGGGGAGATCGTGCCCGTTGCCGGCCTGTGCGTCGGCAACGCCGCTCAATGCATGCAGGCGCGCCTCGAGCGTGGCGCGCAGCTGCGCCAGCTGGCCCTGGTCGAGGGCGGCCATGGCGATCGCGGCCATGTCAGGCCCACGGCGCGCCGGATGCCGGCGCGCCTCTCCCAGCTTGTTGGATCGAAGGAAAGCGGTCCATCGCACACTCCCCACATGAATGCATCGTGGGTTCAGTGTAGCGCGATGCGCCCCCGATGAACATGGGCGCACGTGCGGCGTGCGGCGGCTGCCTCAGGTGGACTTGGTGGCAGGGGCGGGGGGATTGGTGGCCTCGATGGCGGCCATGTGGGTGCGGATCTTGTCGAGCGCCATGATGATCGGCGCGGCCTGGCCGGTTGCAGCCGCGCCCGCCAGGTGCAGCAGGCCTGCGACCAGGCCGGCAACGTCGCCGATCCGCGTGATCTTGCGGATCTTCTCGGCCGCCTCGGTGGTGAGAGCGACCACCCCCTGCTGCGACTTGCCGAGCGACTTCACGATGTAGGTGGCGGCGTCGGCATACAGGCCGTTGGCGCGCTGGCGCAGGATGACCTCGTCTTCCAGCAGCGCGCGGGCGGCGGCCCGGACCTTCTCCGGCACCTCCCGTCCTTCGTAGGCGCGGATGTCGCGCATGATGCGTTCGTGCAGCTGGTCGGCGCAGGCCGAGAGCTGGTCGGCCAGCTCGACGATCTGGTTCACGCTGGCCAGGCCTCCCTGGGCCTGGCCAGTGGCCGCCTGGGCAGCTGGCGCCGCGTTTGCCACCGCGTTTGCCACTGCGGGCGCCGCCCCGGCCGCCTCGTCGTTGGTCGCGCCCGCCGGCGCCGCCTTGATGTCGTCTTCCATACCGCCTCCGCAGGAATCAGTCGCCCGACAGGCCTTCGCGGATCATCCGCAGGTCCCGTCCGTAATTGCCGAGCATGCGCCGCACGTCCGCCTCGGACAGCTTGTGCAGGTTCTCGCGCAGCTTCTGGTGCCCGAGCGCGACTTTCGTCAGGCCCTGCAGCGCCAGGTCGTAGCGGCGGTCGATCAGCTTGTATTCGCTCGACTTGTTCAGGTAATGCACCTTCGCGAGCGTGACGAGCATGCGGTCGCTGCTCCGGGTGTTGAACGGGAGCTCGACGTCGAAGATGCCCAGCACGGTCTTCTTCTCATTTTCGTTGGTCTTGTAGTACAGGCGGGTGAGCGAGATCATGGCTTCCAGCAGGGTCTGGACGTCGGCGTCGCCGTCGCGCACCATGGTTTCCACGCTGCGGTTCTGGTATCCGGAAGCGATCACCCGCGTCAAGAGGCGCGTCAGGCCGGTGTAGGCGGCGATGTGGCGCTGCTGCAGGCCGGAGTCGGTGTTCGCCTTGAGGCCGTTGCCCAGGTCGTCGATGCGCTCGGACAAGTCGTAGCGCGTGTCGCCGGCCAGCAGGCTCAGGGTCTGCATGTAGAGCACGACGGCTTTCTGGACGCTGACGAAGTCTTCGTACACGGCGCGCCGCTTGGCGTCGTTCTCGCGCGCCAGCTTGTCGGCGCTGGCGGGAAGGTAGGGCTGCTCGCGTTCGTAGGTGTCGCGGTAGCGCCGCGACAGCTCGGAATAGCCGCCCAGGCGGGCCGAGGCGTCGGCGAACTCGCGCACTTCGGTCAGGCTGACCGGGCCGCCGGTGCTGGCGCAGCCGCCCAGGAGCAGGCCGGCGCCCAGCAGGGCGATCGCGGCAAGGTGACGAAACATCTTCATGGGGTCTCCTCTGAACGGCGAAGATGCCGGTCGGAAAGTCCCCATTCTGGCAAACGCTGCCGCGCGCAGCGTTGCAGTTAGTCAACTCATGCGACCTTCTTCAGGTCGAAGTGCGGATTTTCGATGATGCCGAACAGGTTGCCGTAGGGATCGCGCACGGTGGCGACCTTGATGCCTTCGCCAACGTCGGCCACGGGAGCCTCGACGGTCGCGCCCAAACCCACGAGCCGCGCCACCTCGGCCTCGGCATCCGCGGTGCCCCAGTAGGCGGTGGCGCCGGCCGTGCCCGGCACGCCGTCGGGCACCAGGCCGAGCTCGAAACCGCCCACCTCGAAGCCGACATAGAAGGGCTGGTCGAAATAGGGCGCCTTGTCGAGCACGCGGCGATACCATTGCGTCGCCTCGCCCAGTTCGGTAACGGGATAGATGACGGTGCGCAGTCCCTGGATCATGCTGGTCTCCTTGTTGTTAAGGAAGCAATCGTGCCACGGAGGGGGAGGCGTGTCTAGCTCCGCGGTTCGACCGGCGCCAGGCCCGCCAGTTCGGTGCGCCAGCGCAGGCCTTGCGCCGTGTCGCCGCGCGGCGTGTACTCGCAGCCGATCCAGCCGGCGTAGCCGAGCTCGTCCAACAGGCGGAACAGGTAGGAGTAGTTGATCTCACCGGTGCCGGGCTCGTGGCGGCCGGGCACGTCGGCCAGCTGGATATGCCGGATCAGGGGCAGGAGTGCGCGCAGGCTGTTGGCAAGGTCGCCCTCCATGCGCTGCATGTGGTAGACGTCGAACTGCAGGAAGAGGTTGTCGGCGCCGCATTCGGCGATGATGGCCTGGGCCTGGCGTGAGCCAGTGAGGAAATAGCCTGGTACGTCGCGGTCGTTGATCGGTTCGATCAGCAGGTCGAGGCCATGCTCCTTCAATTTGCCGGCGGCGAATTGCAGGTTGGCGACATAGGTGGCGTGGGCGCGCTCGTGCGGCACATTCGGCGGAATCTTGCCGGCCATGCAGTGCAGCTGCTTCACGCCGAGTTCGTCCGCGTAATCGAGGGCAAGCTCCACGCTGTCCTGGAATTCCCCGATGCGGCGCGGATCGCAGGCCATGCCGCGGTCGCCGGCCGCCCAGTCGCCGGCCGGGAAATTGTGCAGCACGAGCTGCAGGTCGTAGCGCGCCAGGCGTCCGGCGATCCATTCCGGTTCGCAGGCGTAGGGAAACTGGAATTCGACCGCGTCGAAGCCCGCCTCCCGCGCAGCCGCGAAGCGGTCGAGGAAGCTGAGCTCGGGGAACAGCGTGCTCAGGTTGGCGGCGAATTTCGGCATGGGGCTTCTCGCATGTTGACAGCCCGCTATCGTAGCATTCGAGGGCGGAACGTGCCGGCGATGGGCAATCGTGCGTCAGCAATCGGCGTCGGCTGGCAAACAAAAAGGACAGGCCGGCATGGCCGGTCCTGTCCTTTTGCTTGTGCAGCGTCAGCGAAGCTTAGCGGTCGCGTCCACCCTGGCGCGGCGCGGCGCCGCTGCGCGGACCGCGGTTGCCGTTGGCCGAGCGGTTGCCGCCGCCGTTGCCGGCAGGACGTGCGCCATTGCCGCTA
>DEKZ01000341.1 GCA_002354135.1 Massilia sp. UBA2709 | reverse complement strand
TCGGCGGCGGCGGGCTGCTCAGCGGCGTGGTGGCCGGGCTGCGGCGCCAGGGCTGGAACGAGGCGCCGGTGATCGCGGTCGAGACCGAGGGCGCCGACGCCTATGCGCAATCGCTGCGCGCAGGCGCGCTGGTCGAACTGCCGGGGATCGCCAGCATCGCCACCTCGCTCGGGGCGCGCAAGGTGTCACAGCATGCTTTCGAGCTGGCCGCTGCGCATCCGATCGTGCCGGTGGGGGTGAGCGACGCCCAGGCGGTGGCGGCTTGTTTGCGCTTCATGGAAGACCACCGCGTCGTGGTCGAACCGGCCTGCGGCGCGGCGCTGGCCCTGGCGTACGCGGGGCATGAAGCCTTGGCTGCCTACGGCAATGTGCTCGTCGTCGTGTGCGGCGGGGCGACGGCGACCGTGGCGCAGTTGCAGGCGTGGGGGTGTCAGTTCGGGGNNCGTGGGCACAAGTGCCCACCCTACGAAGAGCCAGGTGTTCTGACCTTGTAGGGTGGACACCTGTGTCCACGCTGTACGACGGTCGATCCGAGCCAAACCTCGAGCCGCACAGCGCCGTGCGGCGAACAATCACAACCCAAAAATGATATCGCTGATCCGCTCATAAATCGGATCCGCCGACGGCCCCTTGTTCGGCCAGTTCAGGATATCGAAGTGGTCGTACCCCCGGTAATTCCCGAGAAAATTCCAGGTCCCGCGCACCGGCGTGCCGTCGAAGTCGCGCACCGGGTGGCCGGCGGGCGCGCGCATGCTGGACGTGTTCACGACGCCGTCGTTGGCGAACCACTCGCTGTCGACGCGCACCCGTCCAGGCGCGTTTTGCGTGTAGCCGCCCATGCCGTGCTGGCGCACCGAGGGCACGATCCATTCGCCGGCATAGGTCTTGAAGTAGGGGATCATGTCGAGGCGCGGATACTGGTGGTTCGAGGTCTGGATCGGGGCGATCGCGCGGTCGGTGCCGTTGCAGCACCAGGCGCCGGCCTCGGTCGCCAGGGTGCCGATCGAAAAGTAATACACGTGCGGCGAGGTGCGCGCCCAAAGATTGAAGTCGCGCGCGCCGTCCGGCGCCAGTTCCCAGCGCTGCAGGTCGGCCTCGATCAGGTCGCGCAGGGGCGAGCGCAGCTGGGGCAGGATGTCGAGCACCGCGTCGCGCAGGGTGGTGCCGTTGTGCGGCGCCGACAGCGTGGTGACGCTGCGTACCCAGCCGACCTTGCCGCCCTGGTAGAGCTCGCCGTCGCCTTCGCCCGGCGCGCCATGTTCGAGCAGTTCGACCAGGGCGCGGATCGTGGTGCCGCCCTGGCTGTGGCCGATCAGGTGGATCGGGTGCGCCGCGTCCCAGGCAGGGTAGAGCGCCAGCGGATAGCCCTGCGGATTGTTGGCGTGGTCGGCCGCCCAGCATTTGCCGAGGGGCTTCTGTTCCTGGCCGGGCGCCGGCGTGCGCGCGTGGTTCAGGCCGTAGTCGACGCAGCCGCCCTTGATCTGGGCATACAGTTCGGCGGCGCGGTCCCAGTTCGAGCTGATCGCGCCGACGGTGGCGGTGTGCACCGTGTGCGGGCCCTTGTAGAGCCGCAAATGGGCGGCGATGTCGTGGTAGCCACCCCAGTACAGGTAGCCGCTGGTGGGAAAGGCTTCGGGGCCGAAACCGAGGAAGCCGTGCACCAGCACCACCGGATCGTTGTTGGCGGCGCGCACGGCGCCCGCCGGCAGCAGGGCCAGCGCCAGGACCAGGAGGGCGGGGAGGATCCGGGTGACGCACCGCATGAGAGGCTCCGAATGTGGTTTGCCACATTTTCCGGGCTCGGCCGTGGGGTGGGGTTGCGCCAGGTCGTGAGTGCTGCGCGCAAACGCCTACGGCGCACCGAAAGGGTGCGCCGTAGGCTTGACTACCTGAAATAAGCGCGGATTACTGTGCTGCGGACGCCACAGGCTGGCTGGATGGTGCCTGTGCCGCCGGCACCGTGCTGCCCACCGCGCCCGGCGCGTTCGGATCGGCCGGGGCCGCGATCGAGGCGGTCATCGAAGCCCTCTCGGCGGCGTCGATGCGTTCGCCGTTCCAGACCACGTAGTCGTCGACCGAGTACAGCTTGCAGGGCTCGGTGCTCTTGGCCGAGCAGGTCGCCAGGGCGCGCGCTTCCGGCGCTTCGCCTTCCTCGGCCCAGGTCCAGGCGCCGCTCGGCGAGACCGCGAAGGCGCGCGGCGTCATCTTGGTCAGGTAGTCGGCGTAGGCGCGGCGGCCGTTCTCCGACAGGAAGGGCACGGCCTCGATGTCGTCCACCTGGGCGTAGCTGGTGCGCGCCGGGGTCGGCGGCGGCGGCACGTTGTAGACCACTTCGGTCGGCATGCCGACCCCTTTCAGGAAGCGCATGGTGTCGGCAAGCCAGATCTTCTCGCCGTCGCGGCTGGCCAGCATGCCGTGGGCGTCGCGCTTGAACGACGGGAACTCGACCAGGCGCGCCTTGCCGCCGGCCTGCTGGAAGGCTTCGTGCATGCGGTTGGCCAGGTCCGGGCCGAACAGCGAGTCGTTCTCGCCGTACATCCACAGGCTCGGGATCTTGTTGTTCGCGCCATATTCGGCAAAGGCCGAGACCAGGGCCGAGCGCCAGCCGCAACCGGCGCTGTCGTCGCGCAGGCCGCCGGCGAAGTTGATCAGGCCGCGCACGCCGCGCATTTCTTCGGTGCCCAGGGCCATCGTGGCCAGGCCGCCGTAGGACTGGCCGGCAACCACGATGTGGTCGGCGTCGACCCAGTTCTGGGTGCGCGCGTACTCGATCGCCGAGCGGATGTCCTCGGCCTGCAGGTAGCCGTTGGCGGTCATGTCGCAGCCGCGGTCGCGGTAGCGGCCGGTCGAGTTGGCGAAGCCCTGGCGCATCGGCACCATCACGGCATAGCCGCGCTTCACGAAGGCGGCGGCCATGTAATAGAAGCGGTCGCGCGGCTGGGCGCTCGGGCTGCCCGGATCCTTGCCGTGGTTGATGACGAGCAGCGGGAAGGGGCCGGGGCCGTTCGGGCGGAACACGGTGGTTTCGAGCATGGCGCGGCCGTCGCGGCCGGCCGGCACCTGCACGACACGCTCGTTCATGCGGTAGTCGAGCTGGAGCTCTTGTTCGATCGCCAGGCCCGGCAACATGGCGAGGCTGGCGAGGAGGACGGTGGCGATTTTGCGGACGGCTGCTGGGCGAACTCGAAACATGGGCGACTCTGGAAAGTGTCTGCCGGTGCGACAGAATTGCTTGAAGGAATAAGTTGATTCTAGGCAGGCAGCCAAACCAGGGCAATATCCGTTTGGGCAATTCCAGAGGTAAATTTTCGTGTGTGGTAAAGATGCTTACTCACATCAATAGCGAACGTCCAAGATGTTGGGAAAAACGCAGCGCGAAGCGTGAGCAGGAGGGCAAGGTTGCCTCTTGTATAATTGGCCCGTGAGCCAGCGCGCGGTCTGCCGCGATGCGCCGGTTTCCTCGCCGCAGGGGCGGTGCGCCCTGCAGTTCGTTCGTCATGCCGGCCCAGGAGGACCCGACCACCCATGCGTTTCCGGAACCGGCTGCTGATCCTTGTCGTTGCCCTCCTCGTGCCTTCGTTCATCGGCGCCGCGCTGGCGGTTGCCTATGTCTACGTGGAGCAACAAAAGGACCAGGAACGCAATATTGCCGAGACAGGAAGGGCGTTCGCCCTCCTGATCGACAACGAGATGCGCCACCACGAAGGGATCCTGCGCACGCTGGCGGCCTCGCCGGCGCTGGCCAGCGGCGACGTCGAGGAGTTCTACGAGCACGCGAAGCGCGCGGCCGATGGGGTCGATGCGGTGGCGATCCTGTATGAGGTCGACGGCAAGGCCCTGCTCAACACCCGCCGTCCACTGGGCACGCAGCCGCACGGACGCGATCCGTCCAACCTGCCGGCGCTGATGCAGCGCTTCGGCGATGTGCACACCCTGGTGTCCGACGTGTTCTTTGCACCGCGGATACAGCGCTTTGATTTCATGATGCAGGTGCCGGTCTCGGTCGAGGGCAAGGTCCGCTACCACCTTGTGTTGGGCATGCATGTCGGCATCCTGCAACAGTTGATGCAGCGCCAGAACTTCCCATCGGCCTGGATCGCCACCGTCGCCGACCGCAACGGCCGCATCGCCGCCCGCTCGCGCGACGCCGGGCATTACGTCGGCATGCTGCTGCGCGAGCGGACACGCCAGCGCCTGGCCGCCACCGCAAATAATTTCTTCTTCGACAGCACCACCCTGGAAGGCGTACCGGTGCGCGCCCTGGCCAGCACGGTGCCGAATGCGCAGTGGAAGGTCCTGATCAGCATTCCCAGCGCCGAGATTCGGCGCGTGCCGCTCGAAGCGGCGCTGCTGCTGGCGGCCATGATGGCGGTGCTGCTGGTGCTGGCGGTGGCCGCCGGGCGCTGGTTCGCCAGCCGCGCGGTGGCGCCGATCGAATACCTGGGCCGCTGCGCCGACCGCCTGGCCGACGGCGAAGAGATTCCCTATCGCCCGCACGGGCTGGAGGAAGTCGACACCGTGGCCTGGCGCATGGCCGAGGCCAGCAAGCAGATCCGCCGCTCGAAGCGCGAGCTCGAGCACCGCGTCAACGAGGCGATCCTGGCGACCGAGCAGGCCCAGGGCGCGCTGCTGCGCGGCCAGAAGCTGGAGTCGCTCGGCCGCCTGACGGCCGGCATCGCGCACGAATTCAACAACCTGCTGCAGACCCTGACCACGGCCCTGCAACTGGCCGCGATGCAGGCGAAGGAGGCGAACCTGCAACGCCTGATCGATACCTGCAAGCGCACTGTCGCACGCGCCACCACGCTGACCGGCCAGCTCGGCTCCTTCGGCCGCGCACAGGAAGGTCGCCTGGCGACGGTGGAGACAACCGCCCAGCTCGCCAGCGCCTTGACGCTGATCCGCGGCGCGGTCGGCGACAAGGTCGCCGTCGAGACCGCGTTCGAGCCGGAACTCTGGCCGGTGACGGTCGAGCCGCTGCAGTTCGACCTGGCGCTGCTGAACCTCGCGATCAACGCGCGCGACGCCATGCCGGGCGGCGGCAAGCTGCGCATCGCGGCCTGCAACGCCGTCCAGGCTACCCCCCAGGGCCTGCCACCGGGCGACTACCTGCAGCTGACGGTGCTGGACGAAGGCGCCGGCATAACGCCGGACGTGCTGGCGCGCGCCCTCGATCCCTNNGATCCCTTCTTCACCACCAAGTCGCCGGGGCAGGGCACTGGGCTGGGACTGGCCCAGGCCTATGCCTTCGCCACCCAGGCCCAGGGCATGCTGACCCTGCACAGCACGCCCGGCAAGGGAACCCGGGTGCGCATCTACCTGCCGCGC
>DEKZ01000208.1 GCA_002354135.1 Massilia sp. UBA2709 | reverse complement strand
CGCCGGCGCGCGGGCGTCGATGAAGCCGGCGTCCGCCGGGCCGTCCGCGGCGCCGCGCACCTGGATCCGCACCACCGACGGGTCGCGCATGACCGAGTCGACCAGCGAGCGGCCCGCATCGACGTTCATGTTCCAGAGCGCCTCCTGCATGCCGAGCGCGAGGATCTCGGCATTGCGCTGCAGGGTGGCGTCGAGTTCGGCGACGGTGGCGCGCCGCTCCTGCACCGCCAGCAGCAGGTAGCCGGCGGCCAGGGCCGGGATCACCAGGCCGCCGACGACGACGATCAGGAGCGCCGCGTAGACCGATCTGCCGTAGAAGCGGCTCAGTCTTGACGGGAGGGCGCGCAAATCAATCGGGGACATCGTCGTGGCGGCAAGAGTTGGGCCGGCGCGGCCGGCCAGTCGTCGGGTGCAAACGCCGCGATTATGCCCAGTAAATTGCCCCAAGTCACTATTGCAGTGTGTGCAAGCCTCCCGCAACCAAGGGTCGCTGGGAGCGCAGCTACCGCAGGTTACGCCTTATGATCGCACAGCGCGGACGGCGCCCGGGCGGGCGCGTTTCAACCGTGCTCGGGTGTCGTCCGGCGGGGCGGCGGACGGGCAGGATCAGGTATTGCGGCGCGGGTAGCCCTGGGCCAGGATGCGCTGCCACACCAGCTCTTTCTGCTCGGCCGACATCGAGACCCAGTGCGCCACCTCCGCCACCGTGCGTCCGCAGCCGCGGCAGACGTCGTCGAAGGTGGTCGAGCAGACCGCGACGCAGGGAGTGTCGGGCCGCACAGGAGTGCCGACAGGACGTTGAGCGGGGGTCGCCAGGTCGCCGCCCGGCGTCCCCTTCTTATCGTGCGGGGCCGACATCGAGCTTGTCCCAGCCTTCGTGGCCGAGCTGTTCCATGGTGTCGATGTTCTTCTCGAAGATCTCGGCCGCGTCGGGGAAGGCCTCGACGGCGCGCGCGATGCTGTCCTCGCGCAGCAGGTGCAGGATGGGGTAAGGCGCGCGGTTGGTGTAGTTCGCGATGTCGTTCGGGTCGGTGTCGGCGAACTGGTAGTCCGGGTGGAAGCTGGCCACCTGCAGTTCGCCGTCGAGATGCATGTCCTCGACCGCGGCGTCGGCCACGTCCAGGAACTCGTTGTAGTCCAGGAAATCGTTGAGCACGAAGGGATGGATCAGCAGCGTGGTGTCGACCTCCTCGGCCGGGGTGTCGGACAGGCGCTGCAGCTCGTCCATCAGTTGTTCCAGCAAGGCCTCGGGCGTGCGCGCCGCCGACACGACGTAGCGCACCTGCTCCTTCACGTAGACCGACTTGGCGAAGGGGCAGAGGTTCAGGCCGATGACGGCTTTCTCCAGCCAGCGGCGGGTGGCGGCGACGATGGCCTCGTCGTCGGCGTTCAGGTTGGCAGTACTCATGTGATGCTTTCGATAATAAAAATGCCGGAGGCGAGAGCGAGATTGTACGCACAGTTTGCGTGCGCTCATAGGTCCGCGGATGCTCGGCGGGTAAGTTTGGAAACACGCGAGCACATCGGTAAAGACGCTTTGCTTGCCGGATCGCTCACGCTGCCACACGCGAAAAAATTGCCGCAACACATTACTTCCGCATGGCAATTTTTAGCATACCCCAAGGGAGTACCTTGGCATCATTCAACACCATTCCTGTAAAAAGGCGGAATAAAATGCGGATACCCCAGAAAAAAATTCCAAAAAGTATCGCTAGTTAGCAGAAAGAGTAGACAGAAAATTTTGTAACCGCGCTGACATATTGCTTGACTGCCTCAACAGCAGCTCCTTACACTGCCCCCTTGATCGTCAGTCCCGCCGTTCCTGGACGCAACACTGGAAAGCTATGTACGACACGACCCGCCTCACTTCCGTCGCCGCCGCGCTGGTGCTTCTGTTCTCCGCACCGCTCGCCCAGGCCATCGATAACGCCCCGAGCAGCGCCACCCAGAGCGCCGCCGTCAGCCGTCCGGCCGCGCCTGCCGGCGCCGCCATGCTGAAGGTCGACGAGTACAAGGAAACCGACGTCTGGGGCCGCATCCGCAGCGGCTATGCAATTCCCGACATCAACAACAACCTGGTCGAACGCCATGTCAAGTCCTACGCCAGCAAGCCGGACTACATGGCCCGCATCTCCGGCCGCGCCTCGCTCTACCTCTACCACGTGGTGCAGGAACTGGAAAAGCGCGGCATGCCGACCGAACTGGCCCTGCTGCCGGTGATCGAATCGGCCTTCAACCCGCAGGCCCTGTCGACCGCCAGCGCGGCCGGCATCTGGCAGTTCATGCCGGGCACCGGCAAGGACTTCAACCTGAAGCAGAACATGTTCAAGGACGAGCGCCGCGGCGTGCTGGCCTCGACCGACGCCGCCCTGACCTACCTGCAGCGCCTGTACACGATGTTCGGCGACTGGCAGCTGGCGCTCGCCGCCTATAACTGGGGCGAAGGCAATGTGCTGAAGGCGATCAAGACCAACCAGTCGCAGGGCAAGCCGACCGACTTCGAAAGCCTGGCCGACCTGATGCCGGCCGAGACGCGCAACTACGTGCCCAAGCTGCAGGCGGTCAAGAACATCGTCGCCAATCCCGGCCAGTTCGGCGTCACCCTCCCGGTGATCGACAACCAGCCCTACTTCACCGCGGTCGACAAGACCAGCGACATCGACGTTGCCGTCGCCGCCCAGCTGGCGGAAATGTCGCTCGACGAATTCAAGGCCCTGAACCCGCAGTTCAAGCGCCCGGTCATCACCGGCGAAAAGACCAAGATCCTGCTGCCCAAGGAGAACGCCGAGAAGTTCCACCTGAACCTGGCGCAATGGGGCCAGGCCCTGTCGAACTGGACCACGCACCGCATTACCAGCGCCAAGGAAAGCATTTCCTCGCTCGCATCGAAGTTCGGCACCACCCCGGAAGTCATCCGCCAGGCCAACAACATCCCGGCCCAGACCCGCCTGAAGGCCGGCTCGACCATCCTGGTGCCGAAGACCTCGGCCAACATGCACAGCGACATCGCCGAGAACATCATCGAGAGCGCCGTGGTGGCGCTGGAAGCGGACCGCGGCGAGAAGCGCGGCGGCGCGCGCACCCAGCGTTTCAAGAGCAAGGCCGTGGCCTCGTCCAAAAGCCGGGTCTCGCGCAACACCAACAGCCGCCGCAAACACCGCTGAGCCCTTGCCCACCTGTCCGGGCCGCCGGCCCGGCAACACACTGAATCGCACCCGGCCGGACTTGCATCAGTCCGTTCCTTGCGCTACATCAAATGGACCACACTGTGCAGGCATTTCGAAAGTGCTGTATAGTGTGGTTTGTGCGCTGCAAAAACACTTTGCGACACGCGGCTGAACAACCCGTTCAACCTGTCGCCAGCACCGCACTGCAGTAACAACTAGCAGCTTCGCAAGCCAGGCGTATCGTTCAGATACCCTCCCATAAAGCCCTCCCGCCCTGTGTGTCGCACCTTGACACCGTCCCGGCGCAAAGCTTTTGTGCCGAAATTTCTTTCATTTCTGAGTCATTTCGTTGTGTTGGTTCGCGTTGCTATTTTGCGCTCGCAAACAATTGGCGAGCGCTGATCACTACCGAAAGTAAAGAAAACAATGAGTTTTGAAGCACTAGGTCTCCACGCGTCACTCGTCAAGGCAGTCACCGAAGCCGGTTACCTGAAGCCGACCGCAGTCCAAGAACAGGCCATCCCCGCCGCCATCGGCGGCCGCGACCTGCTGGTCTCGTCGCAAACCGGTTCGGGCAAGACCGCGGCATTCATGCTGCCGTCGCTGAACAAGTTCGCCAACGCCGAGCCGGCACCGATGGGCCGCACCCCTGCGCAGGAAGCGCAGGCTGCACGTGCCCGCGGCGAACGCGTCCGTTTCAAGCCAGCCCAGCCGAAGATGCTGGTGCTGACCCCTACCCGTGAGCTGGCCCTGCAGGTCACCACCGCGACCGAACAATACACGACCTCGATGCGCCGCATCCGCGCCGTCTCGATCCTGGGCGGCATGCCCTACCCGAAGCAGATGCAACTGCTGTCGCGCAATCCTGAAATCCTGGTGGCGACCCCGGGCCGCCTGATCGACCACATGGAGTCGGGCAAGATCGACTTCTCGCAACTGGAAATCCTGGTGCTGGACGAAGCCGACCGCATGCTCGACATGGGCTTCATCGAAGACATCGAGAAGATCGTCGAAGCGACGCCGGAAACCCGCCAGACCATGCTGTTCTCGGCCACCCTCGACGGCGTGGTCGGCAGCATGGCGCGCCGCATCACCAAGAACCCGCTGGTGATCCAGATCGCCAGCGCCACCAACCGCCACGAGAACATCGTGCAGCGCGTGCACTTTGTCGACGACCTGTCGCACAAGAACCGCCTGCTCGACCACCTGCTGCGCGACGAGACGCTGGACCAGGCCGTGGTCTTCACCGCGACCAAGCGCGACGCCGACACCATCGCCGACCGCCTGAACATCGCCGGCTTCACGGCCGCCGCCCTGCACGGCGACA
>DEKZ01000207.1 GCA_002354135.1 Massilia sp. UBA2709 | reverse complement strand
GTGATCGCCCGCGCCCACGCGCGCGAGATCACGGTCATCGGCGCCACCCTGCCGCCCATGGAGGGCTTCGTCTACTACACGTCCGCGCGCGAAGCGGTGCGGCGCGCCGCCAACGACTGGATCCGCGGCAGCGGCGAGTTCGACGCCGTGGCCGACGTCGAGTTCGCGCTGCGCGACCCGGCCAACCCGGGGCGCATCCTGCCGGCCTACGACAGCGGCGACCGCCTGCACCCGAACGACAGCGGCTACCAGGCGATCGCCAACGCCTTCCCGCTGGCGCCCTTCGTGTCGGCGACCACGCCGCCGCTGGAGTTCACCTATCGGTGAGCCGGACCGTGCGAACCGGTGCAGGACGCGGCAAGAGGACTGTAACAAGCTGTAATTCCACGCCAAAATGGACAACGACAAACTATCATGGCGGCATCAGGAGGACCGTCATGAAAAAACTCATCGTCATTACCGCCGCGCTGGCGGCGCTTACTGGCTGCGCGACCCAGTATCCCGGCCCGGCCAACTACGGCACGCGCGGCTACGCCCAAGCTGCCGGCGCGGACGGCTGGCAAGTCGTCTCGGTCACGCCTGTGCCTCTGGGCACGGGCGCGCGTGCGGGCGACGCCGGCGTGGTGACCAGCTCGCCCGTGGTCGTCAATCCGGCGCCCGCCAGCCCGGTGTACGGTGCGCAACCAGTGTATGCGCCGCAGCCGGTGTACCCGGTGTATGGTCCCGCACCGGTCGTGGTCCAGGACCCGTACTGGTACCCGCCGGTCTCGATCGGCCTGGGTTTCAGCTTCGGCCGCAGCTGGGGTGGTCACCATCACCATCCGCGCCCGCGTTTCCACCGTCGCTGACCGGCGCCGCGCGGGGCCTTGCCGCCCGTGCCTACGCCGAAACAGGGAGGCCGCACAGACCGTGCGGCCTTTTTTTTGCGCAGCAAAATACGCCTCTTTGCTTACCCATTACTTACGATTCTCCTACGAAAAATTATTTCGTTTGCATGGTGCGACGCGTCACAGCAATCGATTGCTGTTGGCCAATTGCTAACCTACAATAATTTGTCGATGGCGCCACGGCGGTGGTCGTTCCGCCTCGCGGACCAGCGTACGGCAAGACTAAAACCACTACGGAGACAGCAAATGAATTTCAGCATGAAAGCATTGGTTGCAGGTGTAGCACTGGGTTTCTCGATGTCGGGCATGGCTGCGGAGCCGATCAAGATCGGCGTGACCGGACCGTTCACGGGCGGCTCGGCGCCGATGGGCGTATCGATGCGCGACGGCGTGAAGCTGGCGGTGCAGGAGATCAACGCCAAGGGCGGCGTGCTGGGACGCCAGTTGCAGATGGTCGAGCGCGACGACGAGGCCAAGCCGGAGCGCGGCGTCCAGATCGCCCAGGAGCTGATCAACAAGGAGCGCGTCGCCGCCACTGTCGGCTACATCAACACCACCGTGGCCCTGGCCTCGCAGCGCTTCTACCAGAACGCCAGGATTCCGGTAATGAACAACGTCGCCACCGGCTCCGTGATCACCAGGCAGTTCGCCACCCAGCCGGAAAACTACATCTTCCGTAACTCCGCCAGCGACACCATCCAGTCGGCGATGATCGTCGAGGAAGCCGTGACCCGCCGCGGATTCAAGAAGGTCGCCATCCTGGCCGACTCCACCAGCTACGGCCAGCTCGGCCGCGAAGACCTGGAGAAGACCCTGCAGCAGAAAGGCATCAAGGCCGTCGCCGTCGAGAAATACAACCTGAAGGACGTCGACATGACGCCCCAGCTGCTGAAAGCCAAGCAGGCCGGCGCCGAAGTGGTGCTCACCTACGGCATCGGCCCCGAGCTGGCCCAGATCGCCAACGGCATGGAAAAGCTGAACTGGAAGGTGCCGATGATCGGCAGCTGGACCCTGGCCATGGCCAACTTCATCGACAACGCCGGCAAGAACTCGGAGGGCACGCGCATGCCGCAGACCTTCATCCAGGAAGGCGACACCGCGCGCCGCAAAGCCTTCATCGACGCCTACATCAAGGCCTACAACCCACCGGGCGGCCGCATGCCGTCGGCCGTCTCGGCAGCCCAGGGCTACGACTCGGTCTACCTGCTGGCCGCCGCCATGAAGCAGGCCGGCAGCACCGAAGGCCCGAAAGTGAAGGACGCGCTGGAAAACCTGAACGAGAAGGTCGAAGGCGTGGTCACCACCTACAACAAGCCGTACAGCAAGACCGACCACGAAGCCATCAACTTCGAGAACACCCGCTTCGGCGAAGTGCGCGGCGGCCGCGTGGTGCTGGCCAAGTAAGCGCCGCATCGTCACGTTAACGTAGCACGGCCGGTCCCGGCTTCGGGGCCGGCCGGGGACGCCCTGTATCCATCGCGTCGTCCCACGTTTCAGTTCTGCCTCACTTTTTGTCGACCGGCGGCCTCCGCGCCGCCCCACGGGTGAACATCATGGAAATTCTTCTGCAGCTGGTCTTCAGCGGGATCGCGCTCGGCATGATCTATGCCGTCATCGCATTCGGCTACCAATTAACCTTTGCCACTTCCGGCACGCTGAACTTCGGCCAGGGCGAAGCCCTGATGCTCGGCGCCCTGGTCGGCCTCAGCCTGGCCGGCAACATCCACGGCGGCCCCTACATGAGCTACTGGGTCATGATCCCGCTGGTGATCCTGTTCGGCGCAGCGCAGGGCGCCTTCGTCGAATGGATAGGCGTGCGCCCGGCGATCAAGCTGAAAAGCGAATTCGGCTGGATCATGTCGACCATCGCCCTGGCCATCATCTTCAAGAACATCGCCGAGAACATCTGGGGCAAGGAAGACATGCCCTTCCCTTCGCCGCTCGACTCCACCCCGTTCCAGGTGATGGGCGCCAACGTGCAGCCGATGCAGGTGGCGGTGATCGTCGGCGCCCTGCTCATCATGCTGGCCGTCGAGCTCTTCAACCGCAAGTCGATCTACGGCAAGGCGGTGGTGGCGACCTCGAACGACCGCGACGCCGCCGGCCTCATGGGCATCAACACCGGGCGCGTGATCACCTTCTCCTACGCGCTGTCCTCGGCCACCGCGGCCTTTGCCGGCGTGCTGGTGGCGCCGGTGACGCTGACCGGCGCCACCATGGGCGCCTCGCTCGGCCTGAAGGCCTTTGCGGTGGCGATCATCGGCGGCCTGACCTCCGGCATGGGCGCCATCGTCGGCGGCCTGATCATGGGCATCTCCGAGACGCTGGCCGGCTACTACATCTCGACCGGCTACAAGGACGTGCCGGCCCTGCTGCTGCTCCTGCTGGTGCTCGCCGTCAAACCGTCCGGCCTGTTCGGCAAGGCCGCGATCAAGAAGGTCTGACCATGAACAAGAAGATACTGCTTGCCTCCCTGGTCGGGATCGCCGCGCTGGCCGCCTTCCCGCTGGTCGTCACCAATCCCTATTACGTCCACCTGGTCGAGACCATCCTGATCTACGCGATCCTGCTGTTCGGGCTCGACATCGTGGTCGGCTACACCGGCCAGGTCTCGCTCGGCCACGCCGGCCTGTTCGGGATCGGCTCCTACGTCACGGCCGTCCTGATCATGCACTTCGGCGCGCCCTGGTACCTGGCGATCCCGGCAAGCATCATCGGCACCGCCCTGTTCGGCGCCGTGCTGGCGCTGCCGGCCCTGCGCGTGACCGGGCCCTATCTCGCGATGGTGACCCTGGCCTTCGGCACCATCATCCAGATCCTGATCAACGAGATGTCCTTCATCACCCAGGGACCGATGGGGATCACCCTGACCAAGCCGAGCGTGTTCGGGCGCGAACTGCACGAGACCGAATACTTCTACATGGTCGCGGTCTTCATGGTGGCGGCGCTCACCGTCGTCCACTTCCTGCTCAAGTCGCACTTCGGGCGCGCCTTCGAGGCCCTGCGCGACAGTCCGATCGCCTCCGACTGCATGGGCGTATCGGTGTACCGCTACAAGGTCTACGCCTTCGTCATCAGCGCCGCCCTGGCGGGCCTTGCGGGCAGCCTCTACGCCTACTCCGAGCAGTACGTGTCGCCGAACACCTACAACTTCGAGCTGACCATCCTGTTCCTGCTGGCGGTGATCATGGGCGGGCGCAAGACGCGCACGGGTTCCATCATCGGCGCGATCATCGTCGTCATGCTGCCCAGCCTGCTGGCCGACATCGTGCTGTTCCGCCAGATCGCGATCACGGCCGCCGTCCTCGGCGTGCTCGGCTCGGCGGTCGCCCTGGCGCGC
>DEKZ01000413.1:4415-4719 GCA_002354135.1 Massilia sp. UBA2709 | reverse complement strand
CGTCGATGGGCGCGGCGCTGCGCATGCTGACGCCCGGGCTGGACGATGCCGGCCGGCGCCGGCCGCCCCTGTCGCCCCTGTACGGCGACCTGGCCGGCATGCCGCCGGCCCTGATGTTCGCCGGCGAGCTCGACCCTCTGCGCGACGATACGGTGCAGATGGCCGGACGCTGGCGCAGGCAGGCCGAGGTCGAGCTGCACCTGCTGCCCGAAGCGCCGCACGGTTTCATCCACTTCCCGACGCGCATGGCCGAACTGGCGCTGGCGCGCAGCCATGCCTGGATCAACGAACGCGTGGCGATCTA
>DEKZ01000413.1:0-4319 GCA_002354135.1 Massilia sp. UBA2709 | reverse complement strand
CCAGCACGTCCGGGTCTTCGCCCACCGCGCCGGCGATGTTCAACCGGAGCTGGGGATGCGCCGTGCGCAGGCCCTCGGCCAGCAGCGGCAGGTCGCGCAGCAGGTGGCCGCCCTGCCCCAGGAAGACCGGCACCACGGTCACGTCGAACACGCCGCGTTCGACCAGCCCGGCCACCACCGCCGGCAGGCGCGGCTCCATCAGCTCGAGGAAAGCCAGCGTGACTTCGCAGTCGGGCAGGCGGGCCTGCGTGATGTCCCTCAGACGCTCGAAGGGCGCGGCCCAGGCGGCGGCGCGGGCGCCGTGCGCGAACAGGACCAGGGCGCGCCGCTTCGGCTGGCCGTTCATCAGTGCCGCTCCACCCAGCGCAGCGCGCCGACCGCCAGCGCCAGGAACAGCAAACTCGGCGCGGCCGCCGTGAAGAAGGCCGGCCAGGTCGACAGCAGTCCCAGGTGCGAGAACAGCGAGTTGATCAGGATGAAGCTCACCCCGATCATGATGCCGATGAAGATCTTCAGGCTGACGCCGCCGCTGCGGGTGTGCAGGTAGGCGAAGGGCAAGGCCAGCGCCATCAGCACGAAGATCGCGAGCGGGTCGATCAGCTTTTTCCAGAACGCGATCTGGAAGCGTTCGCTCTCCTGGCGGTTCTCGACCAGGTGGCGCGAGTACACCGCCAGCTCGTTGGCCGACATGCGCTCGGGGTCGCGGCGCGACACCTGCAGGATCTTCGGCGTGATCTCGGAGACCAGGTCGAGGCTGCCGAGCTTGCGGGTCGCGACCGCGCTGGTGTCCTGGCCAAAGGTGCTCTGGATGGTCTGCCCGGCCGGCACCGGCGCGCCCGGTTCAGGCAGCGTGCGGCTGTTCGTGAACAGGGTCTCGGTGACGTCCTGCAGGCGCCAGGTGCCGTTGCCGCTGAAGCTGGCGCTGGCCGCGGTGATGATGGCGCGCATGCGCATCGAGGTGTCGAATTCGTACACGCGCACGTCGATCAGCTGGCCGTCCGGACGGATCTGGCGCGCATTGAAGAAGCGCGAGCCGACGATCTGGCCACGGGTGCCGTTCGGGCCCGGGGCGTGCACGTTATCCTTGGTCCACATCCCCGAGCGGAACTCGGAGGCGAGCGTGGAGCCCTTGGCCGTCAGGCGCACGCGCTCGGCCAGCGGCGCCGTGCGCGGCGTGATCAGTTCGCCGAAGATGAAGGTGATCACGACGAACACGATGCCGATCTTGAACAGCATCCAGCCGGCCATGCGGGTCGACATCGAGGACGCGCGCATGATGGTGAATTCCGAGCTTTGCGCGAACTGCGCCATCGCATAGATGGTGCCGATCAGCGCCGCCACCGGCATCACCTCGTAGACGTGCCCGGGCAGCATCAGCGCCACATAGAGCAGCGCGTGCTGGAACTGGTAGTTGCCCTTGCCGACCGAGGGCAGCTCGCCCGTCAGGTCCATGAAGGCGATCAGGCCGAGGAAGGCGAACAGCACGAAGACGACGGCCTGCGTGATGTTCACCGCAAAGTAACGTTGCAGGACTTTCATCGGGACTCCACGCTGGCCAGCTCGGGCGACTTGCGCAGCAGGCGGCGCCGCTTCCAGGCATTGATGATCACCAGCGGGTGATAGCGGTGGTTGACGTTCAGGCGCCAGGCGAACAGGCCCAGCACGATCAGGGCGGCAGCCAGGTGCAGCGGCCACCAGGCCATGGCGAAGGCGATCTTGTCCTGCTTGACGCTGGCCTCGGCCATCTTGACCAGGTTGTTATAGGTGAAGAAGATCAGGAGCGCGAGGATCAGGTTGGCGGAACTGCCGGCGCGCGGATTGACGAAGCCGAGCGGGATCGCCAGCAGCACCAGCACCAGGCAGACGATCGGCGAAGAGATGCGCGACAGGAGCTCGGAGCGCGTGAACTGGTTCCCCACCGCCAGCAGCATGGCGGTGGACTGGGCGTCGAGCGGCACGTCGGTGCCGAGCACCGGCACCTGGGTCGCCACGCGCATCTTGTAGCGCTCGAACTCCATCGACTGGAAATCGGCCTGGCCCGGCACGCCCTGGTAACGGCGGCCGTTCTTGAGCACCAGGTACTGGCCGCCCTTGCCGTCGGATTCGACCACGCCTTCCTTGGCCACGACGATCGAGCTGCCCTTGTCCTGGTTGGTGCTGACGAAGACGTTCTGCACCACGGTCGAGCCGTTGGCGCTGCCCTCCACGAAGAACACGCGGTCGGCGGACGAGGATTCGCGGAACTGGCCGGGGGCCACGCGCTTGAGGTCCTCGCGCTTCTCGAAGCGCTGGATGAACTCCGTGCTTTTCATCTTGGCCCAGGGCGCGACGAACAGCGACAGCGCGGCCACCAGCAGCACCATCGGGATGCCGAAGGCGAGCACCGGGCGGATCCAGGCCAGCAGCGACTGGCCTGACGCGAACCAGACCACCATCTCGGAATCGCGGTAGGTGCGCGTGACGACCACCAGTACGGAAATAAAGCTGGTGAGGATCAGGACAGTTGGCAGATAATTCAGGGATTGAAACGCGATCAATGCGACGACGTCGCTGGACGCGACCCGTCCGCCCGCGGCCCTGCCGAGGATGGCGATCAGGGTCCATGTGATGCACACCGAGAAGAGCACCGTGAAGGTTGCTCCGGCCGCGCTGGCCAGTTCACGGTGCAAGGCGCGTGAAAAAATCATTCGATAGTTATAATTGCAGGTTGAGCAGTGTTTCCACTGCTGTTCGCATGCTGCGCACAATACGAAACGGGAGAATCAAATGGACTTTAGCATAAAAGCATTCGACACAAAAAACACCCTGGCCGCGGCCAAATCCGGCTGTGTGGCAGTGGCGGTGTTCGAAAACAAAAAACTGTCGCAGGCTGCGAAAGCCCTCGATCAAACCGGTGAAATCACCGCGGCACTGAAGTCGGGCGACATCACCGGCAAGGCCGGCTCGACCCTGCTGCTGCGCGGCGTGGCGGGCGTGACCGCGGCGCGCGTTCTGCTGGTCGGCATGGGCGCCGACGAAGTGGTCAGCGAGAAGAATTTCGTCACCGCGGTCAACGCGACCCTGAAGGCCTTCGCATCGCTGGGCGCGGCGGACGCGATTATCGCATTTCCAACGACCGAAGTGAAAGAGCGCACGCCGGAATGGGCGCTGCAAACCATCGTCGTCGCCGCCAACGAGGCCGAATTCCGCAGCGACGCGCAAAAGAGCAAGAAGGAACCGGCCTATAGCGGCGTGCGCAAGATCACCGTCGCCGTGCCGCTGGCAAACACCCAGACCAAGGCCTCGCTGGCGCAAGCCATCGCGATCGCCAACGGCATGAACCTGACCAAGGAACTGGGCAACCTGTCGCCGAACGTCTGCACCCCGACCTACCTCGCCAACGTCGCGCGCAAGCTCGCCGACGACTTCGGCTTCGAGATCGAAGTCCTGGAGCGCAAGCAGCTCGAAGCCCTGAAGATGGGCTCCTTCCTGGCGGTCGCCAAGGGCAGCGAGGAAGCGCCGAAGTTCATCGTCCTGAAGCACATGGGCGGCGCCAAGAAGGATGCGCCCGTGGTCCTGGTCGGCAAGGGCATCACCTTCGACACCGGCGGCATCTCGATCAAGGCCGGCCCCGGCATGGACGAGATGAAGTACGACATGTGCGGCGCCGGCTCGGTGCTGGGCACCTTCCGCGCCATCGGCGAAATGAACCTGAAGCTGAACGTGATCGGCATCGTCGCCGCCTGCGAGAACATGCCGTCGGGCCGCGCCACCAAGCCGGGCGACATCGTGACCTCGATGAGCGGCCTGACCATCGAGATCCTGAACACGGACGCCGAAGGCCGCCTGATCCTGTGCGACGCCCTCACCTACGCCGAGCGCTTCAAGCCGGCCGCCGTGGTCGACATCGCTACCCTGACCGGCGCCTGCGTCGTCTCGCTGGGCCACCACAACAGCGGCCTGTTCACCCGCCACGACGCCGCCCACGACGCCCTGGCCGAGGAACTGCTGCAGGCGGGCAAGGAAGCCGGCGACGGCGCATGGCGCCTGCCGATCAGCGAGCAGTACAACGAGCAGCTGAAGTCGAACTTCGCCGACCTGGCCAACATCGGCACCCCGGGCGGCGCCTCGATCACGGCGGCCTGCTTCCTGGAGAACTTCACTCGCAACTACACCTGGGCCCACCTGGACATCGCCGGCACCGCCTGGAAGAGCGGCGCGCAGAAAGGCGCCACCGGCCGTCCAGTGCCGCTGCTGACCAGCTTCCTGATGAACCGCGTGTGAGTGGTTTGATGGGATGAAAAAACGGGCCGCTGATTCAGGCTGTGTAAATAGTCTGC
>DEKZ01000180.1 GCA_002354135.1 Massilia sp. UBA2709 | reverse complement strand
TGGTGTCGCCGCCGATCAGCTCGCAGTCGTGGGCATCGGCCAGCGCGAACAGGCCGCTCGAGAATCCCTCCAGCCAGGCCGGGTCGGCTTCGGGCAGCGACAGGGCGAGGGTGAAGCCGAGCGGGCGTGCGCCCATGGCCGCCAGGTCGGACAGGTTCACGGCCAGGCACTTGTGGCCCAGCATGCGCGGATCGGCGCCAGCGAAGAAATGGCGGCCCTCGACCAGCATGTCGGACGAGATCGCCATTTGCATGCCCGGGGTGGGGGCCAGCAGGGCGCAGTCGTCGCCGATGCCGAGCACGGCGCGTCCTGGGACATTGCGGCGGAAATAGTGTTTGATCAGGTCGAATTCGGAAAGCATCCGCGAATTCTACCGTTTATATAAACCGGTTTTGCCGCAGCTTCTCATAATCTAGGCTTATGCGGCGACGCGTTCCATAAGCAAGGCTTCTAGAAAAATCCTGAGGTGGAAAATACGTAGCAGACAGAAAGAGTCATTCTGATAAAATTGGAGGTTCCCCTCTAGTTCAGGAAGGCTGCATAGCATGGATTCGTCATCGGATAAAAAAGAAGAATTGCGCCAACAACTGCGTGCTGCAGCGCTCGAATATCACCAGGTTCCCCGCCCGGGCAAGATTTCCGTCACCCCGACCAAGGGCCTGCTGAACCAGCGCGACCTTGCACTGGCCTATTCGCCCGGCGTGGCGGCGCCCTGCGAGGAGATCGTCAAGGACCCCGCAGCGTCGTACAAGTACACCGCGCGCGGCAACCTGGTTGCCGTGATCTCGAACGGCACCGCCGTGCTTGGCCTGGGTAACATCGGCCCGCTGGCGTCCAAGCCGGTGATGGAAGGCAAGGGCGTGCTGTTCAAGAAGTTCGCCGCGATCGACGTCTTCGACATCGAGATCAACGAAAACGATCCCGACAAGCTGGTCGACATCATCGCCTCGCTCGAGCCTACTTTTGGGGGCGTGAACCTGGAAGACATCAAGGCGCCCGAGTGCNNATCCCGGTCTTCCACGACGACCAGCACGGCACCGCCATCATCGTCGGCGCCGCCATCCTGAACGGCCTGAAGGTCGTGGGCAAGGACATCAAGAACTGCAAGCTGGTCGTTTCCGGCGCAGGCGCGGCGGCGCTGGCCTGCCTCGACCTGATCGTCGACCTCGGTTTCCCGGTCGAGAACATCTTCGTCACCGACCTGGCCGGCGTGGTCTACAAAGGCCGCACCGAGCTGATGGATCCGGACAAGGAGCGCTTCGCGCAGGACACGCCGCACCGCACGCTGTCCGAGGTGATCGACAACGCCGACATCTTCCTCGGCCTCTCGGCTGGCGGCGTGCTCAAGCAGGACATGGTCGCCCGCATGGCGCCGAACCCGTTGATCCTGGCGCTGGCCAATCCGAACCCGGAAATCCTGCCGGAAGACGTCAAGGCCGTGCGCAGCGACGCCATCATCGCCACCGGCCGTTCGGACTACCCGAACCAGGTCAACAACGTCCTGTGCTTCCCCTACATGTTCCGCGGCGCGCTCGACTGCGGCGCGACCACCATCACCCGCGACATGGAAATCGCGGTGGTGCACGCGATCGCCGACCTGGCCCACGCCGAGCAGTCGGACATCGTGGCCTCGGCCTACGGCATCAGCAACCTGTCGTTCGGTCCGGAATACCTGATCCCGATGCCGTTCGATCCGCGCCTGCTGACCCACATCGCCCCCGCGGTGGCGAAAGCGGCCCAGGACGGTGGCGTGGCGACGCGCCCGATCGCGGACCTCGTCGCCTACGCCGAGAGCCTGCAGCAGTTCGTCTACCGCAGCGGCACCTTCATGAAGCCGCTGTTCTCGATGGCCAAGGCGGCCCAGGCCGAAGTCAAGCGCATCGTCTACGCCGAGGGCGAGGACGAGCGCGTGCTGCGCGCGGTGCAGGTGGTGGCCGACGAAGGCCTGGCGCGACCGATCCTGGTCGGCCGCCCGGACGTGCTGGAAAAACGCATCGAGAAATTCGGCCTGCGCCTGAAGCAGGGCGTGCACTTCGACGTCATCAATCCCGATTTCGACGAGCGCTACCGCGACTACTGGCAGACCTACCACCAGATGGTGATGCGCAAGGGCGTGACCGCGGACATGGCCAAGCTGGCGATGCGCCGCCGCCATACCTTGATCGGCGCCATGATGGTGCACAAGGGCGACGCCGACGGCATGATCTGCGGCACCTACGGCACCACCTGGACCCACCTGGAGTTCATCGACAAGGTGCTGGGCAAGCGCGAGGGCGCCAAGGTGTATGCGGCGATGAACATCATCATCACCCCCGAGCGCCAGCTGGCGATGCTCGATACCCACGTCAACGAAAACCCGAGCGCCGAGGAAATCGCCGAAATGACGATCATGGCGGCCGAGGAACTCGAGCGTTTCGGCATCACCCCGCGCGTGGCGCTGCTGTCGCATTCGAACTTCGGTTCGTCGAACAGCGAGTCGGCGCAGAAGATGCGCGCGGCGCTGGCGCTGGTGCAGCAGAAGGCGCCGAACCTGGAGATCGACGGCGAGATGCACGGCGACGCCGCGCTCGACGCCAAGCTGCGCGCCAAGATCATGCCGCAGTCGACGCTGAAGGGCGACGCCAACATGGTGGTGATGCCGAACATCGAGTCGGCCAACATCGCCTACAACCTGCTGAAGACGGCTGCCGGCAACGGCATCGCGGTCGGCCCGATCCTGCTTGGCTGCGCCCGTCCGGTGCACATCCTGACCCCGTCGGCGACGGTGCGCCGCATCGTCAACATGACCGCGCTGTGCGTGGTCGACGCGGTGGCCAATCGCTGAATCAGCTGGATTGGCTGATTCAGCTTGGTCCGGCCGGAACCTGTAAAGTTCCGGCTGCACCGATCTTGCTTGCGCAGACTCACAGGCGGGCGTACCCGCCTGTTTTTTTTGGCTTGAACAAGTAACAATCCGTAAGCGGGGCCGTACCAGGTCCCGATTCGGGCAATAATGCTCGCGCTTTATTGTCAGTACTACAGCTATGTTACCGGCCCGGCCGTTTCGGAATACGGCTCTGTTACAATATGGGGTTGTCATAAAAGTATTCGATTCACCGAGCACTCATCCGGAATTCCATACCATGCAAAGAACAACCAAAAAGGCCGTCGTTACCGGCATCACCGGCCAGGACGGCGCCTACCTGGCGCAGTTGCTGCTCGAGAAGGGCTATCACGTGACCGGCACCTTCCGCCGCGCCAGCTCGACCAACTTCTGGCGTATCGAGGAACTGGGCATTGCCGCGCACCCGAACCTGTCGCTGGTCGAGTACGACCTGACCGACCTGGCCTCGAGCCTGCGCCTGATCCAGAGCGCCGAACCGGATGAGGTGTACAACCTGGCGGCGCAGAGCTTCGTCGGCGTCTCGTTCGACCAGCCGCTGACCACCGCCTCGATCACCGGCCTGGGCGCGGTCAACCTGCTCGAAGCGATCCGCATGGTCAATCCGAAGATACGCTTCTACCAGGCGTCGACCTCGGAAATGTTCGGCAAGGTGCAGGCCATCCCGCAGGTCGAGGACACCCCGTTCTATCCGCGCAGCCCCTACGGCGTGGCCAAGCTGTACGCGCACTGGATGACGATCAACTACCGCGAGAGCTACGGCATCTTTGGCACCTCGGGCATCCTGTTCAACCACGAGTCGCCGCTGCGCGGCCGCGAATTCGTCACCCGCAAGATCACCGACTCGGTCGCCAAGATCGTCCTGGGCAAGCTCGACGTGCTCGAGCTGGGCAACCTCGACGCCAAGCGCGACTGGGGCTATGCCAAGGAATACGTCGAGGGCATGTGGCGCATGCTGCAGGCCGATCGTCCGGACACCTATGTGCTGGCGACGAACCGCACCGAGACCGTGCGCGACTTCGTCACCATGGCCTTCAAGGGCGCCGGCGTGGCGCTCGAGTGGAGCGGCAGCGGCGAGACCGAAACCGGCCACTGCACCCGCAGCGGCAAGGCCGTGGTGCGCGTGTCGCCGAAGTTCTACCGTCCGGCCGAGGTCGATCTCCTGATCGGCAACCCGGAAAAGGCCAGGCGCGAGCTGGGCTGGGAACCGAAGACCACGCTCGAGGAGCTGTGCCAGATGATGGTCGACGCCGACCTGCGCCGCAACGAACAGGGCGCCTCGTTCTGACATGGGCATCCCAGGCACGCAGCAGCAGGCGACCGGCGCGCGCGAGGGCGAGGGCCGGCGCGCCCTCATCACCGGGCTGCGCGGCTTCACCGGCCATTACATGGAACGGGAGCTGGTGGACGCCGGCTATCGCGTGTTCGGCACCGCCATGCCCGGCGACGAGCTCCAGCCCGACGTCTTCGCGGTCGACCTGTGCGACCGCGCGGCGGTGGCCGCGATGGTCGAGCAGGTCCAGCCCGACGTGGTCGTGCACCTGGCCGGCATCGCCTTCGTCGGCCATGGCGACGCCGAGCAGATCTACCGCGTCAACGTGGCCGGCACCCGCAATCTGCTGGAAGCGCTGGCGGCGGCGCGCCGCCAGCCCACGGCCGTGCTGCTGGCCTCGTCGGCCAACATCTACGGCAACGCCAGCGTTCCGTTCATCGACGAGACCGTGGCCCCGGCGCCCGCCAACGACTACGCCGTCAGCAAGCTGGCGATGGAGTACATGGCGCGCCTGTGGATGGACCGGCTGCCGATCATCATCGCGCGCCCGTTCAACTACACGGGTCGCGGCCAGAGCGAGAACTTCCTGTTGCCGAAGATCGTCGCGCATTTCCGCCGCCGGGCGCCGCAGATCGAACTGGGCAACCTGGCGATCGCGCGCGACTTTTCCGACGTGCGCATGGTCGCGCACAGCTACCGCCGCCTGCTGGCGGCGGCGCCGGCCGGCGAGGCCTTCAACATCTGCTCCGGCCGCAGCCATTCGCTCTCGGGCGTGATCGACATGATGTCCGAGATCGCCGGCTACCGCATCGAGGTCCGGGTCAATCCGGCCTTCGTGCGCGCCAACGACGTGCTGACGCTCACCGGCGACAACGCGAAGCTGGCGAGTGTCATCGGCCCCGTCCAGACCCGGCCGCTGTCCGAGACGCTGCGCTGGATGGTCGAGGATTGACCATGGACAGGCGCAGCGCAGGGCCGGGCATTGCCGCCGCCGTGCGCTCCGCCGTCGTCCGCTTCGCCGTCGTCCGCCCCAAGGTTTTCGCGCATTAAGTTTTTATTTTCGTCACCATCATGCGCGTCCTTCATTTCTACAAGACTTATTATCCGGACAGCCTGGGCGGGATCGAACAGGTCATCCGCCAGATGTGCGTCGGCACCGGCCGCCTCGGCGTGACCAACACCGTGCTGTCGCTGTCGCGCGACAAGAACCTGCAGCCGATCGAGTTCCAGGGCCACACCGTGCACCGCGTGCCGCTCGACTTCGAGCTGGCTTCGAACGCCTGCTCGGTGGCCGCGCTCGGCGCGCTGGCGCGCCTGGCGCGCGAGGCCGACGTCGTGCACTACCACTTCCCCTGGCCCTTCATGGACATGGCGCACTTCGTCTCGCGCGTACGCAAGCCGACCGTGGTGACCTATCACTCCGACATCGTCCGCCAGAAGAGCCTGCTGCGCCTGTACCAGCCGCTGAAGCACCGTTTCCTGCGCAGCGTCGACGCCATCGTGGCCAGCTCGCCGAATTACCTGCAGTCCTCGCCGGTGCTGGCGCGCTACCGCGACAAGACCTGCGTCATCCCGTTCGGCCTCGACCAGAGCAGCTACCCGCAGCCGGACCCGGCCAGGCTGGCCTACTGGCGCGAACGGGTCGGCCCGAAGTTCTTCCTGTTCGTCGGCGTGCTGCGCTACTACAAGGGCCTGCACGTGCTGCTCGACGCGGTGGCGGGGACCGACTACCCGGTGGTGATCGTCGGCGCCGGTCCGGAGGAGGCGGCGCTCAAGGCCCAGGCCGCGCGCCTGGGCCTGAAGCACGTGCAGTTCGTCGGCGCCGTCGACGACGAGGACAAGGTCGCGCTGCTGACCCTGGCCTATGCGCTGTCCTTCCCCTCGCACCTGCGCTCGGAAGCCTTCGGCGTTTCGCTGCTGGAAGGCGCGATGTACGGCAAACCGATGATCTCTTGCGAGATCGGCACCGGCACCACCTACATCAACATCGCCGGCGAGACCGGCCTCGTGGTGCCGCCGGACGACGCCCAAGCGCTGCGCGCGGCGCTGCGCACGCTGTGGGACAAGCCCGAGCTGGCGCGCGCGATGGGCGCACGCGCGGCG
>DEKZ01000397.1 GCA_002354135.1 Massilia sp. UBA2709 | reverse complement strand
GGCGTGGGCGGCAGCGCCACCGGGGCGCGCTTCCAGTTCGCCGGCGGCGTCGCACTTGGCTCGCGCGGCACCACGACCTGGTCGCGCCGGTGAAAACGGTCCTGCGGCACCACGGTCAGGCCCTCGCGCCGATAATCGCGCTTCCTGCCGTCGCGGTCGCGCCAGCCGTGCCAGTTCAGGCGGCGCTGGTGGTCGTCCGACAGCCGGTAGCCCGGCACATAGCGTTCGTGCGGGGCCAGCGGATACCAACCCTGGCCGGGCGACGGCCGCGAATTGAAGTTCAGGTTCCAGCCGATGCCGCCGACCCAGCCGACCAGCGCCGGCGCCCATACCGGATGGCGCTCGTGGCGTCCCGGCGCCCAGGCCCAGCGCTTGTTCACGTGCACCCAGCGGCCATAGTGGAAGGGCGCATAGCCCCAGGGCGCGTTGTCGACCCAGGTCCAGCCCCAGGGCGCGATCCAGGTCCAGCGGCCGTCGCGGTAGGGCACCCAGGTGGACGATACCGACGGCATCCAGAGGGCGCCGTATTCGCTGTCGGTGCGCCAGGTGCCATAGCGGTCGAGTTCTTCGTAGCCGGTCATCTCCGGCGGGATATAACGGGTGGCGAGCACGGCGTCGTCGGCGCGGTCGCGTCCCGCGGCCCAGTCGTCGAAGGCGTCGCGCACGGCCTGGGCGGTGCGGATGTCCGGCCCGGCCACGTCGGCGCGGCGGCCGGCGCGCACGGTCAGGCGCTCTCCGCCGCCCTCGACGATGGCGACGCCGTCGAACACGTTGATGCTGCTCGTATCGGCAACACGCTCGGCGTCGACGCGCAGGCGGCCCGGTTCCTGCAGCAGGACCCGGCCCTGGGGCGTGGACAATTCGAAACCGGGGAGCACGTCGGCATTCACGATGCGGATGCTGACGCTACCGTAGTGCAGGTGCAGGCGCAGGTTGTCGTCGTCGAGCCGGTCGATGTCGAGGCGCGAGTCGCCGTCGAGGCGGATCGCGGTCGAGCCGACGCGCAGCTCGGTGCGCGCGCCCGGCGCGGTGGTGACGGTATTGCTGGAAGTAATGGGCCAGTTGACCAGCGCGTTGCTGGCGTTGTCCCCGTTGCCGGCGCTGATGCTGACCTCGCCCTGGGTGAGGGCGATGCGGCCGACCCGCGCCGGTGGGTCGTCCGCCAAGGCCACGGTCGAACTCAGGAGGGAACTGAGCGCAAGCGCCAGGAGCGTTGCGGTCTTCAGAAAACGTGGTTTCATGATGGGCTCCGGCGGTGGGACGGACAGCGTCTACCTGATTACAACGCAGGACGGGGCGGCGCGACAACGCGGGTTACAGACGGTTGCAACTTGTGCGTGAGCGAAACATAACACGCCCGTGCCCGCGCCGGAGCAGCGGCATCAGGCGGCGGCGCCGCGCTTGACGAAGAACAGCATGGAACCGACCACGACCAGCACGGCGCCGAAGAAACGGTTCTGGATGCGCACTGCGCGCGCATCGCGGAACAGGCGCTGCATCGAGGCCGCCAGCGCGGCGTAGCCGTGCATGACCAGGCTGTCGATGGTGACCATGGTCACGCCCAGGATCAGCAGTTGCGGCAGCAGCGGGGCGTCCTTCGAGATGAATTGCGGCAGCACCGCGACCATGAAGATGATGCCCTTCGGGTTGGTGGCGTTGGTCAGGAAGCCGGTGAGTACGCGCTTCTTGAAGGAGGGGTGCGCTGCCAGGCCGGCGCTGCTGGCCATCGGGCCGGACTCGGCTTTCGAGCGCCACTGCGACACGCCCAGGTAGATCAGGTAGAGCGCGCCGATCACCTTCACCACGGTGAAGGCGGTTTCCGACGCCAGCAGCAGCGAGCCGACGCCGGCGCCGGCGATCGCCAGCACGAGGATCAGTCCGAACTGCAGGCCGAGCACGGTGGCGCTGGCCTTCCTGACGCCGTAGGCCAGGCCGTGGGACATCGACAGGACGGCGCCCGATCCCGGCGAAATGGCGATCACGGTGCCGGCGATGACGAAGGCAATCCAGGTGGCGAAACTCATGCTGGGAACTCGGAAAACGGGAAGGAGGGGAAACCGGTGGGGATGAAACGGCAGGGCGCGCGGCGTCAAGCCGCGGCGCCCTGGATGCAAAAATTACTTCTTGCGCGGGTTGACGGCGGCCTTCAGGGTCGCGCCGGCAGCGAAGCGCGGGGTCTTCGACGCGGCGATCTTGATGACGTCGCCGGTTGCCGGGTTGCGGCCTTTGCGGGCTGCGCGCTTGGTCACGGAGAAGGTGCCGAAGCCGGTGATGCCGACCGTGTCGCCTTTTTTCAGACGCTCGGTGATGATCTCGATGATCGTGTTGACCGCAGTGTTGGCCGCGGTACCCGACATTTCGGTACGCTTGGCAAATTCAGCGATCAGTTCGCCTTTTTTCATGGTGCCTCCGGGGTTAAAAGAGCGGAAAGATTAGCACAAATAATTGCCGGTTGTAATCTTTCGCGCGGCCGTCAGCAACGGCCGTCCCTTCCCGGGAAGGCTGGAAACACAGGCTTCCTGCAAAATCGCCGAAAATCGGCGGCTTACAACAGCCCCGCCTCCGGACCGGCGCTCGCCAGGCGCGTGCGCAGCGCCGCGTTGATCAGGGTCTGGTAGCCGGTGCCGCAGCGCTCGGACAGGTTGCGGAACTCGGTCAGCACCTCGTCGTCGAGGTAGATCGTGATGCGGGTCTTGCGTTTGGGCGGACGGGTGCGGCGCGCCGTTGCAGTGGCTTGGCTTGCGGCTTGGCTTGCGGCTTGGTTCGTGGTCGGGGTCATCAATGTCTCCTTCGCTAGGCGAGGCTGCCGTACCGCAGCCCTCGATGCTGGACTATACGTACGTCGACCGGCCGCGTGGGGCCGAAAGCGACGAGCTGCAGTTTTTCGCGCCTGAACTGCAATAAATGGCGCTGAACCGTGTGCCCGGAGCTGCTGCCCTCGGTTAAGATGCTGCCATATTGACATGATTGATAGAAGAGGAGCGGGACCCATGGCTGCAGGCAGTTTGCTGGCATTACTCGACGACATCGCAAGCGTGCTCGACGACGTCACACTGATGAGCAAGGTGGCGGCGAAGAAAACCGCGGGCGTGCTCGGCGACGACCTGGCCCTCAACGCCCAGCAGGTCACGGGCGTGAAAGCCGACCGCGAGCTGCCGGTGGTGTGGGCGGTGGCCAAGGGGTCCCTGATGAACAAGGCGATCCTGGTGCCGGCGGCCCTGCTCATCTCCGCCTTCGTCCCGTGGCTCATCATTCCGCTCCTGATGATCGGCGGCGCCTTCCTCTGCTACGAGGGCTTCGAAAAGCTCGCCCATAAATTCCTGCACAGTCCCGAGGAAGACGCGGCCAACGAGGAACGCCTGGCCGCCGCCCTGGCCGACAGCAATGTCGACATGTGCGCGGTGGAAAAGGACAAGATCAAGGGCGCGATCCGTACCGACTTCATCCTGTCGGCCGAGATCATCGTCATTTCGCTGGGCACGGTGTCGGCGATGCCCTTCATGCAGCAGCTCACCGTGCTGATCATCATCGCGCTGGTGATGACGGTCGGCGTGTACGGCCTGGTGGCGGGCATCGTCAAGCTCGACGACGCCGGCCTGTACCTGAGCAAGAAAACGGGTGGCTTCGCGCGCGGCCTGGGCCGCATGCTGCTGGCCGCCGCGCCACGCCTGATGAAGCTGCTGTCGATCGTCGGCACGGCCGCCATGTTCATGGTCGGCGGCGGCATCATCGGCCACAACTGGGAGCCGCTGCACCACTTCGCGGAAAGCGCCGCGGCGACGATGGGCAATGTCCCCGGCATCGGCGGCGTGCTGCATGCGATCACGCCGACCGTGATCGATGCGCTGGCCGGCGTGATCGTGGGTGGCCTGGTGCTGCTGGTGGTGACGATCGTGAACAAGCTGCGCGGCAAGAAGGCGGCGCATTGACATCGAAGTGCAGCCGATACCGGTGTGAATCAGGTATCAGCTGCGCTGAAGCCGTACCGTGTGGGTTCAAGAACCCACCCTACGGGTCCGTGGTGTTCGTAGGGTGGGTACTTGTACCCACGCTATAGAGCGCTTCCATGCCGCACAAGCCACACTCTCCTGTGACTTACGCCACCACGGTATCCCTTCTCCGCATCGCCGCCACCCCATCGCGCACCGCCCAGACCAGCGAACCGGCCGACATCGCGGTCAGCACCCAGCTCGCCCAGCCATGATCGACCCGCACCAGCGCCGTCGGCGACGCGTGCCACCACACCAGGGCATGGGCGACGAGGGTGATCAGGACCCCGAGATTGATGAACAGGAACAGGTGCAACACCCTTTCCGAGACCGGCAGCACGCGGATGTCGCCTTCGACGATCACGTCCCTGCTCGATACGATCACCTCGGCCAGCAGCAGCGCGGCGATCCACCAGACCAGCGCCCCCTGCCACGCGAACCAGGCGAGCGAACCGAAGAGGCAGGCGAAGATGAACTCGCGCGCCGCATGCAGCGCCTCTTCAGGCGCGGTGTCGCCGCGCCGGGGCAGCCTGGCCAGGAGCTCATGGTTGACGACGATGTCGACGAAGCCGAGCACGCCGTGCAGCATGAGCACATAGACAAAGGGCGGCACGTTTTTCCCGTCTGTTCTAGACTTCCTACTGATTGCGGCGGATGGCGATCGCACCCAGCGCGAGGCCGACGGCAAAGGCGGCGTACACGCCGGCCAGCGACTTCTTCGACAGGCGCTTCTCGTAGCCTGGCTGCAGGCGCTGCGGCGTGAGCTTGTAGTCGGCGAAGCAGGCGATCGCGGAGGTGGCGGCGGACGCGGCGAGCGTCACGCGCAGGTCCTTGTGATCGAGCTTTTCGCCGGCCAGGCGCTCGAACAGCACCGACCAGAAGGTGGCGCTGAGGTGGTGGATGACATAGCCGGTGATCGTGTACTTCAGCGAGAAACCGTCGTGTTGCGCCGCCTCGTCGCCCCAGATCCAGTGGCTCACGGCGTTGGTCGGGGCATAGGCGCTGCCCGCCTCGCCACGCCCGAGCAGGGCCAGGGCCGCGGTCGAAACCACGCTGGAAGCGGCGCCCGATACCAGGCCGCGTTGCATCGATGTAGTCCAATCTGTCATTTGTGTCGTCCTCATTCATCGGTAAAGGAGAGTGCATGCGGATCTTGCTGACGGGAGCCAGCGGTTTCATCGGACAACACCTGCTGCAGGCGCTGCTCGCCGAAGGCCACCACGTCGTGTGCGCGGTGCGCTCGCCCAGAACCAGCACCGATCCGCGCCTGAGCTACGTGCCAGCTGACTTCGCAAAAGATACCGATAAATCCGTCTGGCTGGCGCGCCTTAGCGGCATCGACGCGGTGGTGAACCTGGTGGGCATCTTCCGCGAATCGGGCAGCCAGACCTTCGAACGCCTGCACCTGGAGACCCCGCGCGCGCTGTTCGCCGCCTGCGCCGAGTCGCACGAAGTGCAGATGGTGATCCAGCTCTCGGCGCTGGGCGCCGACCGCGAGGCCGAGACCCGCTACCACCTCACCAAGCGGGCCGCCGACGACTTCCTCGCCGCGCTCCCGCTGCGCGCCTACATCGTCCAGCCTTCCCTGGTCTACGGGAAGGAAGGGGCGAGCGCGCGCGTGTTCAAGGCCCTGGCCAGCCTGCCCTTCGCGGTGCGCTTCGGCAGTGCGCCGCAGCTGGTGCAGCCGGTGCACATCGACGACGTGGTCGGCGCCATCATCGGGCTGCTGCGCCACCGCCTGCCGCCACCGCCCGGCGTCACGGCGCAACGCGTGCCGCTGGTCGGGCCGCAGGCGCTGCCCTTCACCGACTACCTGGCGGCCCTGCGCACCGCGATGGGCATGGGACGCCTGCGCGTACTGCCCCTGCCCGGTTTCCTCGCGCGCGGCATGGTCAGGCTCGGACGCTGGCTGCCCGGCGGCATACTCGACGAGGACGCCCTGCGCATGCTCGATCGCGGCAATACGGCCGACCCGGCCATCACCGCGCACCTGCTGGGGCGCCCGCCGAAACCGATCGCCGAATTCGTGACCGACCCGAAGGCCGAGCGCACCCAGGCCAAGCTGACCTGGCTGCTGCCTATCCTGCGCTGGAGCATCGTCGCGGTGTGGATCATCACCGCCATCGTGTCCTTCGGGCTGTATCCGGTCGAGGCCAGCTACGACCTGCTGGCGCGCACCGGCGTTCCCCCGTCCCTGCAGCCGCTGATGCTGTACGGCGCGGCCAGTTTCGACCTGCTGCTGGGGCTGGGCATTGCCTTTCTGCCGCGGCGGCGCTGGCTATGGCTCGCACAATTGGCCCTGATCAGTTTTTACACGGTCGTGATAGCGTGGAAGCTGCCGGAATTCCTGCTGCATCCCTACGGGCCACTGACCAAGAACCTGCCCATGCTGGCCGCCATCTGGCTGCTGGTTGAACTCGAGGAGAAATAATGGAGTACGTCGTCGTGAAGTGGCTGCATATCCTGTCGTCGACCTTCCTGTTCGGCACGGGCATCGGCTCGGCCTGGTACATGCTGTTCGCCAACCTCAGCCGCGACGTGCGGGCCATTGCCGTGGTCGCGCGCAACGTGGTGATTGCCGACTGGATCTTTACCGCCACCACGGCCGTCATCCAGCCGGCCACCGGCTTCTACATGATCCACCTGGCCGGCTACCCCTTGCACAGCAAGTGGATCATGTGGTCGATCGCCCTGTATATCCTGGCCGGCGCCTGCTGGCTGCCGGTGGTCTGGATCCAGATGCGCCTGCGCGACCTGTCCGCCGAAGCGGTGCGCAACAACACCGAGTTGCCACCACTGTACTGGCGCTACTTCAAGACCTGGGTGGCCCTGGGTGTGCCGGCCTTTATCGCCTTTGTCGCGATCTTCTGGCTGATGGTGGCGAAACCGATGTAACGGGCGAACCCGGTGCGCGGGCCGCAGTAGAATGCCCGCCTTGAACATTACCGATGGAGGAAACGATGCGGGCTTACCAGATACTTCCCGGCAACAATATCGATGGACTGCAGTGCGTGGATTTTCCCGAGCGCGAACTGGCGCCCGGCGAGGTGCGGATGCGGGTGCATGCGGTGTCGCTGAACTACCGCGACCTGATGGTCGCCAGCGGTAATTATCTGGTGAACGTGGACGACCCCATCATTCCCTGCTCGGACGGCGCCGGCGAAGTGCTGGCGGTCGGCAGCGGCGTGACCCAGCTGCAGGTGGGCGACCGCGTCGCCGGCTCCTTCTTCCCCTACTGGCAGGACGGCCGCAGCTCGCCGCAGAAGATCCGCCACGCGCTGGGCGGCGACATCGACGGCATGCTGGCCGAGGAAGTCATCCTGCACGAGGACGCGCTGGTCAAGATTCCCGCGCAGCTGAGCTTTGTCGAAGCCTCGACCATGCCCTGCGCCGGCGTCACCGCCTGGAATGCGATCTTCGAGTCGAGCAACAACATCCGGCCCGGGGACACCGTGCTGCTGCTGGGTACCGGCGGCGTGTCGGTGCTGGGACTGCAGCTGGCGAAGGCGGCCGGCCTGCGCACCATCATCACCTCCTCGAGCGACGAAAAGCTGCAGCGCGCGCGCGAACTGGGCGCCCACCACACGATCAACTACCGCACGACGCCGGAATGGCAGGAAGAAGTGCTGCGCGTGACCCACGGTGTCGGCGCCGACGTGGTGCTGGAAGTGGGCGGGCAGGGCACGGTGAACCGCTCGGTGGCCTCGGCCGCGATGGGCGGCAGCGTGGCCATCATCGGCGGCGTCAGCGGTTTCGGGGGCGAAGTCAACCCGGCGACCCTGCTGGCCAGCGCCAAGCGCATGGTCGGCATTTTCGTCGGCAGCCGCAAGATGCTGGAAGACGTGATGCGCTTCGCCGCCACCACCGACCTGAAGCCCGTGATCGACCGTGTGTTCACTTTTGATCAGGCCAAGGAAGCCTACCGCTACATGGAATCGGGCTCGCACTTCGGCAAGGTCGTCATCGCGGTGACGGCGTAAGGTTCCGAACTTACCTTCCCTCGAAGCGCACCAGCTCGATCTCAAACAATTTTGGCCAGAGCTTGCCGGTGACGTAGAGCCGGCGATGCTTGCTGTCCCAGGCGATGCCGTTCAGGACGGCATCGACCGAGCTGGTGCCGCGTTTCTCGCGCGGCAGCAGGTTCGTCAGGTCGACCCAGCCGACCACCTTGCCCGTGGCGGGATCGATGCGCGCGATGACATCGGTTCCCCAGACGTTCGCATACAACTCCCCGTCCACGACTTCCAGCTCGTTCAGGGAATCGATCGGCTTGCCCTCGGCCGTGACGGTCACGCGCCGCACTTCCTTCAGGGTTTTCGGGTCGAGCACGCGGATGTTCGCACTGCCGTCGCTCATGTAGATGGCCCGGGCGTCGCTGGCCAGGCCCCAGCCTTCGCCCTCGTACTGGAAGCGCCCCTTCATCGTGAAGGTTTTTGCGTCAAACACGTAACCGGTCTTCGATTGCCAGGTCAGGCCCAGGATCGTGTCGCCAAAGGCGGTCGACCCTTCGCCGAACACGTCCGCCGGCAGCGCCGTCTTCTGCAGCACCTTGCCGGTCTTCAGCTCGACCTTGCGCAGCGTCGAGCGGCCGACCAATCCGGTGGTCTCGTACAGGTGGCCGTCGCGGAAGAACAGGCCCTGGGTGAACGCCTGCGGGTCGTGCGGGTAGGTGTTCTTGACGATGAAGCCGTAGACGGGAATCGCGGCTTGCGCGGCGTGACCGGCGCAGGCCGTCAGGACGAGCGCGGCGATGGCGGAGTGTTTCAGCATGGGCTGGCTGGATGAGGCTGATCGAAGCGGTCACTGTAGCAGAAAGCCGCACCTGGCGGCGGTGCTAGACATAAGCCAGCAAGCGCCCGCAGCTGATCACGCCGACCCACAGCAGGATCGACAGCAGGGCGTGCAGGCGCGCCGCTTTCGGGGCCGGCAGCGCGCGCTCCCAGTTGCCGACGCCGCGATAGGGGAAAGCGTGAAAGGCAAGCGCGTTCAGGCCGGCGGCGGCGATCAGGGCCAGCTTCAGCCGGAATACGGGATTGCCCGCCAGCTCCTCGGGATGGGCGGAAAACAGCAGCAGCCCGGCTGGCGCCACCAGCAGCAGGCTGGCCAGCGCCCAGCGCAGCAGGTGGCGCGCGAGCGCGGCGACCGGCAGAGTGCGTGCGAAGCCGAGCACGCGCAGGTCGAACAGCACAACGCTGCCGACCAGCACGGCAAAACCGAGGATGTGGACGATCTCGACGATGGGATACAGCCAGGCGTTCCCCCGCATCGCCTGGGACAGCGCCGTCGCGCCCAGCCAGGCCAGCGTTCCGTCCGGCATCAGCGCAGCTCCGTCGTCTTGCCCTCGATGGTGATGCGCTCGGCGCGCAGTTCGTCGCCCTTGCTGCGGTGTGGATAACCGTGGACCGTCGCCTTCTGGCCCGGCACCAGTTTCTCGCGCGCCAGGCCGCGGCTTTCCATGCGGTAGGGCGGGGCCAGCACGATCAACCAGGTTTTATCGGCCGTTTTCAGGCGCACGAAGCCATGCGGCTGCTCGTAGCCGGCCTGTTCGATGGCGCCGGACAGGTCGAGCGGCGTATCGGCCTTGTATTCGCTCCAGCCGTGGTGGGCAAAGGCGCTGCCGGCGGCCAGCGCGGCCAGCAGGATCAGACGACGTTTCATGACGGTCTCCCGGAACGCGACAGGGCCGATTGTACGTCTGCTTGCCGCCGCGGTGCGCGGGCCGCCTCTATCGTGCGGCGGTCTCCGCCACATCCGCGCCCGCACGGGTGTCCAGTCGCCCGAGCACCTCCAGGCGGCCGTCGCGCAACACGGTCACGACCATCTCGCCCGGCGCCAGCGACTGCCGGGTCAGCGCGTGGATGTTGACGTCGTGGGTCACCAGCACCAGCAGGCTCGTCTCGCGGCGTGCGGCCAGCTTGCTGCGCAGCTCGCGCAGCTTGGCTGTCGCGGCCGTGTCGTCGTCGTTGAACATCGAATCCAGGGTAGGTTCGGGCTGGACCCCGCCGAAGGCGAGCCGGGCGGTATCGAGGCAGCGGCACCAGCGGCTGGACCAGACGGCGCCGGGAACAATGCCGCGGCTGCGGAAGGCGGTTCCGATGGCGCGCGCGTCGCGGCGGCCCGCATCGGACAGGTTGCGCTGGGTGGCGCACTTGCCGAGCTCGAAACCAGGCGGATCGCCGATGCCGGGCGTGGTGGCGGCGTGGCGCATCAACACGATCGCGCCGCCGGCGCGCAGGCGCTGCCACAGGGCCTCGCCGCCCATCTCGGCCGCGTGGGCGCTGGAAAGAACGATCAGCAGGCAGGCAAGTGCGTAGCGGAGCATGGCGGCTCTCCCGGCTTGGACCGGCCCATTATGGTATCTGGCGCAAAAGCGCCGCGCACAGCGCATGTTACTCTTTAGAAAGAGTATTTTTGAGAACATGTCCATGCACCTGAACACGATGCGCAGATTGCTAGGTTATCTGGGTGTGGGGGCGGCACTGGTATGCGGCGCCGCCCAGGCGGATCAAACACCGGCGTCCTGCAGCGCGTATGCGGGCAAGCTGGCGGCCATGACGGACGCCGACACGGCGCTGCGTGCACGCCAGGATTTCCTGGCGCCGCCGGAAGATCCTGAACAACTGCGCCGCAGCAGCCAACTGGACCTGGTCGAGCGCAGCAATGGCCTGCGCTTGCGGGCCTTGCTGGCCGATTGCGGCTGGCCGCTGCGCAGCGCGCATGGGGAACAGGCCGGCCAGGACGCCTGGAAGCTGTCCGGCAGGCCGGGCAGGACCTGGCGCTGCAAAAGGTGGCGGCGTTTCACCTGGAGCAAGCCGTGGACCGGGGCGAAGCACAGGGGCGCGAGCTGGCGCAGCTGGTCGACCGCATCGCCGTCGCCGAAGGACGGCCCCAGCGCTACGGCACCCGGATGCGCCAGGTGAACGCCTGCGACTGGGCCGTCTATCCGGTGGACGACCTGACGCAGGTCGCGCAGCGCCGCAGGCAGCTTGGCCTGCCGACGCTGGAGGAGCAGGAAAGGATGGCGAACGCGATGATCATCCACGAAAACTGCCCGAGAAGGGCACTCCCACCGCCGTCCCGGAAACGATGAATATTACGGTTTATATCGTTTATTTTGTTTAAACGATATAAACGATATTCATCCTATTTCACGGTGCTTTCGGACGTCCTGACGAGCTCGTTGAAAAATCCCGCGAGACCCCCGAAAACCGCCGTTTTATCAGTCTCCGAAACCCTCGAGCACCACCTTGCCGCTGGCTGCGCCGCTCTCGATGAAGGCGTGGGCGCGACGCAGGTTGGCGGCGTTGATCGGGCCGAAGTTCTGCGACAGCGTGGTGCGGATGCGTCCCGCGCCCACCATTGCCGACACCTCGTTGAGCAGGTCGTGCTGGGCCTGGATGTCCGGCGTGTTGAACAGCGGGCGGGTGAACATCAATTCCCAGTGCAGCGAGATGCTCTTGCGCTTGAGCAGGCGCACGTCGATCGGTTCCGGATCGTCGATCAGGGCCAGCTTGCCCTGCGGCTTGATGGCGTTGACCAGGGCGGTGAAGTGCTTGTCGGTGTGGGTCAGGCTGATCGCGTAGTCGACTTCGCCCAGACCGGCGTCGAGCAAGGCCTTGTCCAGCGGCTGGCTGTGGTCGACGACGTGCTGGGCGCCGAGGTCGCGCACCCAGGCCTGGGTCTGCTCACGCGACGCGGTGGCGATCACGGTGATCCCGGTCAGTTGGCGCGCCAGCTGGATCAGGATCGAGCCGACGCCGCCGGCTGCCCCCACCACCAGCAGCTTTTCGCCGGCATGGCCGCCCCGCTGGAGTTGGAGGCGGTCGAACAGCAATTCCCAGGCCGTAATCGCCGTCAGAGGCAGGGCTGCGGCTTCGGCAAAGCCGAGGGAGGCCGGCATGCGGCCGACGATGCGTTCGTCCACCAGGTGCAGCTCGCTGTTGCTGCCCGCCCGGTTGATGGCGCCGGCATACCAGACGCGGTCGCCCGGCTGGAACAGCGTCACGTTCGGACCGACGGCGCGCACGATGCCGCTGGCGTCCCAGCCCAGCACGCGCGGCTCGGACTGGCCCTCGGCCGGCAGGCCGCGGCGCACCTTGGTGTCGACCGGATTGACCGACACGGCGTGGACTTCGACCAGCAGGTCGTGGCCGCTGGCGACCGGGTCGGCCAGGGTGAGGTCCTGCAGGGCGCTCGGATGATCGGCGGGCAGGGCGGCGAATGCGGCAATGGCTTTCATGGTGGTTCCTGTTGTTGGTTTGAACAGCCACAGTGTAGCGATTCTGGATTGTATTGATTAGTCGCTATAATCCGAAAAGACTATCCACAGGAACGGACAATGAAGCTCGACGCGATGGCGCTGTTCGTGCAGGTCGCCACCAGCGGCAGTTTCACCGCCGCCGCGCTGGCGACCGGGCTGCCGAAATCCACGGTCAGCCAGCGTGTGGCCGAACTCGAGGAAACGCTGGGGGTGCGCCTGTTGCACCGGACCACGCGCCGCCTCAGCCTGAGCGCCGCCGGCCAGGTCTACCTCGCGCACTGCGAAACCATGCTCGACGCCGCCCATGCGGCCGACGCGGCGATTTCCCGCCTGCGCGACGAACCGGCCGGCAACCTGCGCCTGACCGCGCCCGAGGCCTCGGGCATCCTGCTGCTGCCGCCGCTGCTGGCGGCCTTCCATGCGCGCTATCCCGCCGTCACCGTCGAATGCGTGATCACCGACGCCCACCTCGATCTCGTGGCCGAGCGCATCGACCTGGCGCTGCGCACCGGCCAGCTCGGCGACTCTTCCTTCGTGTCGCGCCGGGTGGGCACGGTGCGGCGCGTGCTGGTCGCCTCCCCACGCTACCTGGACCAGTACGGCGCGCCGCGCCTGCCGACGGATCTCGCGCGCCATCAACTGCTGCTGCACGATGTGCTGCCGCAATGGCCGCTGCGCAGCGAAGGCAAGATCGTCCAGGTGTCCGCCGCCGGCGCGCCGCTGCGCGCCAACAACCTGAACACCCTGCGCGGCCTGGCCGTGGCCGGCGCCGGCATCGCGCTGCTGCCCTGGTTCATGGTGCGCGACGCGCTCGACAACGGCAGCGTCGCGCTCGTGTTGCCGGACCACCCTCCCACCGACAACAGCTACTTCGCGGTCTATCCGGGGCGCAGCCACCGGCCCGCGGCGCTGAGCGCCTTGCTCGACTTTATCGATCAGTTCGGGCTGGCAAGCTACCTTTCCTGAGGGCTTGCCAGCCGCTCCTGCCGCCCAGGCGCACTCGACCAAGTCCCCCGAAGGCGCGTCTAGGCAACGCTGCTTTGGGGATATTGTTCAGTGCGCTAATTGTGCGCCGGTTACATAAAAGATAATACTAAGATGGTCCTGACGGTATGCCGCGCGCATCCCGAGGCCGGCTGCCGCGCGCAGGCGGCATCCCGCTATCATCCCGAAAGGATCTACCATGCCAGCTCCCGAGCGCTATCCGCTCACCCTGCGCATCAACGGCCGCGACCACCAGATGGAACTGGAAGCCTGGGTCACGCTGCTGGACCTGCTGCGCGAGCGCCTGAACCTCACCGGTTCGAAAAAGGGCTGCGACCATGGCCAGTGCGGCGCCTGCACCGTGCTGGTCGATGGCCGCCGCATCAATTCCTGCATGACGCTGGCCGTGATGCAGAATGGCCGCGAGATCACCACCATCGAAGGTTTGGCCGAGGGCGACCGGCTGAACCCGGTGCAGCAGGCTTTCGTCGACAACGACGCTTTCCAGTGCGGCTACTGCACGCCCGGCCAGATCTGTTCCGCCGTGGGGCTGATCGAGGAGGGGAACGCGAAAACGGCGGCCGACGTGCGCGAACTCATGAGCGGCAACGTCTGCCGCTGCGGCGCCTACCCGCAAATCCGCAAGGCGGTCTGCGCGGCCGCCGGCATCAAGGACGGCGACAACGCGGTGCACGCGGTGGTGCCGGGGACGGTGCCGGCATGAACCCCTTCTCGTTTTCCCAACCCGAGGACCGCCAGGACGCCATCGCCCAGGTGGCCGGCAACGCCAGCTTTGCAGGCGAAGCCGTGCGCTTCATCGCCGGCGGCACGAATATTCTCGACCTCATGAAGGAAGGCGTCATGCTGTCCGGCCGCCTGGTCGACATCAACCGCCTGCCGCTCGATAAGATCGAGGAAGACGAAGAAGGCGGACTGCTGCTGGGCGCGACTGCGCGCAACGCCGACACCGCGTACAACCCGCTGGTGCGCGAACGCTACCCGCTGCTCAGCGCGGCGATCCTGGCCGGCGCCTCTCCCCAGCTGCGCAACATGGCGAGCAACGGCGGCAACCTGCTGCAGCGCACCCGCTGCTACTATTTTTACGACCTCGCCACACCGTGCAACAAGCGCGAGCCGAACACCGGCTGCGGCGCGATCGGCGGCATCACGCGCCAGCACGCGATCCTCGGCGCCAGTGAGCAGTGCATCGCCACCCACCCCTCGGACATGTGCGTGGCGCTCGCCGCCCTGGAAGCGACGGTGCACGTCGAGTCGGCGCGCGGCAAGCGGGCGATTCCCTTCGCCGAATTCCACCGCCTGCCCGGCGAGGCGCCGCAGTACGACACCGTGCTCGAAGCCGACGAACTGATCACCCACATCGCGCTGCCCGACGCCCGTCGCTACGCGAAGCACTCTGCCTACCTGAAGATCCGCGAGCGCCTGTCGTATGCGTTCGCGCTGGTGTCGGTCGCCGCGGCGCTCGACATCGGATCGGACGGCGTGATCCGGAGCGCGCGCATCGCCCTCGGCGGCGTCGCCCATAAACCGTGGCGCCGCCCGGAAGCCGAGGCGCTGCTGGAAGGCGCCAGGCCCGATGCCGCCCGCTTCCGGCAAGTGGCCGACGCGCTGCTCGACGGCGCGCGCGGCCAGGGCCACAACGACTTCAAGATCCGCCTCGCGCGCAACACCATCGTGCGTGCGCTGGAAACGGCGGTGCAGGGCACCGTCACCAATACCGGAGAGCGCCATGACTGACCTGATCCAGGATTTACGCGCGCCCGTCGCGGAACCGGGCACCGGCCAGGTGCGCACCGGCAGCGCCGTCTCGCGCATCGACGGCCGCGCCAAGGTAACCGGCGAAGCGCGCTACGCCGCCGAACACTTCGCGCCCGACCTGCTGTATGGCGTGGTCGTGAGCAGCACGGTGGCCAAGGGCCGCATCGTGACCATCGACGACGCCGAGGCGCTGGCGCTGGAGGGCGTGGTCGAGGTGATGAGCCACCTGAACCGCCCGAAGATGCGTTCCTTCGACATCCACTACAAGGACATGACGGCGCCGCCCGGCTCGCCCTTCAAGCCCTTTTACGACGACCGGGTGATCTACAACGGGCAGCCCGTGGCGCTGGTGCTGGCCGACAGCTTCGAGGCGGCGCGCCGCGGCGCCGCCCTGGTGCGCGTGTATTACCACGAGGACGAAGACCACGACACGCGCATGACCGCGAACCTCGATCGCGCCCACAAGCCGGCGGGGCTGCGCGCCGGTTTCGAGCCGCCGCCGCCGGAAAAGGGCGACGCCGGGAAGGCCTGGAAGGCCGCGCCGGTCAAGATCGAGTCCGAGTTCTACCACGGCGTCGAGCACCACAACCCGCTCGAACTGTTCGCCTCGACCGTGATCCGCGGCGAGGACGGCCATTTGACCATCTACGACAAGACGCAGAGCTCGCAGAACAGCCGCTGGTATGTCTCGCATGTATTCGGGCTGCCGAAGCACAAGGTCACGGTGCGCAACCCGTATGTCGGCGGCGCCTTCGGTTCCGGCCTGCGCCCGCAATACCAGCTCACGTTGGCCGTGATGGCCTCGCTCAAGCTGAAGCGTTCGGTGCGCGTGATGCTGACGCGCCAGCAGATGTTCAGTTTCGGCCACCGCCCGGAAACCGTGCAGTACGTGAAGCTGGCCGCCGAGGAGGACGGCACCCTGACCTCGATCATGCACGAGGCGATCGGCGAAACCTCGAGGATCGAGGATTACGTCGAGGTCGTGGTGAACTGGTCGGGCCTGCTGTACGCCTGCGACAACATCAAGCTCGGCTACAAGCTGGTGAGCGTGGATCACTACACGCCGATGGACATGCGCGCACCGGGCGCGGCCCATGGCATGGTCGCGCTCGAAATCGCGATGGACGAGCTGGCGTACAAACTGAACATGGACCCGCTGGCGCTGCGGCTGAAGAACTATGCCGAGCGCACCCCGGTCGACGACAAGCCCTATTCGAGCAAGGAGCTGCGCGCCTGCTACGCGCAGGGAGCTGAGCGCTTCGGCTGGTCAAAACGTCCATCCGCACCGCGCTCGATGCGCGAAGGTTCCGAACTGGTCGGCTGGGGCATGGCCTCCGGCGTCTGGGACGCGATGCAGATGTTCGCGCGCGCCAGCGCCGTGATGCATGCCGACGGACGCTTGGTGGTGTCGAGCGCGGCCAGCGACATCGGCACCGGCACCTATACCGTGATGGCGATGATCGCCGCGGAGGCCATGGGCCTGCCGCTCGAGCGCGTGACCTTCCAGCTCGGCGACTCGACCCTGCCTGCGGCGCCGGTGGAGGGCGGCTCCTCGCACGTCACGACCGTCGGCTCGGCGGTGGCCGGCGCCTGCGACAAGCTGCGCCTGACCCTGCTGCGCTACGCCCAGTCAGCCGCGGACTCTCCCTTCCGCGACAAGCGTCTGAAGGACGTGGAATTCGTCGACGGCGCGATGCGCCTGAAGCGCGATCCGTCGACCTGGGTGTCGCTGGCCACCATCGTCGAGCGCAGCGGGCACCAGCAGATCGAAGAAAAATACCTGATGCTGCCGCAGATGCTCAAGCAGCGCAAATACCGCCGCCTGGTGCACTCGGCCGTGTTCGTCGAGGTGCGCGTCGACGAGGAGCTCGGCGTCGTGCGCGTGACGCGCGCGGTCAGCGCCATCGCGGCCGGACGCATCATGAACACCAAGACGGCGGCCAGCCAGATCGTCGGCGGCGTGGTCTGGGGCATCAGCCAGGCGCTGCATGAAGAAAGCTACACCGACCACAGGTACGGGCGCTTCATGAACCACAACCTGTCCGAGTACCACGTGGCCGTGAACGCCGACATCCACGACATCGACGTCATCTTCGTGGAAGAGGACGACCGCATCGTCAGCCGCCTGGGCGCCAAGGGCGTGGGCGAGATCGGCATCATCGGCGTGGCGGCCGCGGTCAGCAACGCGATCTTCCACGCCACCGGCAAGCGCATCCGCAGCACGCCGATCACGCCGGACAAGGTGCTGGCCGGCGGGCCGTAAGGGGTGAGGCCATGCGTGCGCGGGGCGCGGCGCGTGCGGCGCATACTGCTGTTCACATTCACTGGGAGCCTGCCATGAGAAACGAAACGCAAGCAATGGATGCCGCAATGCTGTCTCGTTACGATGACCTCGGCAAGCTGATGCTGCGCCTGGCGCTGGGCCTGCTGCTGATGTTTCACGGCATCTCCAAGCTGGTCGGCGGCATCGGTTTCGTCACTGGTGCGCTGCAGAAGATGGGCCTGCCGGGGGCGATCGGCTACCTGGTGTATATCGGCGAAGTGGTCGCGCCGCTGTTGATCCTGTTCGGCCTGTGGACGCGGCTGGGCGCGCTGATCATTGCCGGCAACATGATCGTCGCCGTGCTGCTGGTGCACACCGCGCAATTCTTCGCCCTGAACGCCACCGGCGGCTGGGAGCTGGAACTGCAGGGCATGTACTTCTTTGCCGCCGTGGCGCTGATCCTGCTGGGCGCCGGCCGCTACAGCATCGGCGGGCGCGCAGGGCGCTGGAACTGATACAGAGGAAAAGGAAATGGCAGAGGCAGCAAACGGAAAAGCGGCAATTGTCACCGGCGCCTCGCGCGGCATAGGACGGGCGATCGCCCTGCGCCTGGCGCGCGATGGTTTCGCGGTGGCGGTGAACTATGCCAGCCGCGCGCCCGACGCCGAGGCGGTGGTGGCCGAGATCGCAGCCGCAGGCGGACGCGCCGTCGCGATCCAGGCCGACGTCGCCCAGGCAAGCGAGGCCGCGCGCCTGTTCGACGAGGCCCAGGCCGCGTTCGGCGAAATCGACGTCCTGATCAACAACGCCGGCGTGATCCAGCCCGGCGCCACGATGCTGGCCGATACCGATGACGCGCTGTATGAGCGCATTTTCTCGATCAACACGCGCGGCACCTTCCACATGCTGCGCCTGGCGGCAACGCGCCTGCGCCAGGGCGGGCGCATCGTGAATTTCTCGACCAGCGCCATCGGCCTGGCGATGCCGGGCTATGCCGTCTACGCCGGCGCAAAGGCGGCGATCGAGACGTTCACCAACATCTTTGCCAAGGAAATGCGCGGCAGGCGCATCTCGGTGATGTGCGTGGCGCCGGGACCGACCGCCACCGAGCTGTTCCTGGACGGGAAACCGGCCGAGCTGGTCGAGCGCCTGGCAAAGGCCGCGCCGCTCGAGCGCCTCGGCACGCCGGAAGACATCGCGAACACCGTCGCTTTCCTCGTCGGGCCGGAAGGCGAGTGGGTTAATGGACAGACGCTGCGGGTGAACGGCGGGATTGTCTGAGGCGATTATTCGTTCTTTCTGGCGCCTTTCCGAAGCAGGTACAGACCCTGCCTGACGTTACTGCAGGACATTTTTACTTCTTATTCGGCAATTATAAGAAAGAATAATATCTCATGGTTACTATTGGTTTCATGGTTTCACGTGAAACCGATGCAGATATGCGCATGCCGAATTTGACGATTCCGCATGCGTTCGCATTCCCAAGCAGATTGCCGAAGACGGTCATCCCGGCGCAGCGCTGCAATGCTTGTGTGACGACTCGGCCTCAGCAGGCCAGCAGTTCGTAGCACACGTCGCGTCGGTCATGGACTTGCGGTCCCTCGACCAAGTAGGCATCCCAGCCCAGGCGCCCGAGATTGCCGTTCTCCGAGATCGTCACCGGCCGCACCTCGGCCGCGCGCAGCACCAGCTCGACTTCGTATTCGAGCGCGACGCCGGTGAACATCACCAGCAGGCTTTTCAGGGCGCGCGCCGCCATCCCGCCGGGCAAGAAGGCTGTGAAGCCGGCATGGTCGAGCGGCCCGACGACCAGGCGCAGGCGCAGGTCGCGCTGCCAGACGCGTCCGCCGGCGATGGCGTCCTTGCCGAGCACGCCGATCTCTCCGCCGAACACGGTCTGCTGCGCCAGCGGCACCTCGTACCAGCGGCCGACGAACTGCTCGGCTTGCACCGGATGGCCGAAGTATTCGGACAGCACCCGCGCCAACTGCACGGCCGAGGTGGGGCGGTGCCGGATCGCGGCGGCGAAGTAGCCGATCGATTCGTCCAGCACCGCGCCGTCCGCGGCGTTCGACAGGCGCCGCCGCAGCGAGGCATTGCCCAGGCCCGCCAGCGACAGCAGCAGCGGCAGGAAGGCGTCCTGCCCGTCGAGCTGGTATTTGAAGGGCATCCGGTACTTGCGCCAGGCTTCGTAGAACAGCGCCAGCGAGCGGTTCGAGAAGGTATCGAGGAAAGCGCGCGCCCCCTCGTCCTTTTCGTTGAGCAGGTGCTCGGCGATGCGCTCGGTGTAGTGCACCGGCAGCACCCCGCTTCCGCCCAGCAGGCCCATGAAGGAGGGCGTCACGCGCACGTATTTCAGCGCCTGCGATGCCAGCGCGGCGCCGAGCGAGGCCGCATCGCGCTCGATGTCGCGCGGCTCGGTCTGGATGGCCTCCAATTGGCTGGCCGGGAAACGCAGCGAAGTCGAATTCTGGAAGCGCAGGAAGTTCGCCACCATGCCGCGCTGCGCCACGCCGTTACGCTTGAGCCAGAGCTCGATCACGCGCACCGCCTGGAAGTACTCGAAGCGGTAGGGTTCGCGGAACAGCCGCTCGATTACAGCAGGCTCGAATCGCCGCTTCGTGGCGCGCATGTCAGCAGCTCCTCGCCGTTCTTGTTGGAGACGACCACCAGCTTCGTAAAGCTGTTGGCGTGCACGTACAGCGCCAGGAAGCGCTCGACGATGTGGGCAAAGGCGTGGATGCCGCTGCCGACAAAGGCTTCCTCGTCGATCGACAGGCGCACTTCGACGCCGCGCACCAGGCAGGTGAAGGGGTTACCCGACAACCAGGCGGTCGCGGCCTGCTGGGCGATGTCGGCGATGCCGCCGATCTGGCGCTGCGAGGAGGGAGAACGCGGCAGGTCGTACAGCGCCAGCATTTCGCGGAAGGCATCGATGCCGCCGTCGGCCAGCGACAGGTGGTTCAGCGACAGGTGGGAAATCAGGCGCCAGTGCGCGCTGCGCCCGCGTGCGAAGCGGTACGAGGGCGTCGGCTTGCGCAGGAAGGCGATCGCGCGCACGCTCGAGCCGCCTTCGAGGAAGAGGTCGCCGCCGGCCTGGCCGTAGCCGAGCAGCGAGGGCAGGTCGCGGTTGGTGCAGGTCAGCTCGATGTTCAGGGTGTCGGTCTCGACCGCGGCCGGGTCGAAGTCGATGTCGACGATCGAGATCTGCGCCTCGAAGCCGGGGCTGCGTTCCATCAGCTCCTCGTCGCGCCGCATCGCCCAGTAGTGGCCATTCTGCTCCGGCGTCTGCGCGTGCCTGAGCGAATAAAAGGGGCGGAACTCGACGATGGTCTCGCCCTGCGGGGTCTGGCGCACCAGGTTGACCGAATCGATCGAATACACCTCGTAGGCAAAGGCGCGCCGCGCATCGGCCAGCACCGGATAGCTGGCCGTGGTGTGGGTCAGGCGGATCGGCTCGCCGCGCTGGCGGAACAGGTTGACCACCGGCGTGCAGCCGAGCAGTACGTTATTCGTCGACAGGGTGCCGAGCATGCGCGCCGTATTCGAATCGGCGCGGATACCGGCCAGTCCCAGGTGCAGGGTGATCGAACGGGCGCCCGCAGGCAGCACTGCGGCCAATGCGGCAAGGTCGATATCGAAGAAATTGAATTTTTCGGGGAAGCAGAAGTACTCGGTCAGCAACCGGTAGGCGGCATGCGAGCGCGCCGGGAAATCGATCAGTGCGTCGTCCTCGTCGAAGCCGGCGGCCTTGACGGGAATGCTTGGGAGCGCCACCCAGCGCCCGTTGTGGTCGGCCTCGGCCCAGGCGGTCACCCCGCGCATGAAAAGCGCGTCGCGCAGCGCGGCGCAGAACGAGGGCTCGCCATCGATGAAGACGCGCAGCAGAGGCAGGGCCGGGCCACTCGCGGCGCCTTCCTGGGTCGTGCCCAGGGTCAGGTGCAGGCAGCTGCTCACGCCGGCAGGCAGGCGGACGGCCTCGGGCGGGCTGATGATGGCGTCGAAGCCGGCATGGGAAAAGGCGAGCGGCGCCAGCGTCACCGGGGACACGGTGCGGAAGGTGCAGGCGGCCCCGCGCACCGGGCGCGTGGTGAGCTGGGTGCCGCGCGGGATCGTGCTGGCGCCGCCCTGCGCGCCGGCGGCATCCAGGCGCGCGATCGAGCACGAGGGGAAGGGGCGCAGGTAGTGCGGATACAGCACGTCGAACAGCGCTTCGGTGAATTCCGGATAGTCGTCGTCGAGACGCTTGGCGATGCGCGCATTGAGGAGGGCAAAGGCCTCGATCATGCGCTCGGTATGCGGATCCTCGCAGACCTCGCCGCTGATCAAGAGGCGGCCGGCGATCTTCGGATAGCGTTCGGCGAATTCGCGCAGGTTGCGGCGCAGGTAACCCAGCTCGCTTTCGTAATACGGCAGTAATTGTTCCAACTCAGGCTCCCGTGGATGCGGCGCGGCCCGCCTTGCTGATGCTGTAGCTCAGGGTCGAGGGCTGCAGCACGGCGTCGAAATTCACCGTCTCCTGCGCCGCGTTGACGACGAGCAGGGCATTGATGGAAAAGTCGAGCCGGTTGACGCTGTTGGTGCGCAGCTCGAGCGAGGCCTTGACGTTTTTCAGGCGCGGCTCGTGGCGCGCAACCACGCGTTCGATGCAGGCGCAGATGTGGGCGCGGTCGGTCGGGCTCGACAGCGACAAATCGGCGAAATCGATCAGGCCATAACTGACAATCGAATCGGCGCACTCCGGATAGGGTTTCAGGAATTCCTCGGGCAGGACCGAGCGCGTGTTGAGCAGGGCTTCGAGGTCGCGCGCCACCATGTCCTTCATGTCTTCCAGCAGCGCGCGCGGATTGGCGGCGCGGACCGGCACGCCCAGCAGCCGGTCGAATAGTCCAGGCGTAAAACCTTTCATCGCATCCCCTTTGTGCTGCAGCCTCGGCCGTGGTCGGTTCGAAGCAAACCGCATGGTGCCACGTTGCGCAGCGCGAACGTTTGAGCAACTTCACATGGGCAACTTCTGGCTGTTGTTATTGTTCCTTGAGAAAAGTTCGACCTATATCAACCAAGGGCACCTGGCCGAGGGTTTGCCAGGTGCGCTCACTGAGGGACGCCAGAACATGAGCAGCAAAGTACTCTGGGGCGAAGGTCTCCTGCTACGCCCGCAACATTTCCAGCGCCAGGACGAATACCACGAACACTGCCTCAACAAGGGCATCAAGGCGGTCCACCCCTATGCCTGGGGCGTCGAGCGCCTGCAGGTCGACCGCGAGGCGCTGGCCAGCAACGTCCTGCGCATCGTCGACCTGGCGGTGCGCTTCCAGGACGGCGAACTGGTCGACGCCCCCGGCGCCGACGAGCTGCCGGATTCCATTGACCTGAGCCTGCTGACGCAGGCACAGCAGAGCGTCACCTATTACGTGGCGCTGCCCGGACTGAAACCTTTCAGCGGCAATTTCGCCCAGCCGGGCCAGGCCTCGAACACGGCGCGTTTCGTCCAGGCCAACCAGGACACGCCGGACCTGTACACGGGCGCGGCGCCGGTGCAGCTGGCCTACCTGAAAAAATCGGTGCGCCTGGTATCCGAATCCGAGCCGCGCGACGCCTACATCCACTTTCCGCTGCTGCGCCTGCGCCGCGCCAGCACCGGCGGCTTCGAGCTCGACCCTGCTTTCGTTCCGCCGAGCCTGACCGTGGCCGCCGCGCCGCCGCTGTTCCAGCAACTGCGGCGCCTGCTCGACGCCCTGCAGGCGAAAGTGAGCGCCCTGTACGGCCACCACCGCGAGCCGAGCAAGAACGTGATCGAGTTTCGCTCGGGCGACATGTCCTCGTTCTGGCTGCTGCACACGGCCAGCGCCGCCTATGCCGAGCTGACCCACCATTTTCATCATCCGGCCCTGCACCCCGAGCGTCTTTATGAGCAGTTGCTGGGGGTGGCGGGACGCCTGATGACCTTCTCGAAAAGCTGGACCCTGGCCGATTTGCCGCCCTACCAGCACAACGATCCGGGGCCCGGCTTCACCAAGCTGCACCAGATCATCCGCGAACTGCTCGACACCGTGATCTCCTCGAAATACTTCGCCATCGCACTGAGCGAAAACCGGCCCAGCTACCACATCGGCATGCTCGACTCGGGCAAGATCGACGAGAAGACCAGCTTTTACATCGCGGTGGGCGCGGACGTTCCCGCCATCGAGCTGGTCGACGTGGTGCCGCTGCGTTTCAAGGTCGGCGCCCCGGACGATGTCGAGAAATTCGTGCTCTCGGCCCTGCCCGGCGTGCGCCTGCAATACACGCCGCAACTGCCGGCGGTCGTGCCGGTGCGTCCCGACACCTGCTACTTCCTGCTGGAGGCGAGAGGGCAGATGTACGAACGCATGATCAAGGCGCAGTCGATTTCGATCTACGTGCCGGCCGGGATGAAGGAGTTGCGGCTGGAGTTGCTGGCGGTGGCGGCCTGATATGTGCGCTTGTAGTTATCCACATTGTTGAGATTCATGCGAGGAGATTATTCATGGCTGGAGCACTGATCCGTCTCGGCGACAAAACATCCCACGGCGGAAGCGTTATCGAGGCCTCGCCGCATAGCGACATCGACGGTGTGCCCATCGCGCGGATGGGTGACAAGACTGTCTGTCCCAAACACGGTCCCAATCCCATCGCCAGCGGCGACTCGACGCTGATTGTCGACGGCAAGCCGGCTGCTCGGCACGGCGACAAAACGGCTTGTGGCGCCACGCTGATCGCAGGTCAGCAAACGACGATCGACAATATCTGAGGCCATGCCGATGACCTCCTCTACCGTGGAAGCGGGACGTACCATACCCGTCTGGTTAAAAAGCGGTATTGCCACCGTGTTCGTGTTGGCTGCCTGCTGGGGAAGCGCGATCTGGTACTGGCGAACAACCGACAGTACGCCCGCCATGAGCGACCTGATGCTGGTCTTGCTGGCATTACCATTGGGATTGCTGCTTGTGCTCTGGCTTGGAAAAAGGGCCATATCGTCGCGTGGTGTTATCGCAGCCACTGCCTCAACATCGCCGGTAGCGGTTCAAGCTGCTACCGCAGCTTCGTCCACTCCGCCGCTGGCCATTCTCGCGAGCGCACTCCGGTCCCCTCACGGTTCATCCGCCGAAGAGCTTGCTGCCGTTATTGCAGCGAACAAGGCACAACCAGACCTGGACAAGCAATTGGTAGACGACGAAGGGTTTCCTCTTACGTGCGCGCGCCGCGACGACGCCGACGACGAAGTGCTTCAGGAAGAAATCCTGGAATGGCAATCTCGGAATGGCTTGCCGGAGTCCCTTTTCGGCGAGGCCCAATGGCGTGCGCTCGTACTTGGCACAGCTGTCATGCGAGATCTGGCTTGGCATGCCATGTCGGAACTGGATTCTGCCGAGGGTAGTGCACCACAGTTACGCTTGATCCCGCTCCTGCCCGTCGATTGGTCCGCCGAACAGCACAATGGTGCGCAGATGTGGTTCAAGCATATTGCGACGCAGACGGGCTTTTCATCCAAAAACATCACCTGCATCGATGGGCTGTTTGGGTCAGATGAATCTGCAGTACCGAAAACGCTGAACCGATATGCGCTTGACACGGCCGCGACCGATGCACGAATAGCAGCGATCGTCATTGCCTGCGGTTCCAACATCGATCAGACAACGGTGGATCAATGGGCAGAGAATGGCAGATTATTTTCGCCCTCCCGGCCACAAGGGCTTGTACCCGGAGAAGGCGCAGCTGGACTCCTGCTTACCGGCCTGCGCCAGGCCCAGTCGATCGAAGGTGCCGTTTACACATTGCTTGATCCGATAGTGGACGCGAAGCGCGACCCTTCATGTGGTAGTGGCAAACCAACCACGGTCGGATTCCTCGATGAATTGGCGGCACGTGTCCTCAAAAGTACTTCTATCGACGTAACAAATCTTGGCATGGTAGTTGGCGATGCAAGTCACCGCAGGCAATGTATGCACGAGCTGATGGGATTTACCTCGGCCACGATGCCGCAGCTTGACAGCACGGCCGACGTCGCGAGTGTCGGGCCAGGTTGCGGAAGCTGCGGCGCTGTGCCGTTCGTTACAGCATTGGCGCTGGCATGGCATTACGCACTCAGGAAAGGAAAGCCTGTCCTTTACATGAGTAATGACGATCCTGAACTGGGTCATGCGGTTCTCGTGAGGCCGGCAGTATCCGGATCTTGATCGCACGCGCAACAATATTTACTAAAACACCACTTTGTACCCGTCTATCCCACACTCGTCTCTACGCGGAGCTAATCATGACAACCGCCGCTAACTTTGCTGCACTGTTCGTATTGACCGTCCTGCATGGGCAGGCTGCGTCAGCCGAAACGGCCCTAGCCTCCAAGAACCCAAGCTCATCCGCGGAGCTGGAAGCCCGTATCCAGGACTTGCTGACAAAAGTAAAGCGTTCACTCCGGCCGCTCAAGAGCGGCACCTTCGAGATGGGAGATTGGGGAAACGAGGCCGGCGTACCTTACGATTTCGATGCGCACAGCCGGCCAGTTCACAAGGTGACGCTGGATGGGTTTTCGATGATGGCCTACAAGGTCACGTATGAGGACTTTGATGTTTTCACCGACGCGACCGGGAATGAACGCATTGCTATGCGCGTAAGGGATAGAGAAAATCGCGCTCCAAAACGACCTGCAGGAGTAAGTTGGTACGGTGCTAAGGCGTATTGCGAATGGCTTGCAGTGCAAACGAAGCTTGCTTTCGACCTGCCTACAGAGGCACAGTGGGAATATGCAGCGCGCTCAGGTGGAAAAAAGATGTTATTCGCAACTGATAACGGAAAAATCGAACGAGGACGAAATTTTCCTAAAAAATGGATATATGGAGAGAAAGAACCGCCTATCCCAGATGTTGGCAGTTTTCCTCCGAATCCTGCCGGCTTGTACGGCATGTCTGAAGACTTAGGTGAATGGGTTAATGACTGGTTTAGTGAGGATTATTACAAGATCTCAGCAGCGAAAAATCCATCCGGTCCCAAATTTGGTACCAAAAAGGTGATACGGGGAAGTGTTGAGGGGTCCGCCGAGATTGCAGCCATGGTCTTTATGCGAACTTCTAGTGAACCACAGCCAATGCACACCACATATCCACGAGGCATCGGATTTGAGGAAGTTTTAGTTCCCTTCCAAAAATATTCTGGTTATAAGAGCGATACTTTCCGGTGTGTAATCAATAGTACGCACCCTCGACGCTAAACAATATTATAAGCTGAATGATGTAATGGAAATTGCGCAAGTCCGAACTCAGGCTCGTCGTTCCGAAGAAAAGCCCTGCCTAACAATGGTGTTGCCGTTGCGAGCTGCACTGTACAACGGTCGATACAATTGGCGAACTTAGTTCCAGAAACAATTGAATTGATTAACTGCACCCCTTGATTTCTACCTGATTCTTCACCAAATGCGAGATTGACTCGATCCAAAGTATTAAATAGCTGCCCGTTCGACTGAGTTGTTGACAACAACTCATTAATCGAGTAAGAAGCCAAGGTTCTAAGCTCTAGATTCCCTGGATCCTTTAGTTGGCCATACGCATCAGATATACTCTTTATAAGAGCACCGCGCGACTCCGGGGGCATATATGCATACCACCCCCACCCTGACCTTAACTGCTTTTCTACCATTTTTATTAGCTGCTCACCGTTTCGATTTATACCACTTACTACTTCTGTGTAACTATCATTTATAAGTTTAGCTTGAACTCCAATATAGTTTTCGATGGCTTTGCCCGTTACGATATGCAGATATAGTATCTTATTAAAAATTTCAAATGCTCTAGATGGCATCATTGATACCATTTTTCGATAATCCGCTTGCTTAAGCTGGTGAGCGATACACATGAAAAAATTACCAATCTGTGCTGCACCAACTTCGCATGCTACGCTTCCTGATCCACCCAGTCCCAAACATGCCCCCGCTTTTGCTGCAATGACGAACTTTCCGCCACGATAATCACATTCGAGGCCAAGAGTTGCGGCAAGCCCCTGAATCGCACTGACACCCACACTGATTTTCGCGACATTGGCGTAAGCCGCAATAGCTTTATTCGGATCAGGCTTCTTCGGTCCCTTCGGATCAATCATCCCTTCAGGATTAAGCCATTGCAGGGCGCCAGCCAAGTCAATCGATTCCTTCAGGCCAGCAAAAATGTCCACTTTTCCCTTCGCGCCAACCTTCGCTTTCGCGCCTCTTTGATTTGGTGGTGTGCCTCGGACGCCTTGTTTGTCCCCGGTGATCATCAATGCGGCGCCAGCTTCGAGCGCCATGCTGGCGCCGGCCAGTGCGGACAAAGTCAGGTCTCCCCGCACCCTGAAGTACCCAAAGTCCAGGGGATGGCCAAGCAGGTCATCCTCCAGATGCCAACCCGCTGCATGCGGCAGGTAAAGCGTCGTTGCTACCTTGGCCTCGCCAACAGCGAAAGAGGCTGCGGCATTCGCTTTAATGCTGAACTGAGCTGCCTTCGCCCCGCGCTTGAAGCGCTGCTTCCAGTTCGTATCACGCCCGTCGTGCAAATTTCCCTGGAAAGGCATGAAGGTCGCCTCTGCGCCGGCGCCTGCCGACCAACGCAGGAATTGCGCCTCGGGCTTTACGTCGATATTTCGATAGGGATTGTTGGGATCGCTAGTTTCTGCATCGAAAATACCTTCGACTATTTGTTTTTGACTACGTTCCAGCCAAGCAGTGGCGCTGGTCCCCATGACCTTTGCCCACTCAGTCAAAATCCCACCGAACTGATCGGCGTCCTTGGGCGCCAATTTCCACTTCTTGCTGAACTTCGCCTTGTCCTGTACTTGGTTCAGAATTCGGTTCCGGACTTCGGTCGTGTTGAGCGTCGTGCCATTAAAAAGCTTTTCTCGCGGCGGCTTTCTGCGTTCGGCAGGACCATTCACAACATATACACGGCGGTCGGCAAGTGCCGTTCGCAATCTCTCGGCGTTGACATAAATCGGCGTGTGTACCTGGCCCTCTATCCGTTTCATCGTCATCGGGACGAGCTCGACCAGCTTCTTGGGATCCACTTTCTGCGACGCCAGCGCCTGGACACGCTTTTTCGCCGCATCGCTTTTCTGCGCCAGCGTATTGAGCGCAGCGTCGAGGTCTTTCCTTGCCTGTGCAATATCGGCCTTCGCGGCGTTCGGCTGCTCCAGCAGTGCATGCAATGCCAGCGATTTCTCAGTGACTTCGCGATTGGCGTCCTGGAGTTCCTCGATGGCGGTCTTGTTCTGGTGCCCATCTGCCCGGCACTCCAACCACTCGTCCGGGTACAAGGCAATGAAGGCGTTCTCGTCCGGGCGGTAGAGAAGTACGCCATCGGTGAGCGTGTGCTTCACCTCAACATATGTTTCCCTCGGGGTCGTAGTCGGTGCCGACTTGACGGCAGCTAACGTCTCGCTCATATGATTGGGTCCCTGGACTGGTATCGAACAAGATCAATGGCCGGTATCACTCATCCTTTGGAAGATGCAGGGTGAGATCTTCGATTTTTGATGTGAAGATGCGCTGAGTACGTCCCATTGCATCGGTAAGTCCTTCCACCACGACACCGTTGGCAGACTCCAGTCGATAGCGGACATGCGCCATCGGCTGTTTCGTTTCCTCATCCAGGATGACGAACGCTTCGTTGTAGATTTCTTTGGCCTTCGGCAGATCGGGTTTGCTGACACTGCCATCCGCCGGCCCGGCCAGCTCTTTCTTGGTTGCCTTGAAATCGACTTTGCCCGGTGCATGCAGCATGATGTTCCCGCCCTCGAGCTTCAGGTATGCTCCCTGCGCAGTCATCAATATATGCTTGTCTGCAGCGATGGCAACGTGCTTGCTGACGCTGGCAAGAGTGATGGCCTTGTCGGCCGTGATGCGTGTCGCGCCCGACTGACTTTGAGTGCTTACCTTTCCGCTGGCTGCATGGAGCCTGATGCCGGTTTCCTGATTCGGTTTGCTTTTTGCGCCTGCCTTTCCGTACGTAAACAGGCCAATACCTGCTTTCGTGGCGTGCGAGGCGTTGCCCTGCGCGCTCAGGTTCAGATCTTGCTCTGCACTCATGCTTGTTGTAGCACCGGCAGAGAAGACGGCATTTGCCGGCGTACCCGCGACGATGCCGACCGGGCTGGAGAGTTGCAAATGTGGCTGACCATAGGCGGTAACCTGTCCGCTCCCTCCAGTGGCAGCCGCGCCGCCTGTAGTCTTGAGGACCTTGATGCTGGCGTCCATTGCGCTAAGCGCAGGTAACTCAGCGGGCTTACCGCACTCGCTTTCCAATGCCGCGTTGTGCTGTTGGGCCGTGCGCGCAAGCGTGGTTTGCAACACACTGCTTTGCTCGATCTGGGCCAGCGCGTCGCGCGACTCGAGCTGATCGCTACATGCAGCAGGACTGGCGAAGGCGGATAACAATAACCCCTGCCCTGCACGTACGCCCAAGCTGTGTTTAGTCTTGATTTCGGCACCGAAGCCGGTTGCGGCCAAGCGCTGGTTGTCGACCTGGTGCCGAAGAGTTCCGAGGTTGAGTTCGGCTGTACCGGTATGCGGACCCGCATGACTTTGCAGCGCAAGGCGAGCTTGGCCCGCACTATCGTCAAATACCAATTGGTTGTAAGCGCCGCTGCCGGTCTGGCTCGCGTTCATGCTCTGCGTCTTGATCCCCGATATCACGGCAGGATGGGAATGGGCTCCGCTTTCTCCGGGAAACCAAGGTGGAGCGTTACCTGTAGCTGCGCCAGCCCCAAATGAAACTTGATTCACTTGGGCGTCGCTCCGGCCTCTACCGTTATACAGGCATCCGATGACAACCGGCCGGTCGATATCGCCGTCCAAAAAATCGATCAATACTTCACTGCCGACACGCGGTACCGCCACAGCCCCCCAGTTCGCCCCGGCGAGCGGCGCCAGCGGCGTAGCGATCCGCACCCAGGTTCCGGAACGGTCATCTGTCGGAGCGCCAGTCTGCCCGTCAGGGGCAGGATGACTTAAACGGCTGTGGCTCTGGTCATTGTTGACCGCGTTTCTCTGCCAATGGAATTGCACCTTGATGCGATGGTCCCTGTCCGTGTGAATCACAGCCCCCGGAGGGCCAACGACGATTGCAGTTTGCTGCCCCGACACTGTAGGCCGTGGGTGTAGACGTGTTCCGTGTCCATCAACATTGCTGTTGCGGTAGGGAACCTGTCGACGAATCGCATCGATACGGTTCCGATACAGTGGACGCTGTCCGCTGATCGTTCCGTCGGCATGCGTCCCGTCGCGCGCTTCAATACCCAGGGCCGACATTGGATCGTCGCCTAGCGCTTGTGTAACAGCGGAACGCAATTCGGCGCTGAGGTTATTGTTCGCCAAGTGCGTCACTCGCGTAATTGCGAAGGTTCGCGCCTCGTCGTCCTTTGCCTGATCCAGATGGGCCTGACCGGACAAGATAAATGTCGTGCCAGCAGCAAGAGTGCGTACCGTCCCAGCGCCGTGATGAATCTCTTCCGCCAACTGAAGGGCCTGAAGGTGGTTATCGACAAGGCGCTGCCCTTCATTGCGTGTCTCGTACGCATAAGCGCCAGGTGTATCGTGGCAGGTCATTTCCTGTGGATCGCTGCCTTTACAGGTACTGGCGCTAACGGGACGACTACTACGGGAGCGATAATCCCAACTACATATGGTGGCGGTTGCGACAACGGCACGTTGCACGGTGCGCCAGCGGTCCATGCTGTCTTCGCGCATGACTGCACCTGGCTGGGTGAACTGCACTTCCGCTTGAACGTTCTCTTTGAACGCACCGTTATGGTCAGCGATCACCAGTACATGGCTTCCCACATCACTCTTACCGGCGGCAGGTTCGTGTTCGAAAAAATAGAACAAGCCTTCTTCATGCATCAACCGCTCCGCGAATGCGAAGTTCGATTCCTGGTACTGGCACGTCAGGGAACGCACTGAGTAGATGCTTCGATCGGCAATTTCATATCGCCATGTTGGAACCAGCTTCCCTTTACCTAAAGCGCTGCCAAAAACTGCATCGAGAATGTCAAAGACCGTCTTATCTTGAAAAACCCGGCTATCACGGCCGAGTTTCAGGAACGCGCACCATGGTTCAATCATCAGCTTATAGCGAGCAAAGCCGCCATCGGCTCCAATGCACTGGGCGGAAGTGACGTAACCGTGAAATGGGCGACGCTTCGTACCTGAACCGGCCGTCAGCAGTTCCACAAGAGAAGGTGCGCTGAATCGCCACGACTATCGTA
>DEKZ01000447.1 GCA_002354135.1 Massilia sp. UBA2709 | reverse complement strand
TCCGCGATGGCGTCGCCGGCAGTCGGCCCGCCGCTGCCCGCCGCTGCCATCGCTCCAGTCCGGCTTCCCGCATGGAGGTGTGCAATGGCGCAAACCCAGGTGTTGATCGTCGGCGCCGGCCCCAGCGGCCTGGTGCTCGCGCTGTGGCTGAACCGCATGGGCGTCGACCTGCGCATCGTCGACCAGGCCAGCGGGCCCGGCACCACCTCGCGCGCCCTGGTGGTGCAGGCGCGCACGCTGGAGCTCTACCGCCAGCTCGACCTCGCCCGGCCCGTCATCGAGCAGGGCTATCCGATCCGGGCCTTCAACGTCTGGACCGAAGGGGAACACCGCGCGCGCATCGAACTGGGCGCCATCGGCGCCGGGCTCACGCCCTACCCCTTCCTGCAGGTCTATCCGCAGGACCGGCACGAGGCCCTGCTGGTGCAGCGCCTGCTCGAGGCCGGCGTGCGCGTCGAACGCAATACCGTCCTCGAGCACTTCGAGGAAGACGGCGACACCGTGGTGGCCCAGCTGCGCGACACGGCCGGCAACACCGAGCGCGTCGAGGCGCGCTACCTCGCCGGCTGCGACGGCGCCCGCTCGAAGGTGCGCGACATCATCGGCGCCGGCTTCCCCGGCGGCACCTACCGCCAGGTGTTCTACGTCGCCGACATCGAGGGCGACAGCCCGGCACTGAACGGCGAACTGAACCTGGACCTCGACGAGGCCGACCTGCTGGCCGTCTTCGCCATGGGCCCGGGCGGGCATGGGCGCCTGGTGGGCACCGTGCGCGACGAACGGGCCGACCGCGCCGAAACCCTGCAGTTTTCCGACGTCAGCCAGCGCGCCATCGAGAATCTCCTGATCAGCGTGCACAAGGTCAACTGGTTCTCGACCTACCGCGTCCACCACCGGGTCGCCGAGCACTTCCGGGTCGGGCGGGCCTTCCTGGTCGGCGACGCCGGCCACATCCACAGCCCGGCCGGCGGGCAAGGCATGAACACCGGCATCGGCGACGCCATCAACCTGGCCTGGAAGCTGGCAGCCGTGGTGCAGGGCCGCGCGCCCGACAGCCTGCTCGACAGCTACGAGGCCGAGCGCCTGCCGTTCGCGCGGCGCCTGGTCGAGACCACCGACCGCGTGTTCGGCTTCCTGAGCGCGAACGGGCCGGTCGCCGAGATCGTGCGCACCGGCATCGCGCCGCGCATCACGCCCCTGCTCGCCAGGCTGCCCGTTACGCGCGAATACCTGTTCCGCACGATTTCCCAGACCGTGGTGCACTACCGCCACGCGCCCCTGAACACCGGCACGGCCGGACGCATCCGCGGCGGCGACCGCCTGCCCTGGCTCGAGGTCGAGGGCGGCGACAATTTTTTCGCGCCCCTGCCCCGGCCCGGCTGGCAGATGCACGTGTATGGCCACCCCAGGCCCGAAGTGCAAGCCTGGTGCGACAGCCACCGGGTGCCGCTGCGCAGCTATCCGTGGACCGAGGCCTGCAGCCACGCCGGCCTGGCGCGCGACGGCGTCTACCTGCTGCGACCCGATACCTATGTCGGGCTGGCGGCGGGTTCACCCTCGGTACACGTGCTCGACGAGTACCTGCGCGACAATGCGCTGAGCCTGTAGCGCCAGGCCTCTGCGCTTCCTCAGTGCTTCTTGCCGCCGCCGGACACCTTGTTCTCGGTGGCCCAGGCGCGGCGCTTCGCTTCCGCCGGCGGCGTGCCGCGCTTCTCGTAGCTTTCCTCGATGTGCTTGGCCTGGCGTTTCTGCTTGTCCGTGTAGGACGACTTGTCTCCCTGCGGCATGGCGACCTCCTGTGTGGTGAGGGTCATGGACCCTTGGCTTGGCTGATGCCGACGAAATTATCACTTCGACAGCCCAGGCCGCGCACGTTAGCGCCCATGGCCGTGCGAGGCTGCCGCCTGGCCCTGTGAATTTACCAGCGGCAAAGCTGCGCCGCCGAAGACCGATCGGAGAGAAGATGGGCGACAAGCGGCCCGCCGCCGCAGGCGGGCCTGTACCCACCACCCACATTGGAGCGCCATGGATCTCACCGTCAACAACAGCACCACTTCCAACGTCCTCGTCACCCTGTTCGCCGAACTGCAGGACGGCAGCTTCAAGGCCAAGGTCATGGCCGAGACCGACGTCCCTTACGCCCCTTACTGGGACAACGAGGTCGAGCAGCTCGTCGTCTACATCTCGCCGAACGAGGAGCAGCTGGACGCCATCCTGAAGGCCCTGAACGAACGCCGCCTGCCCTTCAAGAGCCTGCAGGACTATGGCTCGGCCGCCGGCGGCACCTCGACGATCCCCGTCTAGCAGCCAACACACGCCATGGACACCTCTTCCCTCTGGCAAGGCACCGCCGCCAAGAGCGCCTGCCTGCCCACGCTGCAGACCGACCTGAAGGTCGATGTCGCGATCGTCGGCGGCGGCATCGCCGGCCTCACGGCCGCCATGCTGCTGGTCGAGGCCGGCCAGCGCGTGGCCGTCTTCGAGGCCCGCAAGGTCGGCAACGGCTCGACCGGCAATTCGACCGGCAACCTCTACCCGACCGTGGACGTCAACCTGCAGGCCATTGCCGCCGAGAGCGGGCCTGAGACCGCCGCGGCCGTGGCGGCTTCACGCGGCGCCGCGGTCGACCTGATCGAGCGCACCGTG
>DEKZ01000249.1 GCA_002354135.1 Massilia sp. UBA2709 | reverse complement strand
CGCCCGCCATGAAGGCCGGCCAGGCCCTGCGTCCGCTGCTCCCGGCAGCGCTGCGCCAGAAAGTGACACGGCCTGCCGCCGCCACCGCCTGGCCCACGCGTTCGCACGCGCGCCGCATGCTGGTGCTGGACGGCTGCGTGCAGCCGGCGATGGCGCCGAACATCAACGCCGCGACCGCGCGCGTGCTCGACACCCTCGGCGTGCAGCTGGTGGCGGCGCCCAAGGCCGGCTGCTGCGGCGCGCTGCGCCACCACCTCGACGAACAGGAGGCGGCGCTGGCCGACATGCGCCGCAACATCGACGCGTGGTGGCCGTATATCGAGGGCATGGATGGCGGCGGCGCGGCGGTCGAGGCCATCCTGACGACGGCCTCGGGCTGCGGCGTGATGGTCAAGGATTACGGCCACCTGCTGGCCCACGACCCGGCCTATGCGGAAAAAGCGGCGCGCATCTCGGCGCTGACCCTCGACCTGTCGGAAGTACTGGCGCGCTTCGAACCGGAACTGGGTCCGCTCCTGGCAGGGCGCCAGGGCCCGCGCGTGGCCTACCATCCGCCCTGCACCCTGCAGCACGGCCAGAAGATCCGCGGCACCGTGGAACGCCTGCTGGGGCTGGCGGGTGTCGACGTCAAGCTGTGCCAGGACAGCCACCTGTGCTGCGGCTCGGCCGGCACCTATTCGGTGCTGCAGCCCGAGCTGTCGCACCAGCTTCGCGAGCGCAAGGTGGCGAACCTGGAGGCCACGGGTGCACAGGAGATCGTCTCGGCCAACATTGGCTGCATGAGCCACATCCAGGGCGGCACCGAGCTGCCGGTCAGCCACTGGATCGAACTGATCGACCGGACGCTGGCTGCCCGGCCCGTCGCCAGGGCCGCCTGATCGCCTGCCCGGCATTGTCACGTTGCCGGGCAACGAACGACAGCTCCGCTCCCGGGCGGGACGGGTATGCCTGGGCCTCCGCCGTCGACATCTCCGCGCTCCGTTCGACCTCGACGATCGCCATGCCGCCGCCCAGCGACGCGGCGGTGCGCGGCCAGCGCGCCTTGGGCAGGCGTTCCTTGGCGACCCACGCCAGCGACACGCTGTCGCTCTGGTTGCCGCCGAGGATGCGGTAGGCGTCGCTGGACTCGCCGCTGTAGAAGCCGACGCGGCCCTTGGCGCCGTCGCGCTTCTCGCGCCAGAAAACCATCACGAAGTTGAGCCACTCGCGTGCCCCGAGCGGATCGTTCGGCAGGATTTCGTCCTGCATCGACGAGCCCATGCAATGCGCCACCAACAGGCCGCACCAGGGCACGTCGTCGCCCGATTAGTGCAGGTCGAGATTGTCGGCCCACTGCAGGATGGCGCGGTTGCTGCCGGCGCCGGCCACCTCCTTCGTGCCCGGCAGGCTCCGGGCCTGCGCCATCCACGGCGGCAGCGGCGACTCCATCCGCGGCAGGTCGCCGCGAAACAGCCTGGCCATGGTCCGCGGTCCGACGATGCCGTCGACCAGCAGGCCTTCGCTTTCCTGGAATTCGCGCACGGCGGCAATGGTGCGCCGGCCCCAGACGCCGTCGACCACCCCGGGAAGAACCCGGCCCGCACCAGCGCCTGCTGGATCTTTGCCGCGTCAGCGTTGCTCATCCTCGCCTCCATCGATTCGACACATCGCTTCGTTCGTGGTTGCGATGGCGTCCTCAGTTGTTGTCCTGGGAACGCTCTTCCCTGCTTTTCTCGTGCGGCTTGACGGTTGCGCGGATGACCATGACCTTGTTCAGGACGTCGAACCAGAAGGGAGCGCCCAGGGTTGCGGCAAAGGCCGTGAACAGCCAGCCGGCCAGGTTCTGGACACCGGCCTCGTCCCAGGCCTGCGCGAGCGTCTTGCCGCCCCAACCGACCGGGAAGGTCTTGTTACTCAGCCTGTCGAAGGCTTTCTTCCGGTCGGTGAGCATGGTTTGGTCGGGCATGGCGCTCTGGGCATAGGCCAGGACCATGGCGCGCTGGGCGTCGTCGTTGTACAGCTCCCTGCTGACCCGGATCAGGTCGACGTTCAGGAACACCGCCAGCACCAGGGCGATGCCGAAGATGATCCGCGAGCTCAGCCGCTTGTACCAGCCGGAGACCCGGTCCATGCCGCTGTCGAACCAGGCCTCGACGTTCGCCAGCGCCCGGTTGAGGTCGCCCTCGGCCAGGTCGATGGCGTTGAGCAGCACGCGCGCGACCCTGGGGTTCTCGATCTTCCCGACGCTGTCCTTGATTGTGTCGAGGTCGATCTTGCCGGGGGCCTTGGACGGCGGGTCACCCCCGACCTGCCCGCGCACGGCGATGTCGATCAGGGCCGAGGCGAAGTTTTTTGCGGGAATATAGGAAGGCAGGTTGCGCCGTCCCCAGGAAAACATCGAGCGCGCGCTCGCTTCGGCCGGCTTGTAGTCGCCGGCGAACAGCCCGGCCACCACGGGATGGGTGTAGAGCTGCGTGACCAGCCCGCCGGCGCTCTTGTCGTTCAGCAGCTCGCGGATGCCGTATTCGAGGTAGGAGGCGCGGGTCTTGAGCAGCGACTCGACCGATTCGCGCACGGCGGCACAGACAGTGCTGAACAGGATCACCACGAAGACCACGCCGATGACGGTGTCGAGGACTGCGGAGTCGAACATGCCTGCCTCCATTTGCTGGCCTGCCTGTCGATACTACGCGCTTGGCCGGGAGGCGGCGGGAAATCGAGGACGGCGTCCACTGCCGAGTGGCCAAACCGCGACTAGGTCGCGTTGGCGGCGTGCGCCAGGCGTCGGCGCCTCCTGCCGGATCCGGAACAGCCGTGTCCGGATCCGCTTGCGTGCCCTAGACGGACTCGCCCTTCAGGCGCGCCATGAAGCCGCCCAGGCGCCGGATCGCCTCCTGCAGGCTTTCGGCGCTGGCGGCGTACGACAGGCGCACGTACTGGTCCGCTCCGCAATGCCCGAAATCCTTGCCGGGCGTGAGCGCCACGTGGGTTTCCTGCAGCACGCGTTCGCAGAACTCCCATGAGCTCAGGCCCGTCCCGCTCACATCGAAATAGACGTAGAAGGCGCCGTCCGGCGGGACCGGAACCGGCAGGCCGATGCCGGCGAGCCCCTCGAGCACCAGCGCCCGGCGCCGGGCGAACTCGACGCGCCGCTCTTCGCACACGGCCAGCGACGCCGGCGTGAAGCAGGCCAGCGCCGCCTGCTGCGACAGGGTCGACGCGCAGATGTAGTAGTTCTGGGCCAGGCGTTCCATGGTCGGCACCAGCGCCTCCGGCACGACGGCCCAGCCGAGACGCCAGCCGGTCATCCCGAAATACTTCGAGAAGCTGTTGATGACGATGGCACCATCATCGACGGCCAGCACCGTCTGCGGCGGCCGGCCGGCGCCGTCGCGGTCGCCCAGGTTCAGGTAGATCTCATCGACGATGCGCCAGGCGCCGTGCTCGCGCGCCCATTCGCAGATCGCGCGCAGTTCGTCGGGCGGCACCGAGGTGCCGGTCGGGTTCGAGGGCGTGGCGATCATCAGGCCGCGCGTATCGGCCGTCCAGTTGGCGCGCACGCTGTCGCTGCTGAGCTGGAAACGGCTGGCGGCGTCGGTCGCGACCAGCTTCACCCGTGCGCCGAAGCTGCTGAGGAACTGGCGGTTGCAGGGGTAGGACGGGTCGCCCACGATCACTTCGTCGCCGGCGTCGACCAGCGCCGCGGTGACCAGCAGCAGCGCCGCCGAGGCCCCGGCGGTGACGACGATGCGGTGCGGCGAGATCGTGACGCCATGCTCGCGCAGGTAGAAGCCGGCGATGGCCTCGCGCAGGGCCGCGGTGCCGAGCGCCCCGGTGTAGGGCAAGGGACCGTCGACCGCCATGCGCGCCGCCTCCAGCACGGCGGGAGGCGGACCGAAGTCGGGCTCTCCCAGGCTGAGCTTGATCACGTGATGGCCTTGTGCTTCGAGCGCGGCGGCATGCTTGCCGAATTCCATGGCGAAGAAGGGATCGACCGCCTGGGCGCGTTGGGATATTTTCATGTCGGTTTTCCGGTGTAATACTGTGCTTCCCCATTTTATAGGGCGCAGCCTGACTCCGCTTGGCAGCGCCCGCACCGGCGACGCCGAAGGCGCCCTGAGCCCTGCACGCCACAACCGGGCGGCGGAATGGGCGCACGATGCACGGCGCCTTCGCCAAAACGCCGGAAACACCCTAAAATAGGTTGATCTACGGAACTATCTCGATTTCACGGAAGCCAGCCTTTGGACACTCTTCTCTTTGCCGCCCCCGCCTCGCTAGTCCCCACCCTCGTCGCGGCCCTGTTCGGCCTGTTGATCGGCAGCTTCCTGAACGTGGTCATCCACCGCATCCCGAAGATGATGCAGCGCGAATCCGACAACTACGTGGCGCACGAGAGCGGCAAGGAACTGCCCCATACCGACCGCTACAACCTGATGGTGCCCCGCTCGGCCTGCCCGCACTGCGGCCACCAGATCACGGCGCTGGAAAACATCCCGGTGATCAGCTGGCTGGTTTTGAAAGGCAAGTGCCGCAAGTGCAAGGCGCCGATTTCGCCGCGCTACCCGGCCGTCGAACTGGTCACCGGCGCGATCTCGGCCCTGCTGGTCTGGACCTTCGGTTCCGGCTGGGCCGGCCTGGGCGCCCTGCTCTTCGCCTACCTCTTGATCGCGATGACCTTCATCGACTACGACACCAAGCTGCTGCCCGACGACCTGACCTATCCGCTGCTGTGGGCGGGCCTGCTCATTAACATCGACGGCACCTTCGTGCCCCTGCGCGACGCCGTCATCGGCGCGGCAGCCGGCTACCTGGTGCTGTGGGCCGTGTACTGGCTGTTCAAGCTCGTCACGGGCAAGGAAGGCATGGGCTACGGCGACTTCAAGCTGCTCGCCGCCCTGGGCGCCTGGCTCGGCTGGGCCATGCTGCCGACCATCATCCTGCTGTCCTCGGTGGTGGGGGCGATCGTCGGCATCAGCCTGATCGTGTTCGCCAAGCGCGGCCGCGACAACCCGATCCCCTTCGGACCCTACCTGGCCGCCGCCGGCCTGATCGCCCTGCTCTGGGGCGAGCGGATCGGCGCCGCGTTCCAGGGCTTCGTCGCCTGACGCCATGGAAAAGGCGCACACCTCCCCCTTCTCGGTCGGCCTGACCGGCGGCATCGGCTGCGGCAAGACGACCGTGGCCGACATGTTCGGCGCGCTCGGCGCGTCGATTGTCGATACCGACCAGATCGCCCATGCGCTCACCGCGCCGCAGGGCGCCGCGATGCCGGCCCTGCTGGCGGAGTTCGGTGCGGACTTCGCCACGCCGGACGGCGCGCTCGACCGCGCGAAGATGCGCCAGCTGGTATTTACGGACCAGGGCGCGCGCGCCCGGTTGGAAGGGATCCTGCATCCGCGCATCCGCGAGGCGACCGCGGCCGCCGCGGCGATCGCCAGCGGCCCGTATGTCATCTTCGTCGTGCCCCTGCTGATCGAGTCCGGCACCTGGCGTGAGCGCGTCACGCGCGTGCTGGCCATCGATTGTCCAGAAGAAATGCAGGTGGCGCGCGTCATGGCCCGCAATGGCCTGAGTGAAGAGCAGGTGCGCGCCATCATGGCGGCCCAGGTCACGCGCGCGCAGCGCTTGGCGGCGGCCGACGACGTGGTCGTCAACGACGACGGAGTGGACGCCTTGCGGCCCCAGGTCGAGCGCCTGCATGCGTTTTACGTCGACCAAGCACGCCGCATGGCAAGTTCTGCAATGCGGGATTTGTAATTTTGCGTCGCATGGTTCAGAATCACGGAGTTGCTCGCCAGCCCACATTCAGAGGAATGTCACTTTGATCGTCTACGAATATCCTTTCAACGAGCGGATTCGCACGTTGTTGCGGCTGGAAGACCTGTACGAGAAGTTCAAGTTCTTTGTGCACCAGGAACACCCGATGCAGCACCACGTCGCCCTCGCGACGATCTTCGACATGCTGGAAGTGGCCGGCCGCGCCGACCTGAAGTCCGACCTCCTGCAGGAACTCGAACGCCAGAAGCAGAGCCTGCTGACTTACCGCAGCAATCCCAACGTGGCGCCGGAAGCCCTGGATGCCATCCTCGCCGAGCTCGACCAGGTCAGCAGCGCCCTGGGCAGCGCCCAGGGCAGGACCGGCCAGAATGTGCGCGAAAACGAATGGCTGATGAGCATCCGCGGGCGCACGATTATTCCCGGCGGCGCCTGCGAATTCGATTTGCCCTCATACTACGCCTGGCAGAAACGCCCGGCGGAGCAACGCCACGCCGACATCATGGCCTGGTTCGCCCCGCTCGCGCCCCTGTTCGACGCCCTCGCCCTGGTGCTGCGCCTGCTGCGCGACTCGGGCCGCCCGACCAAGATGATCGCCGTCGGCGGCAACTACCAGCAGATGTTGCAAGGCAAGATCTACCACATGCTGCGCCTGGGGCTGGACGAATCGCTGGGCGCGATCCCGGAAATTTCGGCCAACAAATACATGCTGTGGGTACGCTTCACCACCCAGGACGGCGACCTCAAGCCGAAATCGCTGGAAGAAGACGTGCCGTTCGAGCTGACGCTCTGTAATTTTTGAATTGTAAGACCATGACCGTTGTAGCCTGCCCCACCTGCGGCAAGAAAGTCGAATGGACGCCAGCGAACAAGTATCGCCCGTTCTGCTCGGAACGCTGCAAGCAGATCGACCTGGGCGCCTGGGCCGAAGAGAAATATTCCATCCCGGGTTCCGCGCCGAACGAGGCGCAGGATAACCCGCTCGACGACCAGCACTGATCTTGGCGCGCCGCTCCGGATTGCTTGTCGGGCTAGCCCTGTCTGCGATCCGCGGCTACCAGCGCCATCTCTCCCCGCATAAAGGATTCTCCTGCGCCTATCGCCGTGCGAGCGGGCGCGCCGGCTGCTCGGCCCATGGGTATCGTGTGATCGCGCGCTGCGGCATGTGGAAAGGGCTGGCGCTGCTGCGGCGCAGGTTGCGGCTGTGCGGCGACGTTCACCGCAGCCAGGTCCGCGTACGCAATCCTGTCCTTCATTACCAGCATGGCGATTGCGTGCCCTGCGATTGCGACGCGGGCTGCCTGCCCGACCTGCCCTGCAGCGGCAAGAGCGCGGCGCGCGGCGCCGGCGAGTGCCTGGGCGAATGCGGCTGCGACGTGCTGGAGCACTACCTGGAAAAGAAAGTCGACCGCGTGAAGGAACGCTGGCGTCGCTGGCGCGAGCGGCGCCGCGCGGGACGGCGCGATCACCCGCGGCGCTAACGTAGGGTGGGCACTTTGTGCCCACGCGTTACGCACGTTCCCGTAGTCGTTAGCCTAAGCTTATCGCCCCGCAACACATCCGAAAGCCCGCGCATTATGCCGCTCGGCTTCGCTCGAAGCTGGCGAGCGAGTTATCGCGGCCAACGGTGCAAGGACACGCCCGAAACGCGTGGGCACGGCGTGCCCACCCTACGTGGACTTATGCCGTGACGACGATCCCGCCCGGCACCTGCACCGGCTTGTTGACGCTGCCGTAACGGTCCATGAACAGGCCTTCCAGGCCGATCTCCGGCTGGCGGCCCGAGACCATGTCGGCCAGGACGCGGCCCGAGCCGCAGGCCATGGTCCAGCCCAAGGTGCCGTGGCCGGTGTTCAGGAACAGGTTGCGGAACGGGGTCGGCCCGACGACCGGGGTGCCGTCCGGCGTCATCGGGCGCAGGCCGCACCAGAATTCGGCCTTCGAGACGTCGCCGCCCTGGGGGAACAGGTCGGTTACCGAGTGCTCCAGGGTGTCGCGGCGCGCCTGGTGCAGGCGCAGGTCGAAGCCCGCCAGTTCGGCGGTGCCGCCGACGCGGATACGGTCGCCCAGGCGCGTGATCGCGACCTTGAAGGTCTCGTCCATGACGGTCGATTCGGGCGCACCCGACGCGTCCGTGATCGGCACGGTGATTGAATAGCCCTTGACCGGATAGACCGGAATCTTGATGCCGATCTGCTTCAGGATGAAGGGCGAGTAGCTGCCCAGCGCCATCACGAAGGTATCGGCCTTCAGTTCGCCCTGCGAGGTGACCACGCCGGTGATGCGGTCACCCTCGGTGGACAGGCGCTTGATCTCGACGCCGTGGCGGAACTTCACGCCCAGCGCCTTGGCCATCTCGGCCAGCTTCTGGGTGAACTTGAAGCAGTCGCCGGTTTCGTCGTTCGGCAGCAGCAGGCCGCCGACGAACTTGCCACGTACCTTGGCCAAAGCCGGTTCGTAGATTTCGCAGCCGGCCGGGTCCAGCACTTTATAGGGCACGCCATACTGCTCGAGCACGGCGATGTCGGTGGCGGCGCCATCGAGCTGCTTCTGGGTGCGGAACAGCTGCAGGGTGCCCTGGCTGCGCTCGTCGTACGCGATGCCGGTGTCCTTGCGCAGCTGGACCAGCACGTCGCGGCTGTACTCGGCCAGGCGCACCATGCGGCCCTTGTTGATCTGGTAGCTCTTGTGATTGCAGTTGGCCAGCATCGACAGCATCCAGCGCCATTGCGCCATGTCGAGCTGCGGACGCACCACGAGCGGGCTGTGCTGCATCATCAGCCATTTCACGGCCTTCGCGGGCACGCCCGGGCCGGCCCATGGCGAGGCGTAGCCGGGCGAGATCTCGCCGGCGTTGCCGTAACTCGTTTCCATGCCGGCACCCGGCTGGCGGTCGATGACGGTGACGTCGTGCCCTGCCTGGGCCAGGTAATACGCCGTGGTGGTGCCGATGACACCACTACCCAAGACGATGATTTTCACAGGAGTCCTTCAACAGATTGGTTGACTGCTTTTTTACCTTGCGTAGCGCAGCTGATCGAGCCACTCGAGCAAGGGGATGGTTGCGGGCAGCAGCGGGGTAACGCCGACTGCCCCTTGCCACGCAAAGGCCTGGCCTTCCAGGCTCTGCGGTTCGCCGCACCAGTCGCGGCTGATATAAAAGTGAAGCCGCACGTGAGCGTGCTCGTAGACGTGCTCGACGCAGCACCATGCTTCGGCGCTGATGATCTCGACGCCCAGTTCCTCGACGAATTCGCGCTGCAGGGCGGCAAAGATGGCTTCGCCCGGCTCGACCTTGCCGCCTGGGAATTCCCAATAACCGGCATACGGTTTGCCCGCCGGACGCTGGCCCAGCAGCACGTCGCCGTTCGGGCGCATCACGATCCCGACCGCCACGTCGATCGGCTTGGCCTTCGCTTCCTGCATTCGATTGTCCCGTCCGGAAAACCCGATATTGTACGCCAGCTGGGGCGTAGGGAGTCATGGCTGTTGCGTTCGCGCCGATAGAAAATTGCGCGGCGCGATAACCTGCGCGCATGGGGTGGCAATGAAGTTATTGAACGGACCACGGTTGCCCCGTCGTTGCGGCTCGCCGTTGTAGGGTGGGCACTTGTGCCCACGCGGTATAGTACAGCGGCGTTATCGAAACGCCACTCGAAGCCGTGAATGCGGAGCCGCTACGTCGTAGGGAAGCGTTTCGACCAGCATACTTCGCACAGCGTGGGCACAAGTGCCCACCCTACGATTTACGGCTGTTCAGCCGGCAGCTTGCCCGCGTAATCCTTCGCGAACTGCCACGCCACCCGTCCCGAGCGCGAGCCGCGCCCGAGCGCCCATTGCAGGGCCAGCGGCCGCGCCGCCTCGATCTGTTCCGGCGTGCAGCCGAAGCTGGCCAGCCAGTGCGCGACGATGCCGAGGTAGTCGTCCTGGCGGAAGGGATAGAAAGACAGCCACAGCCCGAAGCGCTCGGACAGCGAGATCTTCTCCTCCACCGTCTCGCCTGGATGCAGGTCGCCATCGTCGCTGTGGGTGTAGCCGGCGTTGTCGGACATTTTTTCCGGCATCAGGTGGCGCCGGTTCGAGGTGGCGTAGATCAGCACATTGTCCGACTGCGCCGCCACGCTGCCGTCCAGCGCTACCTTGAGCGCCTTGTAGCCCGCCTCCCCTTCCTCGAACGACAGGTCGTCGCAGAAGATCACGAAGCGTTCCGGGCGGCTTGCCACCAGGTCGACGATGTCGGGCAGGTCGGCGAGATCGGCCTTGTCGACCTCGATCAGGCGCAGGCCCTGGTCGGCGAAGCCGTTCAGGCAGGCCTTGATCAGGGACGACTTGCCGGTGCCGCGCGCGCCGGTGAGCAGCACGTTGTTGGCTGGGCGGCACTGCACGAACTGGCGCGTGTTCTGCTCCAGCTGGCGCTTCTGGGCGTCGACGTGCTGCAGGTCCTCGAAGCGGATGGTCGAGGCATGCGCCACCGGCTGCAGGAAGTGCCCGGATCCGCCAACCCCACCGGCGCGCCGGCGCCAGCGGAAGGCGAAGCTGCGCTTCCAGTCCGGCTCGCGCGGCACGGGCGGCGGCAGCACCGCCTCGAGCCGCGCCATCAGTGCTTCGGCGCGGTGCAGGAACTGTTCGAGCGGCGTCATGGACGGCTTACGAACGGTAGTCGGCGTTGATGCTGACGTAGTCGTGCGACAGGTCGCAGGTCCAGACGGTAGCCGTGGCGTCGCCGCGCGCCAGCGTCACACGCACCGTGATCTCGGCCTGCTTCATCACGCGCTGGCCGTCCGCTTCCTGGTAATCCGGGTTGCGCCCGCCCGCCTTGGCGACCCAGACGTCGTCCAGGTAGAGGTCGAGTTTCGTCACGTCGAGATCGTCGACGCCGGCATAGCCGACCGCGGCCAGGATGCGGCCCAGGTTCGGGTCCGAGGCGAAGAAGGCGGTCTTCACCAGCGGCGAGTGGGCGATCGCGTAGGCGATCTTGCGGCACTCTTCCAGGTCGCGTCCCTCTTCCACCGTGATGGTGATGAACTTGGTCGCGCCTTCGCCGTCGCGGATGATCTGCTGGGCCAGGTTGCGCGAGATATCGGTGACCGCATCGCGCAGCGCCTCGTAGTCAGGGCCGCTCGCCGCATTGACTTCCAAGCTGCCGGCGCCGGTGGCGACCAGGATGAAGGAGTCGTTAGTCGAGGTGTCGCCGTCGATGGTGATCGAGTTGAAGGAACGGTCGGCCGCGTATTTCACCAGCTCGTCGAGCACCGGCTGCGCGACCTTCGCATCGAAGGCCAGGTAGCCCAGCATGGTCGCCATGTTGGGCTTGATCATGCCGGCGCCCTTGCTGATGCCGGTCATGGTGACGACATGGCCGCCGATGGTGACCGTACGCGAGGCCGCCTTCGGCTGGGTGTCGGTGGTCATGATCGCCTCGGCGGCGTTGAACCAGTTGTCCGCCTTCAGGTTCGCGACCGCGGCCGGCAGGCCGGCGACGATCTTCTGGATCGGCAGCGGCTCGAGGATCACGCCGGTCGAGAACGGCAGCACCTGCTGGGCCTCGCAGCCGAGCAACTTCGCCACTTCGGCGCAGGTGGCCTGGGCGTTGGCCAGGCCAGGCTCGCCGGTGCCGGCGTTGGCGTTGCCGGTGTTGACGACCAGGGCGCGGATCGGCGCGCCGCCGGCGGTCACGGCCGCCAGGTTGGCCTTGCTCACCTGGACCGGGGCGGCGCAGAAACGGTTCTTGGTGAACACGCCTGCGACGGTGGCGCCATCGGCCAGCTTCATGACCAGCAGGTCCTTGCGGTTGGGCTTCTTGATGCCGGCTTCGGCAAAACCGATCTCGATACCGGCGACCGGTTTCAGGTCGGCGGCGACGGGCAGGGGGGAATTCACGGCCATGGTGGTCTCTATGGAAAGATTACGAATCCAATATTGTACCGCCGGCTGACCATGAGGCGTGCCGCATTGGTATCCGGGCCGGCAGGTCTGCCGCAGACTAGCCTTGCAAGGCCAGGCATGCGATCATCGACATTTTTCCTCCTCAACATGAAGATCACGTTTGTCGACGCGAAGTGCCCCCGCCCTTATGACAGCGAGGTGCTGCGCACGCGCGGGCTGGGCGGCACCGAAGCCAGCGTCATCCGGGTCGCGCAGGCACTGGCGCAGGCCCACGACGTGACCGTGGTCCAGCACAACCGCGAACAGCCGTCGATCGAAAGCGCCAACCTGCGCTTCCTGCCGCTCGCCGGCCTCGAAGACGCGGTGAGCGACGCCCAGCACGTGGTGCTGGTCCAGAAGACGCGCCTGCTGCGCCGCATCGCGCGGCATTCCCCGGCGCGGCTGTGGGTGTGGCTGCACAATTACCTGAAGGACGAGGTGCGCTTCGGCTGGTCGGAATACCTGACCCACCGCATCGGCATCATCTGCGTTTCCCGCACCCACGCACAGCACACGCGCGACTACATCCGCCGCTTTCCGCTCAACCGGATGCTGGGCGGCATGCTCGGCCGTGGCGGCGTGCTGTATCAGTACAATCCGCTTTCCGAAGCCTGCGTGCCCCCTGCCCAGGTAAACCGCGATCCCTACAAGCTCATCTCGCTCAGTTCGCCGCACAAGGGCCTCGACCAGGTCGTCCAGGCCTTCCGCGCCGTGCATGCGGCCGACCCGAGGATGAAGCTCTACGTTGCCGATCCCGGCTACAAGCATTCGGACCCTGCGCTGCTGGATGCGCCGGGCATCGTCAAGCTCGGATCGCTGCCGCAAGCGGCCCTGATGGAACACGTCAAGGATGCACTCTGCGTCTTCTATCCCCAGCGCAAGCAAGCGGAAACCTTCGGCCTGGTGTATGCGGAAGCAAATGCCGTGGGGACGCCGGTGCTGGCGCATGACTTCGGCTCTGCCCGTGAAATCCTCGTCCCGGCCAACCCGCCGCTCGATGCAGGCGACCCGGCCCTGGTGACCGCGACCGTCAGGCGCTGGTCGGCCGAGGGCGGCCCGGTGGTGGGACCGGACCCGCGCTTCGCACTGGACAACGTGGCGGCGCAGTGGGAAGCCTTCTTCGCCGCCCCCGACCGTTTCATGGCCGAACAGGCCGCCGACGCGCCCCAGGACCGCTAAGACCAGCCATCGCGCCCCGGCGTGTGCCGCCAGCACGCGTCGGTATTTCCGCTGTCGATCCCTCAGAACAGTGCGCCGCGCATTGTTCGCCCTCCTCCTTCCCCAGCCCGCTCCTGCGCCCGCACGCTAGTTTTGTCAACTGTCGAGCATGACAGTAGCAAAAGCGCATCAGCCAGAAGTGCGCACGAGAAACATACATATACTCGAATCGTCCACTACGGATGAGGTCGGCCGTCGCGGATGATCGAACCGTGACTCCACGGTATTCATAACGCATAACAGGAGACAGGAAATGAAATTGACCACCAAGGCGCGCCTGTTGGTCGCGCTGTGCACCGGCCTCGCGGCCGCGCCCGCCGCCTTCGCCGACGGCCAGCCGCGCGAACTGAGTGCGGCCGCCAAGCGCTACAAGCAGTACTTCCAGGAAGCCTCGAAAGAGTTCAACGTGCCGGTCGAACTGCTCGAGTCGATCGCCTACGCCGAAACGCGCTGGCGCTCGCATGTGCCGAAGGGCATGCTCAAGAAGAACGGCGAGCCGGAGATCGAGATCGAGCCGGACCCGCACCACGGCATGCCCCCGACCTACGGCATCATGGGCCTGCGCAACGACACCTATTTCGGCACCTCGCTGACCCAGGGAGCCGCCCTGATCCGCGTAGCGCCCGATGTCGTCATCACCGACGTGCGCAGCAACATCCGGGCGGCGGCCGCCCTGCTCGCCCAGTACGGCGCGAAAAAGACAAAGAACTTCCCGCTCGCGGACTGGGAAGAAGCGGTGGCCCGCTACAGCGGCATCCCGCAGCGCGAGATCGCCCAGATCTACACCTATGAAATCCTGACCGCGATCCGCCAGGGCCGCGAAAGCGCCGACTACAAGGTCAGCCAGCGCCATGTGGAAATGGAAAAAGCCTACGGCAAGGAAAAACTGAGGAAGCTGTCGGCACGCCGGATCATGGTCGAAACCGGAGTGCCCGATCCGAAGATCTCGACGCCGGACTTCGTCGATCCCCCCGCCAGCAAGCAATAAGCGGCCTCACGCTCAACCGCATTCGGAGACTCATCCATGAAGACAAGCACGAACAGCCTGCTGGCAGGCTTGATCCTGGGCGCGCTCGGCCTGCAATCGCTGCCCGTGGCCGCCTCGACCGATTATCCACCGGCGATCTGGAACCCGGCGGCCAGCTGCAATTACTCCTCGCGCACGGCCTCGGTCACCCACGTGACCGTCCACACCACGCAAGGCTCGTATGCCGGCTCGATCTCCTGGTTCCAGAACTGCAGCGCCGGCGTCTCGGCCCACTACGTGATCCGTTCCTCGGACGGCCAGGTCACGCAGATGGTGCGCGAAGCCGACAAGGCCTGGCACGTCGGCAATTCGAACGGCTACACGGTCGGCATCGAGCACGAGGGCTACATCAACGCGCCGGGCACCTGGTACACGACGGCGATGTACAACGCTTCCGCCGCCCTGACCCGCGACATCCTCGCCTCGCGCGGCCTGGCGCAGAAGGTGTACGACGGCAGCAGCGGCTGGAACGCGGTGCCCTCGGACTCGCTCTACAACGTCAAGGGCCACGTCAACTACGCCAGCCAGACCCACACCGACCCCGGCTCGGGTTGGGACTGGCCGCGCTACAAGAGCCTGGTTGCCGGCGGCTCGGGTGGCGGCGGCGACACCGGTGGCGGCGCCCTGTCCTGGCCTGTGGTCCAGTACGGCAATACGGGCGAACGCGTGCGCACCATCCAGTACCTGCTGCAGCAATGGGGCTATTCGCTCACCGTGAACGGCAGCTTCGACACGGCCACCCAGAACGCGGTGAAGAACTTCCAGAGTTCGCACGGCCTGGGCGCGGACGGCATCGTCGGCAACGCCACCTGGCCGGCCCTGACCATCGTCACCCAGGAGGGCGACACCGGCGCCAAGGTGCGCGCGGTGCAGAGCCAGCTCAACGAAAGCGGCTACGGACTGGTAGTGGACGGCAGCTTCGGCCCGGCCACCTACAGCGCGGTGCGCAGCTTCCAGAGCGCCAAGGGGCTGGGGGTGGACGGGATTGTCGGGGACAATACCTGGAACAAGATGGCGTGGTGATCGCTCAAGCCGCGCCGTGACGTCAGCCGGAGGCGCCTGCGCCGCCGGCTTTTCCACTCTCCGGTCTCAGCCCTGGCAGTCGCCGACGCGGGTCAGGCGCATGACCGTCTTTTGCTCCTTGCGCGCGCTACCGCCTTCCCCGCCGCCGGTCTGCACGCGCTCCATCGATGTCTGCCAGGTCTTCGCATCGAGCTGGCGCATGTGGATTTTCATATTCCCCCAGGGGCAATTGTGCACCGCCACCATCTCGCCGTTGATGACTTCACCCTTGGTGGCCTTGCATCCATCGATCGCCACACCCTTCGGCAGCGCACCGGGCTTGGTCGGTCCGATGCAGGTACGCAGTGGCCCGGCTCCCGGGATCATGCTTTTCGCCGGGCTGCCGCCGTCGCGCTTGAACTCGCTGCTGACGCTGCCGCTCTCGCCATCGTAGGTATCGTTCCTTTCCAGGGTACGTGCGGGCGACATGCTCTTCATGCCACCGACGATGTCGACCTGGTACAAGCCGGCTGGCGGCAGGTAGCGGGTGTCGGGCGCCGCGAAGGCGGCAGCGGCGAGAGCCAGCGCTATGGCGCCGATGAGGGTTACACCCAGTCGTTTCACGGTTCCTCCTGAACGAGGTGGCTCTGGTCGATACATGTTCAACCCTTGCAGTTACCCAGGCGGGTAAGACGGATCACGCTTTTCTCCTCGAACAGCGGCGTCCCCTTCATGCCGGGGTCCGCCGCTGCAGCGCCGCGCTTTGGCATGGCCTTCCTTTCAGCCTCGTATTTCCTGGCTTCCGCCAGCAGGCGCCGTCCCTCGGCCTTTTCCTCGGCAGTGCCGTTCTTGACCCAGTCCTCGTAGACCTCGCGCAAAGGATGCTCGTCGTCCTCGCCTTGCGGCGCGCCCACGGCTTCGACGATCTCCGTGGTGTTCTCCCAGGTCCTGGCGTCGACCTTGCGCAGCGTGATCTTCATGCTCCCCCAGGGGCAGTTCTGTACCGCCACCATCTGGCCGTTGATGACCTCCCCCTTCATTGCCTTGCAGCCGTCGATGACCAGATTCTTCGGAATGGCGCCGGGCTTGGTCGGGGGCATACACACCCGCATGGGGCCGCTCCCCTTGAATGCATGGGCCGCCTCGCCTCCCTCCGTGCTGCGAGTCCGCGCCTGGAGGCTTCCGCTTGCACCGTCCTGCGTCTCGTGCGTAAAGGTTTTCCCGCCTGAACCATGGCTGGTCCGATCGCTGACGACGTCAAACTGATACAGCCCTGGTGGAGGAAGGTAAGCGGGATCCTGCACTGCCGGGAGTGCCGCAGCCATCGCGCACGCGCTGGCGGTCAGCGTAAACGACAAGGCGGACGCCAGGTACTTACCGTTTTTCATTCGAACTCCTTCAATGATGTAACAAGGTGGCCAGCGGCGGTACCTGCATCGCCGCTCAGCGGGACACGCGAGTGCGCCGACGTTCTGCGGTGATCGACTGGAGGTTCTGCTGATGGGTATGCAAGGGCTCCTTCAACTGCTTCAGTACAGCCCCGGTGTCCGGTTGCTTGCGCGCGGCCTGCCCGGCCTGCGCCATCGCGTTTGTCGCAGCCTCGAACTTGCGCATTCTCGGGGGCTTACCTGCCACCTGGGGTCGACCGCTGCGCCCGTCGCTGCGGTCGCTGCGGCGATGCCCGCTGCTGACGAGATCGGAGCCCCGGTTGCCACTGCGCGCATCCCGGTTGCGCTTGACTGGCCGCCGGCCGCAGGCGGCCTGGCAGCGTTGCGGTTCTGGATAATATCGACGCCCTGGGCGTCGATGTAGCGCTGGGCCGAGGCCTGCTGGTCAGCTCTTGCAGTCGCCTACGCGGGTCAGGCGCATGACCGTCTTGTGCTCCTTGCGCGCGCCGCCGGCTTCCCCGCCGCCGGTCTGCACGCGCTCCATCGATGTCTGCCAGGTCTTGGCATCGAGCTGGCGCATGTGGATTTTCATATTCCCCCAAGGGCAATTGTGCACCGCCACCATCTCGCCGTTGATGACTTCCCCCTTGGTGGCCTTGCATCCATCGATGGCCACGCCCTTTGGCAGTGCACCCGGCTTGGTCGGTCCGATGCAGGTGCGCAGTGGCCCGGTTCCCGGGATCATGCTCTTCGCCGGGCTGCCGCCATCGCGCTTGAACTCGCTGCTGACGCTGCCGCTCTCGCCATCGTAGGTATCGTTCCTTTCGAGCGTACGTGCAGGCGACATGCTCTTCATGCCACCGACGATGTCGACCTGGTACAAGCCGGCTGGCGGCAGGTAGCGGGTGTCGGCCGCCACTGCCACGTTGGTGGCAAATGCCAGCGCCAAGGCGCCGAAGAGGGTGTTGGTCATGCGTTTCATTGCTTCTCTTCCTTATCAAAAACGGCCGGCCACGCAAATCGCGGCCAGCGTGTTGCTACTGCCGGGTAAATGCCATGGTTCGCCTAGCGCTGGACGCCTGCGCGCTGCAGTTCGGCGGTGATCGACTGGATGTTTTGCTGGTGGGTGTGCAGCAGCTCATTCAACTGCTTCAACGCCGCCGGGTCCTGCGGTTGCGTGCGCGCCGCTTTTTCGGACTGCACCAGCGCCCTGCTGGCGGCCTCGAACTTTCGCGTTTCGTGCGCCAGCTCCTCGCGCAGGATCGCCGCGCGGTCGAGGTCGCGCGCCGCCTGCTCTGCCGCGCCGACCTGGAGCTTCGGATCGGATGCGGCGCCTGCCGCGGCGGCGGCTTTGGGGACAGGCGCCACGCGCCCCGAGGCTACCCCCGAAGGACGCGCGGCGTCGCGGTTCTGGATGATTTCGACGCCCTGGGCGTCGATATAGCGCTGGGCCGGCGCCTGCTGGGCGAGCGCGACGTCGGCCAGGCAGGCCAGCAGCGCACAGGTGAGAATTCTGGTCATAGATTGGAATCGTAGAACGGGGTTTGCATGCGGACGAAAGCTTCGCTACGGATTTCGATGCGGCGCTCGCCGCGCGCCAGCGGATTGACGCAGTTCGGGCGGGTCCTGGCGCCGTTCGTGCCGAAGGGATCGGACATGCCGTTGGCCGACAGCGAGGAATCGGACGAGGACAGCGCGTTGACGGTGGCGTGAATCACGCGGTCGAGCACCGGCACGATCAAGCGGTAGCAGTAGGTCACGCGCAGGTGCAGCAGGTTCGCGTCCTGGATCGAGATGCGCGAGCTTCCACCCGGAGCGGTGTTGCGGTAGTTGAGCGTGTCGTTGGGCAGCTCGCGGCCGGCCTTGCCGTCCAGGCGTGCCTGGGCGAAGTCGGCAAACGCGGCGCGCGTCGGATTGAGCACCGTCAGCGTCGCTAGGGTAGGCAGCGTCTCCTTCGTTCTCGCCTCGGTCCAGGCCTCGGTATAGCCGCCATCGGTCGGCTTGGCCGCAAACAGCGGTGTCAGTCCGCGCGCCAGCGCCGCGCGCATCGCGGTCTTGCTGCCGTTGTTCACGGCGCCGGCGCGGGCCGCCAGCATCGTCGCATGGTTCAGCGTGGCGCGTGCCTGGTAGATCAGCGCAAACTGGATGATCCCGAACAGCAGCAGGATCAGCACCGGCAGCGCGACCAGGAATTCAACGCTGGACTGGCCGGACAGGAGACTGCGCGCCCTCATCGACCGCTCCCGCCCGGCAGCGCCAGCGCGCAGCCGGGACGGATGCCGCAGGCCTGCGCCGTGCCGGCGGCCAGTTCGAGCACCGTGTAGGCGCGCCAGTGGCCGTCCATACGGCGCGGCCGCAGCGCCGGGCTGACCTTCAGCACGCGATTGCGGCGGTCGAGATAAACGACGTCGATCGGATAGCCCATGCCGAAGGTGTGGATCATCGCGCATTTCGGAAGCAGCATGCCTTCGCGCGCACCGAGCGCCGCACGCCCCAGCAGGCCGCGCATGCGCTCGAGGGTCGAGGTGGCGATCATCAGCTCGAGCCGGCCCGCCGTCGACTCCGGCACATCGATACTCATGTGTTGCATGCGCCCCTCTCAGAATGCGCCGGACTGCATGAACTTGACGGCGATCGGGAACATCAGCACCACGAACGTCACCGGAAAAATAAAGGCCACCAGCGGGAAGATCAGCTTCACGGGCGCCTCCATCGCCAGCTTCTCGGCCAACTGGAAGCGTTCGATGCGGCGCTGGTCGGCCTGGGCGCGGAAGGTCGGGCCCAGGCTCGCGCCCATGCGCTCGGCCTGGATAACCGCGTTAATGAAGCTCGTCACCTGCGCCACCTTCACCCGCTCATCCATGCGGCGAAGCGCCTCGGCGCGCGTCAGGCCCGAGCGCAGGTCGCGCAGGACTGCGGCGAACTCGTTCTTCAGCGGGCCGTCGGGCCCCTTGGCCACGGCCTGGCTGATGGCGCCGGCCATGTTCAGGCCCGCTTCCACGCCCATCGTCAGGAAGTCCAGATACGCCGGCAAGGCTTTCACGATCAGCTTCTGGCGCTTCTTGAGCGAATCCTTGAGCCACACGCGCGGGTAGACCCAGCCGAACAGCGAGGCGGCCGCGATCCAGAAGCCGGGGCGCTCGATGCCGGCCAGCGGCAGTGCGATCGCGCTCAAGAGCGCGAAGCCGAGCAGCGACACCATGCACAAGGCCACGAACTGCGTCGGGCTCATCAAGTACAACAGGCCGGACAGGCGCAGCTTGTCGGCCGCGTCTCGCGTCAGGGTGGCCGGCAGGCGCTGGCATATGTGGTAGTCGACCATGCGCAGGACCGGCCACAGCATGCGCAAGCCGCGCGGCAGCGGATCGAGGTATTCGCGGTCTTCCTCCGGCACCTCGTCAGTCAGGCGCACGGCGCTATAGATGACACTGCCGGCAAAAGCCACGAAGGCCATGCCGATCAGGATGGCAATCAGGATCTGCTGCATGCTCCCTCACACATCGATATTTGTAATTTTGCTAATAAAATGATAACCGATGGCCACAGCGAACAGGATGAAGGCCAGCGTGCACCATCCATACCATTCGGAGAACAGCGGCGCCATCGCCTCCGGCTCCATGACGCGCAGAACCAGCACCAGGAACAGCGGCAGCGCCGACATCACCAGGCCTTGCATCTTTCCCTGGGCGGTCAGGCTGCGGATCTTGCCTTCCATTTGCAGGCGGGCGCGGATGGTGCGCGCGATCGACTCCAGCGTCTCGGCCAGGTTGGCGCCCACTTCACGCGCCAGCGCCATGCCCGAGGTCACCATCAGCAGGTCCGGCAGCGGCACGCGCCGCTCCAGGTTCTGCAGGGCCACGCCGAAATCGGTCCCGAGGCGCAGCTCGCGCAGCAGCAGCTCGAATTCCTGCGACACCGGGGGCTTGCCTTCAGCCGACACGCTCTCGAGCGCGATCATCAGGCTGGCGCCCGCGCGCAGCGCGCCGGTCACCATCAGCAGGGCATCGGGCAGTTGCTCCTCGAACTGGCGCAGCCGCCTGCGCGCGATGTAGCGCACCACGTAACGCGGCGCGATGAAAGCCAGCACCACGCAGGCGCCCACCAGGATCAGGTTGCCGGTGGCGACCCAGGCCAGCACCGGAAGCGAAATGAGCACGACGAGGTTGATCGTCATGATGCGGTTCGACTCGGTGAAGATGAACATGCCTTCCAGCTCAGATGCCGCGCTCTTCGCGGCGCGGGCCTGGCGCCGGGCCAGCCAGCGGCTGCCGAAATGCAATCCCATCCAGATCAGGGCGAAGCCGGCGACGAAAAAGAGCGCCAGCAGGACCAGCGTGTCGTTCATGCGCTCACCTTGCGCATCGTGCCGTAAGCCGCCATCGATGGTTCCTTGGCGAAGATCGACATGTCGACCTCGATACCGCGGCGCACCAGGTCCTGGTAGAACTCGGGCACGTGGCCGGTCGGCAGGCAGCGCCCGCGCACCTTGCCTTCGGGGGTGAAGCCGTCCTGCTCGAAGCGGAAAATGTCCTGCATGCTGACGACGCTGTGTTCGATCCCGGTGACTTCCGTGATGTGGGTCACGCGCCGGGTGCCGCAGGAAAAGCGCGTCTGCTGCACGATCAGGTTCACCGCCGAGCAGATCTGCTCGCGAATTGCCTGCATCGGGATGTCCAGGCCGCTCATCAGGGTCATCACCTCCAGGCGCGACAGGCAGTCGCGCGGGTTGTTGGCGTGGGCGGTGGTGAGCGAGCCGTCATGGCCGGTGTTCATGGCCTGCAGCATGTCGAGCGCCTCGCCGCCGCGGCACTCGCCGACCACGATGCGGTCCGGGCGCATCCGCAGGCAGTTCTTCACCAGGTCGCGGATCGTCACTGCGCCGCGGCCTTCGATATTCGCCGGGCGCGCTTCCAGCGACACCAGGTTCGGCTGCGACAGTTGCAGCTCGGCCGCGTCCTCCACGGTGACGATGCGCTCGTCGTCGGGAATGAAGCCGGACAGCACGTTGAGCAGCGTGGTCTTGCCGGAACCGGTGCCGCCGGAAATGACGATGTTGGCGCGCCGTTCGACCGCCACCTTCAGGAACTCGGTCATCTCGCGGCTGATGGCGCCAAAGGCGATCAGGTCGTCCACCGTCAGCTTGCGCTTCGCGAACTTACGGATGGTGACGCTCGGGCCCTTGATCGCCAGCGGCGGAATGATCGCGTTGACGCGTGATCCGTCCTTCAGGCGGGCGTCGACCATCGGCGAACTTTCGTCGATGCGCCGACCCAGCGGCGAAACGATGCGTTCGATCGCCGCCAGCACCGAGGCGTCGTTCGAGAACGAGACGGTCGAGCGCTGCAACTGGCCGTCGCGCTCGATGAAGATGTCATTGTGGCGGTTGACCATGATTTCGCTGACGGAATCGTCGGCCAGCAGCTCTTCCAGCGGGCCCAGGCCCACCACCTCGTTCAGCACGGTCGAACACAGGGTATCGCGTACCGGTCGCATCGGCGCGAACAGCGGATCGGTGTCGATCAGCTCCTCGATGATCTTCTGCACCGCCACCCGCAGCTCGGCGTCGCCCATGCGCGAGACGTTCACGCGACGCAGGTCCATCGCCGCGATCAGCTTCTTGTGGAGGGCGCCACGCGCGGCGATGCCTTCAGGCGTCTCGAGCGGCATCAAGACTTGTGCTGGACGCGCGCTGCGCTCCGGCTCGGGCCGTGGCGCGGGCGCCGGTGCGGCCGGCGCCACCACCCGCAGTTGCTCGACCAGGTGCAGGCGCAGCGTGTAGTCGCTCACCTCGACCACATCGCTGGTGGCAAGCGGCCCGTATTCGTTGACGGCATTGCCGTTCACCCGGATCGGCGAAATGCCGCCCCCGTCGCTGACGAACAGGCCGCCGTCGCGCACCTCCAGTTGTACCTGGCGCCGTCCGACGCGCCAGCCTGCCAGCGGCAGCAGGCTGTCGTCGTCCTTGCCGAGGAAACAGGACAGGCCTTCGGAGGTGGCTTCGCCAAGCAGCTCATCGCGCTTGAACAACTGGACATGGATCATGGCATTTCTCCCGACGGCTGCGCCGCCCTGTTGACCTTCTCTTCGAACTCGCGTTTGCCCTGCTCGCCGCGCGCACGCAGGGCGGCGGCCATGCCGTCGCCGGCGTTGACGATCTCGCTCTCGACGAAAACCACCAGTTCGGTCTTGCGGTTGCGGAAGTCGTCAGAACGGAACAGGCGGCCGAACAGGGGAATCCTGCTCAGCGCAGGCACGCGGTCGATCGAATTCGCCAGTTCCGCATTCACCAGCCCGGACAACGCCACCACTTCGCCCGGTTTGACGCTGATCTGGCTGCTGGTGTTACGCGTGATAAAACCCGGGATACCTGCCACCGAGACTGAAGGATCGATCTGCGACAGCTCGGTCGACACGTTTGCGCTGATGATGTCGTTGGCGTCGATGTGTGGCTCGACCGAGAACTGCAGGCCATAGGGCTTGAATTCGACGGTAGTACTGCCGAAGGCGCCGGCGAGCGGGATAGGCACCTCCCCGCCAACCAGCAGGCGCGCCTTGCCGCCACTGCGCGCGGTGAGCTCGGGCGTGGCCAGCACGCGCGCGTCGCCGTCGGCGATCGCCAGCCTCAGGCGCGACCCGATCGTCGACGCCAGGCCGAAGAAGAAGCCCTTGCTGGTACCGTTGCGGGTGATAAAGCCGGGGTTCGGGTCGAGCAGGTTATCGCTGGCCCCGTTGGCCGGAATGTTCTTGAAGATACCGGTATTCCTGGCCACTCCGCGCAAGCCAATCGTCGGGCCCATTGCTTCGTTGTCCCAGTCGATGCCGATGTTCTCAAGCAGCGAGCGGTTGATTTCCACAAAGTGCAGGCGGAACAGGACCGAGCGCGTATAGGCCAAGCCCTGGTCTTCCTTGATGTTGTTGACCACACCGGGCGTATCGCCGAGCGCTGCGGCCAGCTTGTCCAGCACCAGCTTGTGGGCGACACCGGAGAGCACCAGTTCCGGCCCCACTTGGGTAATCGTGATGCCTTTCTCGCTGCCGACCAGCGCCTCGAGCTTGGCACGTACCGCCGCCAGCTCGCGCGGCACCACCTGCACTTTGTAGGTCTGCACTTCCCTGCCGGTCCAGACCAACAGGGAAGTGTCGCCCACCTGTTCGCCGATCAGCAACAGGTTCTGGTCAACGGTGGTGGCGCTGATCACGGAACCGCTGCCGAGGGCGACGCGGCGCACCTTGGCGCGCATCGGCAGCAGCTTGACTTCACCCAGCGCCATGATGAGGGTCTGGGGTGGAGTGTAGCTGACCGCAACCGGCGCCGGCGCGGCGGGGCGAACCGCGGTACGGCGCACGGCCGGACGTGCCACGTCCGGGCGCAGGGCGGCAGGACGGGCGCAG
>DEKZ01000122.1 GCA_002354135.1 Massilia sp. UBA2709 | reverse complement strand
CGCCATGCTCGGCAGCGACCTGGCGCTGCGCGCCCGCGAACTGATGCGTGGAATCGACATCCCGGCCGAGCCGCCGGCGGCCCTGCGGCCGGCCCAGCAGCCAGCCAGGTCGCGGCGCGCCATGGTGGCATCGAACGAGCGCGACGTCCCCTTGCGCATGTACGTCGACAGCTTCCGCCAGAAGATCGAGCGCAACGCGGCCCAGATCCAGCTGCGCCTGTCCGCCATCCCGGCCCGCACCGACCCGATCGTCAGCGTGGCCGTGCGCAGCGACGGCAGCATCGACGAGGTCACGATCCTGCGCTCGAGCGGGCGCGCCGACACCGACGACGCGGTGCGCCGCATCGTGCACCTGAACGCCCGCTATGCCGCTTTCCCGCCGAATGTGGCGGCGCGTTTCGACGTGATCGAGATCCGCCGCATCTGGACGTTTGCCGAGACGCTGAAGCTGCTCGAAGAGGTGCGCTGAGCCCACTTTTTCGTCATGCGCAATGGATCGCGTTCTTGCCCTGGTCCACCGGCCCACCTGAGCCTGCCGTTTGATGTGCAGCAAAGCTGCCGGTGATGGACGCCTTACGCTGACTTGGTCAGCCTGACAAGGCACCCATTTATCATAGGCAAGCCCATGGATTTTCCAAAAGAAATTTCGTATTTGCGCCTGGTGATCGTAGCAAGTGCGCTCGCGCTTGGCGGCTGCGCCACCGGCCCGCAGTTCCGCTCCAGTGACGGCGCCGCCGCGGCCGACCCGCCGCCGCCAACCGAAATGATCACCGAGCAGTTGATCGCCGCCGAAAAGCAGGCCAATGCCGAGCGTGGCGTCCAGGACCTGTCGCAGCTGCTGGTGCCGCATCCGCCGCCCTACACGATCGGGCGCGGCGACATCCTCTCCATCGTGGTCTGGGACCACCCGGAACTGGCCGCCGGCGGCATGACCGCCGCAGCCGCATCGAGCGATGCCGCCGTCGCCGTGGCGGGCGCCACCGCCAATATTGCCCAGCCCGGCTTCGCGGTCGACCACCAGGGCCGCATCCAGTTCCCGTTCGCCGGCCTGCTGCCGGTCGAGGGCCTGACCGAGGAACAGGCGCGCACGCTGCTGACGCAGAAGCTGGCCAAGTACATCGCCAACCCGAACATCACCCTGCGCGTGCAGGCCTATCGCAGCAAGCGCGTCTACATCGACGGCGAGGTCAAGTCGCCAGGCCTGCAGGCGATCAACGACATCCCCATGACCCTGGTCGAAGCGCTCAACCGCGCCGGCGGCCTGCTGCCCTCGGCCGACCAGAGCCGCATCGCGCTGGAGCGCGGCGACACCCGCTACAGCATCAACCTGCGCGAACTGGTCCAGAAAGGCATCAACCCCGGCAACGTGATGCTGGCGCCGGGCGACGTCGTGCGTGTCCACTCGCGCGACGAGAGCAAGGTCTTCGTCTCGGGCGAGGTCGTCACCCCGCGCGCGCTGACGATGCACAACGGGCGCCTGACGCTGAACGAGGCCCTGGGCGAGACCGGCGGCATCAGTCCCCTGAGCGGCGACGCGCGCCAGATCTACGTGGTGCGCAAGACCCCCGAGCGCACCCGCGTGTTCCAGCTCGACGCCCGGCTCACCGGCTCGCTGGCCATGGCCGAGTCTTTCGAGCTGCGCCCGAAAGACGTGGTCTACGTCGCGGCCTCGCCCCTGGCCAACTGGAACCGGCACCTGAGCCTGCTGTTCCCTGGCGCGCTGACGAACGCAGTTGGCGTCACCACCCGTCCGTGACCTTCCGTCCGCGACCAACCGTCCGTAACGAACGGAGACGATCATGACCAAGCCCGCCGACAACCACTCCCTGGCGCATGTCACGCACAGTCCGCCGATCCTGAGCGTGCCTTTCGACCCGCGTCCGCCGCACAGCACGACGGACGAGCCGGCAGTCGACCTGAAGGGACATTTCAACACACTGTAGCCGAGTCCGATGATGCCGATGACCGCCGTGCGGTCGCGCAGTTTGGCTGTGAGCTGCTGCAGGTGGGCCGATTGGTGTTCGTCGCGCATGTGTATCCTCGCCAACAGTGGGATAAGGTGGAGTGGGTGCTACGGGGGGCGTCTAGATCCGGAACGGCACGAATTTGTTAATCAGGCTGAGCCGCGCAGGTTCGGGCTCGGGCACCTGCGCCGGTGTGATGTCGGGAAGCTGGGGCGTGTATTCGCTGACGATGGCCTTGACCATCGACTCGATCATGCCGCGCTCGTGGGTTTCGCAAGCCATCATCAGGCAGGTGATGCACGTCTCCAGCACGCTCGGGCGCAAGGCGTTTTCCTTCATGCGCATGATGCGTGGGTGCTCGCTGGGGAACACCGTGCCGTCGGTCAGCAGTTCCTCGTGCAGTTTTTCGCCCGGGAACAGGCCGACGAACTTCACCTCGATGTCGCCATCCGGGTTCTGCGGCGTTTTCTCGGTCAGGCCCGACATGGCCAGCAGCGTGCGCGCCAGTTCGACGATGCGCACCGGCTCGCCCATGTCGAGCACGAAGACGTCGCCCCCCTTGGCCATGGCCCCGGCCTGGATTACCAGCTGCGCCGCCTCGGGAATGAGCATGAAATAGCGCGACACTTCCGGATGGGTGATCGTCAGCGGACCGCCACGGGCGATCTGGCGCTGGAACAGCGGAATGACCGAGCCGGAGGACCCCAGCACATTGCCGAAGCGGACCATGCAGAAGGTGGTCTTGCTGCCTTGTCGTGCCGCCGCGGCCTGGAAGATGAGCTCGGCGATCCGCTTGCTGGCGCCCATGATATTGGTCGGGCGCACCGCCTTGTCGCTGGAGATGAGCACGCAGGTTTCGACCTGGTGGGCGGCGCAGGCGCTTGCCACGACCTGGGCGCCGAGCACGTTGTTGCGCAGGCCTTCGACGATGTTCGATTCGACCAGCGGCACATGCTTGTAGGCGGCGGCGTGGTAGACGGTGTCGACGTGGCCGTCGGACAGGATGCGCTCGAGCAGTTCCGCATTGCAGACCGAGCCGAGGTGGGCGTCGATGCGCAGGTCGGGAAAGCGCGTGACGAGTTCCTGGCGGATCGTATAGAGCGCGTATTCGGAATGGTCGAGCAGGTGCAGCCGGCTCGGCCCGAGCGTGACGATCTGGCGGCACAGTTCGCTGCCGATGGAGCCGCCGGCCCCGGTCACGAGCACGGTCTTGCCGCGCACGCAGCGTGCGAACAGGTCGAGGCGGGGCGGCACCGGCGGACGGCCGAGCAGGTCCTCGAATTTCAGCTCGCGGATCGAATCGCGCGGGCGGGCGCGGTCGTCGGCCAGGTCGACCAGCCGGCTCAGGATCTTGGTGGTGACGCCGGCGCCGGCCAGGCGCTGCATGATGTCGCGCAGGCGCTCGGCGGGCATGGCCGGCACCGCGATGACGACCGTGCGGATGCCGTGGGCCGAAACCAGGTCGGCCAGGCGGTCGGTATGGAAAACGCGCAGGCCGGCAATGGTGCGGTCGACCAGGGTGCGCTTGTCGTCGAAGAAGCAGACCGGGCGGTATTCGTCGCTGTTGCGCATCGTCTGCGCCAGCTGCGCACCGGCTTCCCCGGCGCCATAAATGGCGACCGCATCGGACGCGGGGCGACGCGTGCTGTGGCTGCGCAGGAAATTGCGCATGCCGATACGGGAAGCGACGACATAGGAAAAAGCGATAAACCAGTAAATTGCCAGCGCGCTGCGCGGGAACATCGTGTCATTCATCGCAAAAGACACGACATAAGCGCATAACACGGCGATGCCGAGCGCGAATCCGGTGGCGCTTAACAGGCGGCCGTCGATAAAGCGAATGACGGCGCGATACAGGTCGGACATCGAAAAGGCCGCAATCGTCACCAGCGCCACGATAATATAGGAGGCGGGGGCATAATTCGAGGCGAGTTTCATGTCGCCCCCTCGTAATAACATGGCGATGAGAAAACACAGTGGAAGTGCCACCAGATCGATGGCGATCATGAGCGCTATTTTGGCAGTACGATGCAGCGATACCATTCCTGCGCAAAACTGGCTTAGTACTCGGGCGGATAAAGTGGGCATGGGATCGCGTGACTCGTCAGATGGGTTGCAGGAGGAGCGATAAAGACGATGCGCAAACAAACTAAATAGGAATAAAGGCGAAAATAAATTTCGTCGGAAATAATTAAGTTATAAGTGGAATCTGGGCGACGATTAGACTTACCGTTGCTGAGTAAGTTTATTATCGCGGTGCGTCCGAATGATGAGTTTGACCCCGCTCAACCGAGAATTCCGAATTAAAACGGAATTTAGGATTCATTTAATCTGGGAAATGAAATTAGGAAATAAATCGGCTGCGAGGCTGCAATAGATTTCCGTTCGCCAATTAAATAATTTGCGAGAAGAAATTAAATGGCCGGAGCCCGCAGGCGCATGGCGGGCGAGAGAGCGCCCGTCGCGGATCTGGCGGGTCCACGAAGGACGTCTCGAAAAATGGAATCAGCAGTAGCGCGGCCGGGTGCAGCGTGGGGAAGGGGGCGTGCCGAAGACGGCCGGTGCGGCGGCGCCGCGAGGATGCAGGGCCGGTGCAGCGAGGAGGCGCCGGCGGTGGCGGGGCGCGCGGCAG
>DEKZ01000123.1:3325-5324 GCA_002354135.1 Massilia sp. UBA2709 | reverse complement strand
GGTCGCGCCGCAGCCGGGCGGCGCCCAGCCGGCCCTCGACTCCGGTCCGCTGCAGACGCGCGGCCAGGCCCTGGCCCAGCTGCGTGCGGTGGCCGAGTTCTTCCGCCGCACCGAGCCCCACAGTCCAGTTGCCTACCTCGCCGACAAGGCCGCCAGCTGGGGCGAGCAGCCGCTGCACGTCTGGCTCAAGACGGTGGTCAAGGATGCGGGCGCGCTGGCCCACGTGGACGAACTGCTGGGAATCGAGCGGGAAGGGTAGTCGGGGAAGTTGAAATATTCTTTCACCGAAGCGCCTCCGATGAAAGAATATTGCAGGGCGGCCAGGCGGCCGCCCTGTTTGCGTTCATCGGCTTACTCGGCCGGTTTCTCGCTGGAGGTGGAGGACGCGGCCTTTTCCATCCCCGGATTGACGAGCGAGGACGCTTTCGCGATCTGCGCCTCGACGGTCTGCACCGCCTGGCGCGTGGCCTGCGTCACCTGCTCGTAGCCCTTGAAGGCGTTGTCGATGGCGGCCTTGATGATCTCGACCGCGTTTTCCGAACCCGGCTTGACGTTCTGGGTGACGTCGTAGATCAGGGCCGACAGCGTGCTCTTGGCCTCGGCGACGTGCACGTCGGCGGCGCGCCGGAATTCGCTCTGCATCTCCTCGATGATGGTTTTCAGTTGGGCGCGGTATTCGGCGCTGTCGGTGGCGCCGGGCGCCATGCGGGCGGACAGGGCGTCGAAGGCGGCGCGGGCGTCGCGCGCCTGGGCCAGGTCGCGGCTGGCGGCCAGCGTCTGGTCCATGGTGTTGCGGGCGGTCGCCATGTTCAGGGCGACGACTTGTTCCAGGCCTTTGACGGTCTTGTTGGTGAGCGCCTCGAAGGTCTGCATTTGCAGGTCAAACAGGGTTTTGGTGGCGTTGGCGAACTGCTCCGGACTCGTGAACATCGATGTCTCCTCGGTATTTGTAGAAAACGACGGACGACCTGCTGAACTACCGGGCCTATTATTTAGCAACGATGCGCTTTTCGCAACGTGCGTCCTGATAGGGCCCGGCGGCGCGTTCCCAGCCTGGCCCGAGTGGGGTCTGCGAGCAGGCGAGCGCGCCGTCGGCCTTGCTGCGCCACAGGTACCAGGGGGCGGGTTTGGCGATGGCGACGCAGCTTGCCGCAAGCAGGCAGCTGGTGATGATGGTGGAGACTTTCATGCAAGGCCGAGCATAACCCGTCCAGCCACACAGTCAAGCTTTTCCGCTTGTGCTTCCCACGATGGAAAGGTGTATCCTGCGCTCTTCGGAAAGGAAAGAACGACATGGACACCCACGCACGCGACACGACTGCGATGAACATCGGCGACGCCGCCAGCGCCTCGGGCGTATCGGCCAAGATGATCCGCCATTACGAATCCATCGGCCTGATCGGCGCGGCGCGGCGCACCGACGCCGGCTACCGCGTGTATGCGCGCCAGGATGTGCAGGTGCTGCAGTTCATCCACCGCGCCCGCGTGCTCGGTTTTTCGCTCGACCAGATCCGCGAACTGCTGGCGCTGTGGCAGGACAAGGGCCGCGCCAGCGCCGACGTGCGCGCGCTCGCGCGTTCCCACATCGAGGACCTGAACCGCAAGATCGCGGAAATGGAAGCGATGCGCCGCACCCTGGAACAGCTGGCTGCGTCCTGCCACGGTGACAGCCGCTCGGAATGCCCGATCCTGGACGACCTGGCGGCGCAATAAAAGCGAAAGGGGAGCGAGAACGCAAAACGCCGCAATCCTTTTGCAAAGATTGCGGCGTTTTGCGCCGGCTGTCGCCAGAAAACGTTGGTGCCCACGGAGGGACTCGAACCCCCACACCTCGCGGCACATGGACCTGAACCATGCGCGTCTACCAATTCCGCCACGTGGGCACTGCATACTGCTGATTACTACTTTACTGCTATTGCCAGCATCATGCTGGCGACGAGTCGTTCGCTCGGGAGCAAACGCTACTACGGAAAACTACCCGGTAGAGTGGTGCCCACGG
>DEKZ01000123.1:0-3144 GCA_002354135.1 Massilia sp. UBA2709 | reverse complement strand
CCACGTGGGCACTGATACTGCGTTTGCTGCTGAAGCTGATACAATATCAGGCTTTGTCGTTTTTCGCTAGATCAACTTTCGTTGTTCTCGCGGCGAACCCGCCTCATGCTGCACCTGCTTTTTCGTTCGCTTCACATGCTGTCGTTGCGAAAGAGCCGAGATTATAGCGGAAGGATGGCAAAAGTCAAAAACCTCCTGCAGGGACCGCAAACGGTCTTTTCCCGCCCCCGCCACCCGACTGCCGGACCGCGTTTCATGGAGCACGCTTCGTTAGGCGAATCATGCGGTCCTCCGTTACACTACGCCTGTCAAGGTGTCAATCCAACCACGGGGCCGGCCGGTCCGGCATCCATATAGAAGAATTCAAGAAAACGATTTGAAGCAACCTACTCATACCATTCCCAGCCGCGAGGAAATTCTCGCCGTCTTCCGTGACGCCGGCACGCCGCTCGACGCAGCCGCCCTGGCGCGCTCTCTCAAGGTGAAGCCCGCCGCCCAGGAAGTCCTGGGCCGCCGCCTGAACGCGATGGAACGCGATGGCCAGATCCGCGCCAATGGCGACGGCGCTTACTCCCTCGCGGATGAATCCGGCTTCGTCGCCGGCCGCGTCAGCGCCCACCGCGACGGCTACGGCTTCGTGATTCCGGAAGAGCCGGGTCCGGACTTGTTCCTGAACGATAAGGAAATGCAGAAGGTGCTGCATGGCGACCGCGTACGCGCCCGCGTCACCGGTCTCGATCGCCGCGGCCGCCCGGAAGGCACGATCGTTGAAGTCGTCGAGCGCGCCAACACCCACGTCATCGGCCGCCTCCTCAACGAAGGCGGGGTCTGGATCGTCTCGCCCGAGGACCAGCGCATCAGCCAGGACATCCTGGTTGCAGGCTCGCCGGGCAAGGCGCGCGCGGGACAGGTCGTCAGCGTCGAGCTGATCGAGCAGCCGGCGCGCTTCCAGCAGCCGACCGGCCGCATTGTCGAGGTGCTCGGCGAACTGGACGACCCGGGCATGGAAATCGAGATCGCGGTGCGCAAGTTCGGCGTGCCGCACGTGTTCTCCGCCGCGGCGCTGAAGCAGGCCAACCGGCTTCCGAACGAAGTGGTCGATGCCGACCTGGCCAACCGCGTCGACCTGCGCGACGTGCCGCTGGTAACCATCGACGGCGAGGACGCGCGCGACTTCGACGACGCCGTGTATTGCGAACCGGTGAAGATCGGCCGGACCAAGGGCTTCCGCCTGCTGGTGGCGATTGCCGACGTCAGCCATTACGTGAAACCCAACGACTCGCTCGACGCCGATGCGATCGAGCGCAGCACCTCGGTCTACTTCCCGCGCCGCGTGATCCCCATGCTGCCCGAGAAGCTCTCGAACGGCCTGTGCTCGCTGAACCCGGCCGTGGACCGCCTCTGCCTGGTGTGCGACATGGTCGTAACAAGCAAGGGCGAGGTCACCGCCTACCAGTTCTACCCGGCCGTGATGCACTCGGCCGCGCGCCTCACCTACAACCAGGTGGCCGAGGTGCTGGCCGACCCGCAGGGCGAGGAAGCCGCGCGCCGTCCGGCCATCGTGCCGCACCTGCTGAACCTGAACGCGGTATTCCATGCACTGCTGGGCGCGCGCCAGGAGCGCGGCGCCATCGATTTCGAGACCACCGAGACCTACATCGTCTGCAACGCGATGGGCAAGATCGAGAAGATCATCCCGCGCACCCGCAACGATGCGCACCGCCTGATCGAGGAATGCATGCTGGCCGCGAACGTCTGCGCCGCCGATCTCCTGATCCGCCACAAGCACCCGGGCACTTTCCGTATCCACGCGGTGCCGACCGAGGAAAAGCTCAATCAGTTGCGCACCTTCCTCAAGCAGACCGGCCTGAACCTGGGCGGCGGCACCAAGCCGAGCGCGTCCGACTATGCCGCCCTGATGCGCGAGATCAAGGACCGTCCGGACGCGTCCCTGCTGCAGACCATGCTGCTGCGCTCGATGCAGCAGGCCGTCTACAGCCCGGACAACGTCGGCCACTTCGGCCTGGCCTATGAGGCGTATGCCCACTTCACCAGCCCGATCCGCCGCTATCCCGACCTGCTGACGCACCGCGCCATCAAGGCCATCCTGCAGGGCAAGAAGTACGAGCCCAAGGGCATCGACCTGTCCAAGCTGAACACGACGGTTTCGAACGCCGCGCGCAAGCAGGCCGCCAAGGACAAGGCGGAAGGAAAAGCCAAGGACGAAAAAGACCTGACGATCTGGGACGCCCTGGGCGTGCACTGCTCGGCCAACGAGCGCCGCGCCGACGAAGCCTCGCGCGACGTCGAAGCCTGGCTCAAGTGCTACTACATGCAGGACAAGCTGGGCGAGGCCTTCACCGGCACCGTTGCCGGCGTGACCACCTTCGGCATCTTCGTGCAGCTCGACGAGCTCTATGTCGAGGGCCTGGTCCACGTCACGGAACTGGGCCAGGATTACTTCCAGTACGACGAAGCGCGCCACCAGTTGCGCGGCGAACGCACGGGCCAGACCTTCGGCCTGACCGACCGCGTGGTCGTGCAGGTGGCCAAGGTCGACCTCGAGTCGCGCAAGATCGATCTGGTGCTGGCCGATGAGTCGCGCCTGGGCGAAGCGCCCGGGCAGGCGCTGGCGCAAGCGCGCCTGCCGGCACGCGGCGACGAAGGCAAGGGCAAGGGCAGGCAGGAGCGCGGCGACAGGCCGGCACAGGCGAACGGCGGCGCAGCGCGCTCGGAGTTCGCTCCTGCGCAGGAAGCCAAGCCCGCGGGCAAGTCGAAACGTTCGCGCCGCGCCCGCAAGGAAGCGGCGGAACTCGCGCGCCAGCGGGCCAATGGCGGCCGCACCGAAACCCGGGAAGGCGAAACCGACACCGTGAATGCCGAAGGCGGCGGCAAGTCCAAGCGTTCGCGCAGCGCGCGCAGGAAAGCTGCGGCCGAGCTGGCCCGCCAGGCCGCCAATGGCCAGGCGGACAAAGGCGTCCGGGCGCAAGCGGTAGAGGCGGTCGAGGCGCCGCAAGCGCCGGCACAGCCGCAAGCATCGGCTCAGGGACAAGTCCCGCAACAGCCTCAGCCTCGGCCGGAGCAAGGCATCGCCGACGAGGCTGCTGCGCCAGCCAAGCCAACCCGCAAGCGCAAGGCGGCAGT
>DEKZ01000297.1:1044-3841 GCA_002354135.1 Massilia sp. UBA2709 | reverse complement strand
CGCCGGGGCGCAGCCGTAGCGCAGCGTCAGCGCCACCCGCCGCCCCGCGGCGTGATGGCGCATCGAGGACACCATGCGGCACAGGTGGCGGGCGGCGTCGTGCGCCTCGGGCTCGTCGAGGCCCGGCATCAGCACGGCGAAGCGGTCGCCGGCATAGCGGCACAGCAGGTCCTCGTTGCGCAGGTTCAGCAGGAGCATGTGCGCCACCGCCTGCAGTACGCGGTCGCCCTCGGCATGGCCATGCTCTCGGTTGATCCGGTGGAATGCATCGATATCGAACAGCACCAGCGCGCAGCCGGCCTTGTCCTCGCGGCGGGCTTCCAGGGCGAGCTGCTGGCGCAGGTAGGCGGCATCGGCCAACTGGGTGATGCGGTCGAAAGGGCGATGGCTGCGGAACAGCCGCTCGCGCTTGCGCATGTGGTCGGACAGTGTGGCCTGCTCATGGCGCCAATACACCAGTCCTGCGGTCAGGACCAGCATCCCGAGCGGCAGCAGGGATTCCAGCGCGTTATCCCACAGGACGCCGCGCTCGATATCGATCATCTCGTCCAGGCAATCGGCCCAGGAACCCAGCATGATGCAGGCCAGGCCGCCCGCTAGCAGGCGCGTGACGCGGCCGTCCGGCCGGCTGCTCAGGACGAGCAGGCACCACAGGGCCGCCAGCAGGGCGGTGCCGCCCTCGCCGGCGATATCCATCCAGTTCCACTGGGCGACCGGAATGGCTTGTCCGGTTGCGGCGAACAGCAAGGTACAGGCGCCAACCAGGCTGGCGACCAGGAGGGCAGGGCGGATCAGGGCGTGCATAGGAACCGATGGCAGGAGACGGATCGCCGAACATAGCGCAGGCATGTGACCGCAGGATGACAGGATGACAAGCCGTTGCATCCCGGCCCGGGGTCCATACGGCTCACCTCAGCGTGCGCCGGCGTGCCTGCCGCACCGGCTTTGCGCGCGGTCCCCCGGCGGCGCCGGGTCAATTCGGCTCATTCGACGCCGCTACAAGGCTTGCGGCCGGGCCTGGGCCGAAAGCGGTCACCGATACGTCACATTCGCCCACGACAATCCGCCCCACATCAACCAACCCTGTGCTCCCATGCGCCATCTAGCCCTACCCGCCGTGACCGCCAGCCTGCTGGCCGCCGCCGGCGTCCATGCCGCCGAACCGGCGAGCGTGATCGTTACCGGACAGCGCGCCAGCCTCGCGCGCGCCATCGCCGTCCAGGAACAGGCCGACCATATCGTCAGCGTCGTCAGCAGCGACGACATCGGCCACCTGCCCGACAAGAACGCCGCCGAAGCGCTGGCGCGGGTGCCCGGCGTGTCGGTCCAGCGCGACCAGGGCGAAGGCCGCTACGTCGTGGTGCGCGGCCTGGACGCCGACTACAACAGCGTGACCATCAACGGCGCCCTGGTGCCTTCGCCGGAAGCGACGCGCCGTGCGGTGGCGCTCGACGTGCTGCCGGCGGGCCTGGTGCGCTCGCTGGAAGTGTCGAAGTCGCTCACGCCCGACCAGGATGCGAACTCGCTGGGCGGCAGCGTCGAGGTCAAGACCCTGTCCGCCTTCGACCTCCCGGGCAGCCTGCTCAGCGCCGGCACGGCCGTCAGCCGCGACAGCAACACCGGCCAGAACAGCCCAAGCGCCAACCTGCTCTGGGCCCAGCGCTTCCTGGACGGGAAACTCGGCGTCGCGGCCGGGGTGTCGGGCGAAAAGCGCAAGTTCGGCTCCGACAACGTCGAAACCGGCGGCGCCTGGGATGGCCGGCGCCTGTCCGGTTTCGAGCTGCGCGACTACCTGCCCCAGCGCGAGCGCCGCGCCGCCGCCGTGAACCTCGACTACCGTCCGGACGCGGCGACCAGCGTCGCCCTGCGCGGCTTCGTCAGCCGCTTCTCGGACGACGAGGTGCGCGACCGTCTCACCGTGAGCAACTTTGACGGCGACGACGTCGCCGAGGGCGACACCGACAGCGCGCGCGTCGAGCGCCGCCTGCGCCAGCGCAAGTACACGCAGGAGATCCGTTCGCTCACCGGCTCGCTCGACCACCGATTCGGGAATGCCTGGCGACTGCATCTGGAGGCGGCGCACAGCCGCGCCACCGACGACACGCCGGATGCGATCAGCGATGCGCGTTTTCGCGGCGAGGACGACTTCGAGGGGATCGGCTTCACGAATGGCCGCAAGCCGCGCCTGGTCGCGCCGGCCGCCGTGTTCGATCCGGCCAGCTACGGGCTGCACACGCTGGCGCTGGAACGCAGCCACGCCAGCGACACCACCCGCCAGTTGCGCCTGGACCTGCAACGCGACTTCGAGCTGGGCGACTGGGGTGCTGCCGTCAAGTTCGGCGCCAAGGCGACCCGGCGCGACAAGGACAACGACACCGATGCATGGGAGTACGGCAGCGACGACCCGGAAGACGGCGACTACTTCGGCGCCGGTCCGACCTCGATGAGCGCCTTCGTCGGCCCCCGCCAGCTGGACTACAAGCTGGGCAGCATCGGTTATGCGATCGATCCCGCCCTGGTGCGTGCGCGCCTGGCCGGCCTGGCCCGCGATCCGGCGCGCGTGGCCGACGAGTCCGCGCTGGACGATTTCGCCATGGCGGAAGACATCGATGCCGCCTACCTGCAGGCCAGCCTGCGCCGCGGCGCCTGGTCGCTGCTGGCCGGCGTGCGTGCCGAGCGCACGCGCTTCCGGGCCCTGGGTTCGCAGGTGTCGGAAGACGAGATCACGCCGCGTTCGGCCAGCCGCTCCTACACCAACTGGCTGCCGGGCATGCACCTGCGCTACGACATCGACAGG
>DEKZ01000297.1:0-966 GCA_002354135.1 Massilia sp. UBA2709 | reverse complement strand
CCACCAGCCTGCGCGCCGCGTGGAGCAACTCGGTGGTGCGCGCGAACTTCAGCCAGCTGGCGCCGGGCATCAGCCTGGACGGCGAGGACGAAGCCACCATCGGCAACCCGGAGCTGGCGCCGCTGCGTTCGCACAACCTGGACTTTGGTCTCGAGCGCGTCATCGGCAGGGAGGGCGTGGTGTCGGCCTATGTGTTCAACAAGGAGATCCGCGACTTCACCTACGCCACCAACCTGGCCGGCAGCGGCGCCTGGGCCGATTATTCCAGCGCGGTCTCGTACGCCAACGGCGGCAAGGCCCGGGTGCGCGGCATCGAGCTGGCCTGGCAACAGCCGCTGCGGATGCTGCCGGCGCCCTGGAACGGCCTGCTGGTCGGCATCAACGGCAGCCTCACCCAGTCGCGCGCCAGCATCGACAGCGCGGCCGGAGGCGGCGTCCGCGCCGCGCGCAGCATCCGCATGCCGGGGCAATCCAGGCGCACCGGCAACGCGATGGTCGGCTACGAAGCCGGCCCGTTCAGCGCGCGCCTGGCGCTGAACTACAAGTCGCCCTATCTGCTGGAACTGGGCGAGGACGTGCTCGACGCCGGCCAGGACCGCTACGTCGACAGCCAGAAGCAGCTGGACTTCTCGATGTCGTGGAAGCTGGACAAGCGCTGGCAGCTGACCTTTGACGCCAGCAACCTGAACAACGAGAAGTACTACGTCTACCAGGGCGACAAGGCGCGCAACGCGCAATACGAACAATATGGCCGCACCTACAGGATCGGCCTGAAAGCGAGCATCTTCTGATGAAAAAATCTCTTTTCCTTGCTTTGCTGGCAGCAGTGCACGCTGGCGTGCCGGCCGCGCCGGCCTCCCTCACTGCCCCTGCCGTACCGGCCCTCGTGGCCGATGCCGAACAACTGGCCGCGCTGCCCGGCGGCGCCTGGCTGGCCCTGGACAAGCACGCCCTGCGCCTGGTACA
>DEKZ01000387.1 GCA_002354135.1 Massilia sp. UBA2709 | reverse complement strand
CGAAGAGATGGGCGTGAAGAAGGCCGTGTTCGCGGAACTCGATCGCGTCTGCAAACCAGGCGCCGTGCTGGCGACGAACACCTCCTACCTCGACATCGACGAGATCGCCGCCAGCATCTCGCGTCCCCAGGACGTGATCGGCCTGCACTTCTTCTCGCCGGCGAACATCATGAAGCTGCTCGAGATCGTGGTGCCGGCCAAGGTGTCGGCGGACGTGGTCGCCACCGCCTTCGAGCTGGCCAAGAAGCTGAAGAAGACCCCGGTGCGTGCCGGCGTGTGCGACGGCTTCATCGGCAACCGCATCCTCGCGGTCTACGGCCAGGCGGCCCACTACATGATGGAAGACGGCGCTTCGCCCTACCAGATCGACAAGGCCCTGCGCGATTTCGGCTACCCGATGGGCCCGTTCCAGGTCTCGGACCTGGCCGGCGGCGACATCGGCTGGGCCACCCGCAAGCGCCGCGCCGCCACGCGCGACCCGAAAGCCCGCTACGTCCAGATCGCCGACCGCCTGTGCGAGCGCGGCTGGTTCGGCCAGAAGACCGGCCGCGGCTACTACCTGTACCCGGACGGCGCCCGCACCGGCACGCCGGACCCGGAAGTCGAAGCCATCATCGAGCAGGAACGCCAGCGCGCCGGCATCACCCCGCGCACGTTTACCGACGAGGAAATCGTGCGCCGCTACCTGGCCGCGATGATCAACGAGGGCGCGAACGTCGTGCACCAGAAGATTGCCCTGCGCCCGCTGGACGTGGACGTGACCTTTGTGCACGGCTACGGCTTCCCGCGCTATCGCGGCGGCCCGATGAAATATGCCGACATGGTCGGCCTGCCGAAGATCCTGGCCGACATCCAGGAATTCGCGAAGGAAGACCCGCTGTTCTGGAAACCGTCGCCGCTGCTGGTGGAGCTGGTCGAGAAGGGCCAGGATTTCGCCAGCCTGAACCAGCTGGGCAAATAAGCTGGGCAAATAAGCCGAGCAAACAAGCCAGGTGTATAAGCCTGGCAAATAAATCGACAGTTTAGATAAGTAAGTCTTATAAATCAGGAGACTCGCCATGCGCGAAGCCGTCATCGTTTCAACCGCCCGCACGCCGCTGACCAAGGCGCACCGCGGCGAATTCAACATCACCTCCGGCCCGACCCTGGCCGCCTTTGCCGTGCGCGCCGCCGTCGAGCGCGCCGGCATCGACCCGGCCCTGATCGAGGACGCCATCCTCGGCTGCGGCTACCCGGAAGGCACGACCGGCCGCAACGTCGCGCGCCAGGCCGTGATCCGCGCCGGCCTGCCGATCTCGATCGCCGGCACCACCGTGAACCGCTTCTGCGCTTCCGGCCTGCAGGCCATCGCCATCGGCGCCGGCCGCATCGTGGTCGACGGCGCTCCGGCCGTGATCGCCGGCGGCGTGGAAAGCATCTCGCAGATCCGCACCCGCGAAAAGGGCGATTCCGGCATCGACCCGTGGATGCTCGAGAACAAGCCCGAGCTCTACATGCCGATGATCGAGACCGCCGACATCGTCGCCGCGCGCTACAACATCAGCCGCGAAGCCCAGGACCGCTTCTCGTTCGAGTCCCAGCGCAAGACGGAAGAGGCGCAACTGGCCGGCCGCTACAAGGACGAAATCGTCTCCTGTACCACCACCATGCAGGTCACCGACAAGGAAACCGGCGCCGTCTCGCAGCGCGAAGTGACGATCGACCAGGACACCTGCAACCGCCGCGGCACCACCTATGAAGGCCTGGCCAAGCTGGCGCCCGTGAACGGCCCGGACAAGTTCATCACTGCCGGCAACGCTTCCCAGCTGTCGGACGGCGCCTCGGCCTGCGTGATGATGGAAGCGAAAGAAGCCGAGCGCCTGGGCCTGGCCCCGCTGGGCGCCTTCCGCGGCATGGCCGTTGCCGGCTGCGAGCCAGACGAAATGGGCATCGGCCCGGTGTTCGCGGTGCCCAAGCTTCTGAGCCGTTTCGGCCTGACCGTGAACGACATCGACCTGTGGGAGCTGAACGAAGCCTTCGCCTCGCAGGCCATCTACTGCCAGCAGCGCCTCGGCATTCCCGACGAGCGCCTGAACGTGAACGGCGGCGCGATCTCGATCGGCCACCCGTTCGGCATGACCGGCGCCCGCCTGGCCGGCCACATCCTGTTGGAAGGCAAGCGCCGCGGCGCCAAGTACGCCGTGGTCACGATGTGCATCGCCGGCGGCATGGGCGCGGCAGGCCTGTTCGAGATTTACTGAGGATCATCATGGACCTGAATTTCACCCCCCAAGAAGAAGCATTCCGCGAAGAAGTCCGCGCCTTCCTGGCCGAGAAGCTGCCGAAGCGCCTGAGCGACAAGGTCGCCAACGGCAAGCACCTGACCAAGGCCGACATGGAAGAGTGGCACGCGATCCTGAACGCGCGCGGCTGGCTGGCCAACCACTGGCCGGAAGAATACGGCGGCCCGGGCTGGAACGCGGTCGAGAAGTTCATCTTCGAGAACGAGTGCGCGCTGGCGAACGCGCCGCGCATCGTGCCTTTCGGCGTCAACATGCTGGGCCCGGTCCTGATCAAGTACGGCAACGAGGCGCAGAAGCGCTACTGGCTGCCGCGCATCCTGGACGGCTCGGACTGGTGGTGCCAGGGCTACTCGGAACCGGGCGCCGGCTCCGACCTGGCGGCGGTCAAGACGACCGCCGTGCGCGGCACTGACGCCGAGGGCGAGCACTACATCGTCAACGGCCAGAAGACCTGGACCACGCTGGGCCAGCATGCCAACATGATCTTCTGCCTGGTGCGCACCAACCGCGAAGCCAAGAAGCAGGAAGGCATCAGCTTCCTGCTGGTCGACATGAACAGCCCGGGCGTCGAAGTGCGTCCGATAATCACGCTCGACGGCGAACACGAAGTCAACGAGGTCTTCTTCACCGACGTGCGCGTGCCGGCCGAGAACCTGGTCGGCGAAGAGAACCGCGGCTGGACCTGCGCCAAGTACCTGCTGACCTACGAGCGCACGAACATCGCCGGCGTCGGCTTCTCGGTGGCCGCGCTGGCGCGCCTGAAGCGCATCGCCGCGACCCAGACCCGCAACGGCAAGCCGCTGCTGGACGATCCGAGCTTCGCTTCCCGCCTCGCCCGCGTCGAGATCGACCTGGAAAACATGAAGACGACCAACCTGCGCGTGATCGCAGCGGTGGCCGGCGGCGGCGTGCCGGGTGCGGAAAGCTCGATGCTGAAGATCCGCGGCACCGAGATCCGCCAGGAGATCCTGTCGCTGACCCGCCGCGCGATGGGCGTGTATGCGCGTCCGTTCACCCAGGACATGCTCGACGCCGACTACAGCGGCGAAGCCTTCGGTCCGGACTTCGCAGCCGCCGCGACGGCGCAGTACTTCAACAACCGCAAGCTGTCGATCTTCGGCGGCTCGAACGAAATCCAGAAAAACATCATCTCCAAGATGATCCTCGGACTGTAAGGGGAGACACATGAACTTCGAACACACTGAAGAACGGCGCATGCTGGCGGATAGCCTGAACCGTTATATCGCCGAACAGTACGACTTCGAGACGCGCAACCGCATCGCCGCCTCGAGCCAGGGATTCTCGAGCGAGCAACTGGAAAAATTCGCCGAGCTGGGCGTCATCGGCGCGCTGCTGCGCGAGGAAGACGGCGGCTTCGGCGGCGGCGGCTTCGATGTCGCCGTGGTTTTCGAAGCCCTGGGCCGCGGCCTGGTGCTCGAACCGCTGCTGGGCAGCGCCGTGCTGGCGGCCGAGGCGATCTCGTTTGCCGGTAACGCCGAGCAGAAAGCCGTGCTGGAAGAAATCGCGGCCGGCGCCACCATCGCCGCCTTTGCCCACGACGAGCCGAACACCCATTATGAACTGGCGCGCGTGCAGACCACCGCCCGCCGCGACGGCGAGGCCTGGGTGCTGGACGGCGTCAAGGCCGTGGTGCAGGCGGGCGAATCGGCGAACGTGTTCGTCGTCTCGGCACGTACGTCGGGCGCAGTCGACGCGGAAGAGGGCATCTCGCTGTTCCTGGTGCCGAAGGATGCGCCTGGCGTTTCCGTGCGCGGCACCCCGACCATGGACGGCGGCCGTGTCGCCGACGTCACCCTCGCCAACGTGCAGCTGAGCACCGCAGCCCTGCTGGGCGAAGAGGGCAAGGGCTACGCGACGCTGGAGCGCGCCGTCGGCCGCGGCATCCTGGCGCTGTGCGCCGAGGCCCTGGGCGCGATGGAAGCGGCCAAGGCGGCGACCATCGACTACCTGCGCACCCGCAAGCAGTTCGGCGTACCGATCGGTTCCTTCCAGGCCCTGCAGCACCGCATGGCCGACCTGCTGCTGGAAATCGAGCAGGCCCGCTCCACCGTCATCAACGCCGCCGCGGCGCTGGATGCGGACCGCATCACCCGCGAGCGCGCCCTGTCGGCAGCCAAGATGAGTATCGGCCGCATCGGCACCCTGGTGGCCGAAGAGTGCATCCAGCTCCACGGCGGCATCGGCATGACCTGGGAGCTGCCGATGGCCCACTTCGCCAAGCGCCTAGTGATGATCGACCACCAGCTCGGCGACGAGGACCACCACCTCGAGCGCTACATCGCGCTCGGCCGCGCTCTGGGCCAAGAAGCGGCCACGGCATGAGCGAGGCGCTCATCGTGCGCACCGAGGGCGCGGTGCGCGTCCTCGTCAACAGCAATCCGGCGGCCCGCAACGCGATCAGGCCGGAGCTGTACGACGCGCTGCAGTCGGCCCTGGTTGATGCGGCGGCGGACCCGGCCATCGGCGCCATCGTGCTGGTCGGCGACGGCGAGTTCTTCTGCGCCGGCGGCGACCTGCGCGCCCTGGCCACCCGCCGGGAACTGGCCCCGGCCGAGCGCCGGGTGAAGATCGAGCGTCTGCACGAGACCATCCGCGCGATCCGCGCCTGCCCGAAGCCCGTCATCGCGGCGGTGGAGGGCGGTGCGGCCGGCGCCGGGCTGTCGCTGGCCTTGGCTTGCGACATGCTGGTCTCGGCGCGCGACGCCTTCTTCGCCATGGCCTACGTCAAGGTCGGCCTGAGCCCGGATGGCGGCGCCACCGCCTTCCTGTCGCAGTTCCTGTCGCGCCAGCTGATGACGGAGCTGTGCCTGCTGGGCGAGCGCATCGGGGCCGAACGCATGCATGCGCTGGGCGCCGTCAACCGGCTGACCGAGCGCGGCGCGGCGCTGGCCGAAGCGATTGCGCTGGCGGCAAAGGTGGCCGACGGCCCGGCGAACGCCAACGCGCGCATCAAGACGCTGTGCGCACATGCGGGTTCGAACACCCTGGCCGAGCAGCTCGACCTGGAAGCCGGATTGATGGCCGAGTCGCAGGGCGACGACGAGGCGCAGGAGGGCATTGCCGCCTTCTTCGCCAAGCGCGCACCGGATTTCAAGGCGTTGCGGCTTGCCAGGGGTACACGGCAGGAACAAGAATAGCGATCGGGGCGCCGCAGTCCAGGGCGCCCGACTTGCAGAGAATAGTGGAGCATATTTTGAACAGCAATTCCAATCTGCCGCTGGCCGGCGTGCGCGTGCTCGACCTGTCGCGCGTGCTTGCCGGTCCCTGGTGTGCCATGGTGCTCGGCGACCTCGGCGCCGAAGTGATCAAGGTCGAGCACCCCGAACGCGGCGACGACACGCGCGACTGGGGTATGCGCATCGGCTCCACCGAGACCGCCTACTTCAACAGCGTGAACCGCAACAAGCGTTCGGTCTGCCTCGACCTGAAGACCCCGGAAGGCCAGGAGATCGCGCGCGAACTCGTGAAGAAGAGCGACGTCGTGATCCAGAACTTCAAGTTCGGCGACGTCGAGCGCATGGGCCTGGGCTACGACGCGTTGAGCAAGGAGCAGCCCGGCCTGATCTACTGCTCGATCACCGGCTACGACCGCACCGGGCCGGAGGCCACGCGCCCCGGCTACGACCTGGTGATCCAGGGCGAGTCCGGCCTGATGGCCCTGAACGGCGAGCCGACCCAGCCGCCGCTGAAGTTCGGCGTGGCGGCGGTCGACATGATGACCGGCATGTACGCGGCCCAGGGCGTGCTCGCCGCGCTCTATGATCGCGAAAGGACCGGCACGGGCCGCCACGTCGGCATGGCCCTGTTCGACTGCGGCCTGATGATCACGGCGTATTATGGCCTGGAAGCCCTGCTGCGCGGGAACGATCCTCCACGCTTCGGCAACGGCCATCCCTCGATCATGCCCTACGGCGTGTACGAGGCAGAGGACGGTCCGCTGGTCATCGCGGTCGGCAACAACAGCCAGTTCCTGCGCTTCTGCACCGACGTCATCGCCCGTCCGGACATCGCGGCCGACGAGCGCTTCAAGACCAACCTGACGCGCACCCAGCACCGCGACGAACTCATGCCCGAGCTGCGGCGCGAGATCGCCGCCCGCAAGCGGCGCGACCTGCTCGATGCGATGAGCCGGGTCGGCATTCCCTGCGGCGAAGTGGCCGGCCTGCACGAGGCGCTGACCTCGAAGCGCGCCGTCGACGGCGGCCTGGTCCAGACCATGCCGCACGAGGAAGCCGGCAGCGTCCAGATCCTGGCCTCGCCTTACCGTTTCAACGGCGAGCGCCTGCCGGTGCGCCGCGCGCCGCCGAAGCTGGGCGAGGGCACGAACGCGGTGCTGGCCGAGCTGCTCGGCCTGTCCGAGGACAGGCTGGCCGGGCTGAAGGAACGCGGCGTCGTATAAGCCAGGGCTGCCGGGCCCGCGTCTCAACGCTCGGCAGCAGGAACCCGCAGCCCCGAATCGCGCTCCAATGCCTTTGGCGGCGCATCACCGCGCCGCCTTGGCTCTGGAGGAGCGCCAAATGAATCCGCTATCGAAACGTCTATCGCTTGCGGCACTGGCCGTGCTGTTGAGTGCCTGCGCGGCGGTCACCCCGCGCCAGGACCTGGTCGGCGCCGCCGCGCCGCCCGAATCCGCCACCCGTACCGTCACCATCACGCCGGACACCCGCTACGTCGACGTCGTCGGCGGCGACGTGGTGCGCTTTGCCGCCGGCGGCAAGGTCTTCGCCTGGGATTTCAATGTCAGCCCCCTCGTCGCCGTGTTCGCCCTGAACCAGGTGGCGCCCCCGGGCACGCTGGACCATGAGGTGCTGGTGTATGTGACGCCCGACCCGCGCTACTACGAACCGAGCCAGATCCCTGCGCTGAGCAGGCTGGCCAGCCAGTAAGGCGGTTCTAGAAGAGCGCCTGACAAGACGCCCAGGGCAAGGCGCGTCGTCGAAGACAGTACGAGCGTATGGCGAGACGATGCCACGCAGCCATGGGCGTTTTGTCAGGCGCTCCCGCTCAGCCCGGGTCGGCCGACAGGCCCGCGGCGTCGCCCGCCGCGGCCCTGGGCTCGCGCATGCGCAGCATGGCCACGAGCGAGACTGCCTTGACCGCGATCGCGATCCAGAACACCAGCAGGAACCCGAAGTGGTGGGCCAGCACCCCGCCCAGCAAGGGACCGGCGGCCATCATCAGGTGCGAGGCCGTGTCCGACACCGCGATCAGCATCGGCAGCTCCTGGTGGGCGCCGAATTCCAGCACGAAGTTCTGCGAGGCGAGCTGGTAGCCGCCCAGGCCCGCGCCCAGGCCGCAGAAGGCCAGCACGAAGCACACCAGGCTGTTTGAAAACATCAGCGCCAGGGTCGAGAGCAGCCACAGGCCCACGCTGAGCAGGAACACCAGCCGGTAGCCGCGCGCGTCGGCGATCCGGCCCCAGAGCAGGTTGCTGACGGTCTGGGCCAGCAGGAAAGATAGCGACAGGTAGCCGAGGTTGGCGCCCGAGAGATCGATGAAGCCGCCGGCGTGGATGGCGTAGAAGGGCGCCGCCGCCATGCCGAAGGCGGCCAGGGCGCGCGCCGTGAAGAAGCGTGCGAACTGGCGGTCGCCGCGCAGCATGGCGGGCACCTCGCGCAGGCGCTGGGCCAGGCTGGAGGCGGCGCGCACCGCGAGCGACTCCGGCTCGCGCAGGAAGCTCAGCGCCGAGATGCCGATGCTGGTGAGGATGAAGGCGACCATGAAGGTCGCGGCATAGCCGTTGCCGAAGGCGTTGGCCTCGACCAGGTATTTGCCGCCCAGCCAGGCGACGGCGGAGGCCGAGAGGCCGCCGAGGAAGTTGCGCATGCCGCCCAGCTGGCCGCGCCGGTTGGCGGGGATGACCTTCGCGATGACGAAATTGAAGCTGACCGCCTGCATGCCCCAGAAGAAGCCGAACAGGGCCAGGAAGACGCAGACCGCGGCCAGGGCCGCGTCCCCTTCGAGGAAGAAGCCGGACAGGGCCAGCCCCAGCACCTGGGCGCGCATCAGCCAGCCCACGCCGAACACGACCGGCATGACGCGGCGCCTGTGTTCGATCAGGGTCGCGCTCCAGATCGAAGAGAGCGCCATGCCGAGCGACTGGCCGGCCAGCGCCAGGCCGACCGTCAGGTTCGATTGCGACAGCAGGTAGATATAGGCCGGTACGAAGGTCGGCGCCGTCACCAGCCGGAAGCCGGTGACGCCGAGGAAGCCGTGCACCAGGTTGGCGGCGTAGTTGCGCGGCAGGTCGCGCGCGACCTGGGCGTCGTAGGCAGCCTGCGCGGCCTGGGACTGGGGCTGCTCCTGCGCGTCCGCGCCGAGCGCCGGCGGCCTGGCCGTCATGCCGGCGTCACGGGGAGTTGCATGGCGAAGCGGGACTCTTAGCCACGCGTGCGCGCGCCCGACAGGTCGGCGATGCGCTCCCAATGGGCCGCCACGTCGTCGGCGCTGGCCTGCGGGCCGAGCTCGACCCAGGGACTTTCCATGATGGCCGCGAGGCTGAAGCTGCCGCCGGCCGCCTGCAGGATGGCGCCGCTGGGCGCGCCTTCGCTGCACAGGTAGACGACGCCCGGCACGATGTGCTCGGGACCGAGCTTATCGAGCTGCTCCTGCGGCATCAGCCCAGCCGTCATGCGCGTGGCCGCGACCGGCGAGATGGCATTGACGTGGATGTGGCGCTTGGCGCCTTCGATCTTCAGCGTGTTCATCAGTCCGACCAGGCCCATCTTGGCGGCGCCGTAGTTGGCCTGGCCGAAGTTCCCGTACAGGCCGGAAGGCGAGGTGGTCATCACGATGCGGCCGTATTCCTGCTCCATCATGACCGGCCACACGGCCTTGGTGCAGTTGAAGGCGCCCATCAGGTGGACGTCGAGGACGGCCTGGGCGTCGTCGAGCTCCATCTTCATGAAGCTCTTGTCGCGCAGGATGCCGGCGTTGTTGACCAGGATGTCGATGCGCCCGAAAGCGTCCATCGCCTGCTCGACCATGGCGGCGACGCCCTCGCGGTCGGTGACGCTGGCGCGGTTGGCGATCGCCTCGCCGCCCATGGCGGCGATCTCGGCGACCACGGCGTCGGCGGCGGTGCCGGCGC
>DEKZ01000388.1 GCA_002354135.1 Massilia sp. UBA2709 | reverse complement strand
CGCGCCAGCGCCGGCAGCCAGCGCGCCTGTTGGGCCGCGCTGCCGTGCCGCGCCAGCAGGCTGGCGCCCAGCACCGCGGAAGAGAAGAAGGGCGTGGCCGTCAGGTTGCGGCCGATGGCTTCCATGATGGCGCCGGCTTCCATCATGCCCAGTCCCAGCCCGCCATGGGCTTCCGGCACCAGCACGCCGGTGAAGCCCATCTCGGCAAAGCTCGCCCAGAGCTCGCGCGAGAAGCCATCCTCGTTGCGTTCGTCGCGCAGCGCGCGCAGCCGGGCCACCGGCGCGCTCTCCTTCATGAACTGCAGCGCGCTCTCGCGCAGCATATCCTGTTCCTGGTTCAGTACAAGTGCCATCGTATTCTCCAAATACGGCTCCAAATATGAGGGCCTACGCGCCCGGCAGGCCGAGGATGCGTTTCGCGATCACGTTCAGCTGCACTTCGCTCGTGCCGCCTTCGATCGAATTGGCTTTCGAGCGTAACCAGGTGCGCGCCAGCTCGCCGTCGCGGCTGCGCTCTCCTTCCCACTCGAGGGCGTCGCTGCCGCCGGCCGCCATCAGCAACTCGTAGCGGCGCTTGTTCAGCTCCGCGCCGTAGTACTTCAGCGCGGACGAGAAAGCAGGATGCGCCTTGCCCTGGCGCGCCAGCTCGCCCGTGCGTTCGAGCAGCAGGCGGAAAGCCGCCTCGTCCACTTCGAAGCGGGCGACGTCGGCGCGCAACAGCGGGTCGTCCAGCCGGCCTTGCCCGTCCAGGCCGACCGCACGGGCCGCGAACTGGCCCAGCGCCGGCGGCCGGGCGCGCTCTCCCATGGCGCCGATCATGTCGCGTTCATGGGTCAGCAGGTACTTGGCGATGGTCCAGCCCTCGTTCAATTCGCCGACCAGGTTGCGCTTATCGACACGCACGTTGTCGAAAAAGGTCTCGCAGAACGGCGACTTGCCCGAGATGAGGGTGATCGGCCGGGTCGACACGCCCGGACTGTCCATGTCGAACAGGACGAAGCTGATGCCCTTGTGCTTGCTAGCCGTGAAGTCGGTGCGCACCAGGCAGAAGATCCAGTCGGCCTTGTCAGCGTAGGAGGTCCAGACCTTCTGGCCGTTGACGAGGAAGTGGTCGCCGCGGTCCTCGGCGCGCGTTTGCAGGGAGGCCAGGTCGGAGCCGGCGTTCGGCTCGGAATAGCCCTGGCACCAGCGGATCTCGCCGCGCGCGATGGGCGGCAGGTGCTCGCGCTTCTGCTCCTCGGTGCCGTACTTGAGCAGCGCCGGCCCCAGCATCCAGATGCCGAAGCTTTGCAGCGGCACGCGGCAGCCCAGGGCTTCCATCTCCTGGCGCAGCACCTTGGCCTGCTCGCGCGTCATGCCGCCGCCGCCGTACTCGACCGGCCACTCGGGCACGGTCCAGCCCCTGCCCGCCATGCGCTCGAGCCAGAGGCGCTGGGCCTCGGACCTGAATTGCATCTTGCGCCCGCCCCAGACGATGTCGGTGTCCCCGCTTGCCGGCATGCGCATCTCGGGCGGACAATTCTGTTCCAGCCAGGCGCGCACCTCGTGGCGGAATGCCTGCAGTTCGTCCATGCCGCCTCCGCTCAGATGGTCACGCCGCCATCGACCACGATGTTCTGGCCGGTGACGACGCTGCCTGCGCGCGAAGCCAGGTAGATGGCGGTGCCGGCGATCTCGTCCGGGTCACCGATGCGGCGCAGCGGCGCGCGCTCGTTGACTTCCTTGAGGCGCTCCGGGTCTTCCCACAGGGCGCGCGCGAAGTCGGTCTTGATCAGGCCGGGCGCGATGCAGTTCACGCGCACGTTGTGGGGGCCGTACTCGACGGCGAGATTGCGGGCCAGCTGCATGTCGGCCGCCTTCGACACGTTGTAGGCGCCGATCACGGGCGAGCCGCGCAGGCCGCCGATCGAGGAAACGATGATGATCGACCCGTCGCGCCGTTCCACCATCTGCGGCGCCACCATGCCGATCAGCCAGTGGTTGGCCAGCACGTTGTTGTCGAGGATCTTGCGGAACTGGTCGTCGCTGATGCCCCCCATCGGGCCGTAATAGGGATTCGAGGCGGCGTTGCAGACCAGGATGTCAATCCGGCCGAAGGCGGCGTTGGTGGCGTCGACCAGGCGCTGCAGGTCTTCCTTCGACGAGATGTTGGCCGGCACCGCAATCGCGCTGCCCTCGCCCCGGGCCGCGTTGATCTCGGCGACGACTTCGGCGCAGGCCTGCTCCTTGCGCGACGAAACGACTACCTTGGCCCCCTGCTCCGCCATGCGGATGGCGATCGCCCGGCCGATGCCGCGCGAGGAACCGGTGATGATGGCGACTTTACCGCTCAGGTCGAACAATGACATGTGTCTCCTCCTTGGTGAATGGCACGCCCGGCGTGCCTGTGTAGGGTGGGGTCATTGATGCCGGGGGCATCAATGACGTGCCCACGCGTGACGCTCGTATGATGTTGGCGCATCAACGGGCCAACAATGTTCATCGTTCACGCGTGGGCACGGGGCGCCCACCCGACGGTATCGCGCATTCGCGGGCTGTGCAATACCCCTTTTACGAAAAAATGCAGCAGCGTCCGCCCTTGGCTCGCACAGCGAAATACCGAAACCCCGAAACGCTGCGAAAGGCAGCTCAATCCCGCGCCAGCAGCCCCTCGAACAGCGGCCGCACGAACAGCTCGATCGCATTCTCCCCATTCACGTCCGGCACCCAGCGGTCCAGCAGCACGGCCGCATTGACCATGCCACTCACCAGCGCGCCGGCGATCGCCTGGTCGAGCGGGCGGATCGAGCCATCCTGCATGCCCTCGACCAGCAGGCTGACGAAGCGCTGGTCGAGCCGGGCGGTAACCAGCAGCTTGGCTTCGCGCATCTCGTCGGGCAGCTCGCTCCAGGCCGAGGTGCGCAGCAGCGGACCGTGCTCGGAAAAGTGGTAGCGCACCAGGGCGCGCGACACGGCGCACAGCTTGTCCCAGCCGGAAGCCCGGCTCGCCATGGCGATGCGCTGCATCTCGCGAATCACCGTAAACTTGCGCTCGAAGCAAGCCGAGATCAGTTCTTCCTTGCTGGGGTTGTGGTGGTAGAAGGCGCCCTTGGTGAGGTTCAGACGGGCGGAAATGCGTTCCACCGAGGCGCCGCGGTAGCCAGCCTCGTTGATCAGGGCCGTAGCGGCGCGCAAGAAAGCGTCCTGGGCGCTGTCGCCCGCGCCGGGCACCGCCGTGAGCGCCCCGTCGAGGGCCGTGATGCGCCAGCGCGAGGCCGCCGACCCGATGCCCTCGACCAGGATGTCGCCCATGCGCGCGGCGGCGAGCGCGAAATCCTCGGGATCGTAGCGCGCGCTCCAGGACATGGTCCACAAGGTGAGCGTCAGCAGCAGGTGGGTGCGCGCATTGAGTTCGACGCGCCTGGCCGGCTTGATCGGGCCGCTTGCGAGCAGGCGCCGGCAGGTGCGGAACATCTCGATATAGGCCGCGAAGACGACTTCCGAATGCGGGCTCCCGAGCACGTGCACGTCGCGGAAGGTCATCATCTCGCCCTCCTGGCCGGATGCAGTGCGGGCCAGGCGCGCCAGGAACAGGGCGACGAAGCTGCGCACCCGCTGTTCGGGGGTGGACTCGCGCGCCGCGCTGGCGATGATGCCGCTCACGGTCTCGATCGAACGCAGCAGGCAGGCGACGACCAGGTCTTCCTTCTTCTTGTAGTAGTAGGTGATGCTGTTGGTGGAGAGACCCACGGCGCCGGCCACGTCCGACAGCGTGGCGCCCTTGATGCCGCTGCGGTTGAACAGCCGCGCGGCCTCGTGCAGGATGGCTTCGCGCTTCTTCGCATAGCGCTGCGTCATGCGGGTGGCGTTGACGGGTTCTTCCATGGCGGCACCGGACAGTTGAGCAGCGGGCATTATAGCCCGGACCGGCCCGCGCAAACCGCCGGATTCCGCACTGCGAACAGGACAGACTCTCTTTTCTAAAAATGATACATCTTCCTTTTTCCAGTCGCGTTTGCCGTGCTATGATTTTCTGGAAGACATACCGTAACCACTAAAAAAGGCCAGACCCATGATCAGCTTCGCAGGAAAAACAGCCATCGTCACCGGCGCCGGCGGCGGTCTCGGACGCTGCTATGCGCTCGAACTCGCCCGCCGCGGCGCGCGCGTCGTCGTCAACGACCTGGGCGGCGCTGCCGACGGGCGCGGCGCCG
>DEKZ01000476.1:2337-2628 GCA_002354135.1 Massilia sp. UBA2709 | reverse complement strand
GGCCCAGGCGCGCGCCGCCTGCAGCAGCGCCAGGGTGGCGCGCGGCGACAGGCCTTCGGCGAACAGCGTGCCCTGGCGCGAAGCCTGGGCCAGCGCCTGCACGTAGTCGATCAGGGAAGGCGAGGCATGGATCCGGCGCAGCGAGGCCTGGGCGTCCATCAGCTCGGCGGGCGTCATCGCGGCCTGCAGTGTGCGCAGCATGGCGCGCCGGTCCTCGCCCATCAGCAGGGCGCGCTCGGCGGCCGGGTCGGGGTAGCCCAGCGACAGGCACATCAGGAAGCGGTCGAGCTG
>DEKZ01000476.1:0-2226 GCA_002354135.1 Massilia sp. UBA2709 | reverse complement strand
GCGCGGTTGATCTCGTCGGCCAGCAGCACCTGGGTGAAGATGGGGCCGGGATGGAACACGAAGCCGTTCTTCTCGCGCTCGTAGACCGAGATCCCGACCACGTCCGCCGGCAGCAGGTCGCTGGTGAACTGGACGCGGTTGAATTGCAGGCCCAGCGAGAGCGCCAGCGCGTGCGCCAGCGTGGTCTTGCCGACGCCGGGCACGTCCTCGATCAGGAGATGGCCGCCGGCCAGCAGGCAGGTGAAGGCCAGCCGCACCTGCTGGTCCTTGCCGACCACGATCTGGCCGACCTGGCGGGCTGCTTCGTGCAATTTGTTGAACATGGTTGGGTTCCAATGCTTGTATGGTGCGACGGTCCGGGCGGCATGGTAGATTAGCGTCATTGGCAATCTTTCTTTCCCGCGGTCCGTCCGATTGATTCTATGCGAGAACCGGCATGTCCGGTGTATGGATGAGCAGCAAGATGGAGTACCGCAGCACGAGCCCACCATGAGCACAGCAATCTACAGCCATCCCGACTGCCTGCGGCACGACATGGGCGACTGGCACCCGGAGTCGCCGGACCGCCTGAAAGCCATCGACGATCAACTGATCCTGGCGCGCCTCGAGGGCCTGGTCGAACGGCGCCTCGCGCCCCTGGCCGAGATCCCGGCGCTGCTGCGCAACCATACCGAAGGCGCGCTGGCGCTGGTGCGCGACCATGTGCCGGCGGAGGGCGAGTTCTATCCGCTCGATGCCGACACCATCCTCTGCCACGCCAGCTACCAGGCCGCCCTGCGCGCCGCCGGCGCGGCCCTGGCCGCCACCGACGCGGTGATCGCGGGAGACATCGCCAACGCCTTCTGCTCGGTGCGCCCGCCGGGCCACCATGCGCGGCCCAGCGAGCCGATGGGCTTCTGCCTCTTCAACAACGTGGCGGTCGCGGCGCGCCACGCGCTGGAAGCGCACGGCCTGGAGCGGGTCGCCATCGTCGACTTCGACGTCCACCACGGCAACGGCACCGCCGAATCCTTCCGCAACGATCCGCGCGTGCTGATGGCCAGCTTCTTCCAGCATCCTTTCTATCCGTATTCCGAGCCCGAGCCGATCACGGCCACCAACGTCAACATCCCGGTGCCGGCCAGGAGCGGCGGCGACGTCGTGCGCCAGCTCGTGCGCGAGCACTGGCTGCCGGCCCTGCACGCCCACCGCCCGCAGATGATCTTCATCTCGGCCGGCTTCGACGCCCACCGCGACGACGACATGGGCGGCATGGCCCTGGTCGAGGCCGACTATGCCTGGATCACCCGCGAAGTGATGGCGGTGGCGCGCGAGCATGCGGGCGGGCGCATCGTCAGCTGCCTGGAAGGCGGGTACGACCTGTCGGCGCTGGGGCGCAGCGTGGTGGCGCACCTGAAGGTGCTGGCGGAACTGGATTGATCGTCATGGGACGCTGCCGTCGACGTCGGGTGGGCGCCCCGTGCCCACCGGCACGATGACGTGTGTTGACGCTACCTGGCTCAGACGATGCCTTGCGATGCGGACGAAATCCGCGGGCACGGGGGCGCCCACCCGACGATGAGCCGTCAGGTTCAGGATTGCGCCCAAGCATCTAATGCCCATCTACATCTTGATTAAAGGCAAACTTTCTTTGCATTTGTTTTAAAACGACAAAATCTTCTCCGGTCAATAGCACGATTGACACTCATGCATACCAGACATACAGTCAGCTCAGCCGTAGCAAGCGGCTGCGCCTGCGTCAAGCTGGCAGCGATGGCGTTCGACACAGGCGTCCACTCAAACGAGAAGGAGGAGATTGTGAAGAAAGCATTCCAGATGGCGCTGGCGCTCTGCCTGCTGGCCGCTTCCAGCTTTGCGGCAGCAGCCAACTACACCTTGTGGATCAACGGCCGCGGCGGCGGCGGGACGATCGGCAACTACAACAGCTTTACCTATTGGGGCCCGGGCACCACCGCCGCCGGCGTCAACAAGAAATCGGTCAACTGGGACGGCAAGAGCAGCATCGCTTCGCAAAGCGGCAAGATCCGCGACGCGCTCGACTGCTTCTGCACCGGCGGCAACTGGTGCTACATCGCCACCCACAGCGCCGGCGACCTGATCTTCGGCTATACCCTCGCCAACTACGGCGGCTCGGCGCGCCTGAAGAAGAACGCGAGCCCGAGCTCCACCGGCGTGTGCGGCAATTCCGACGGCACCTCCCAGACCGGCTGGAACATCAAGTGGGTG
>DEKZ01000136.1 GCA_002354135.1 Massilia sp. UBA2709 | reverse complement strand
GCGCATGCAGTGGTGGATGCGGCCCGGTCCCAGGCGGCCCTGGGCGATCTCGAAGCCGCGCCCTTCGCCCAGCAGCATGTTGGCGGCGGGCACGCGCACGTTCTCGAACAGGATCTCGCAGTGGCCGTGCGGCGCGTCGTCGTAGCCGAACACCGGCAGCGGGCGCTTGATGGTGATGCCCGGGGTATCGGCCGGCACCAGGATCATCGACTGCTGCTGGTGGCGCGCCGCGTTCGGATCGGTCTTGCCCATCACGATGAAGATCTGGCAGCGCGGGTCCCCGGCGCCCGAGATCCACCACTTGTGGCCGTTGATCACGTACTCGTCTCCATCCCTCTCGATGCGGGTCGCGATGCTGGTCGCGTCCGACGAGGCCACGTCGGGTTCGGTCATGGCAAAGGCCGAGCGGATTTCGCCGCGCAGCAGGGGCTCGAGCCAGCGCGTCTTGTCCTCCTCGGTGCCGTAGCGCTCGATGGTTTCCATGTTGCCGGTGTCCGGCGCCGAGCAGTTGAAGACCTCCGGCGCCCAGGACACGCGGCCCATGATTTCGCACAGCGGGGCGTAGTCGAGGTTGGACAGGCCCTCGGGGGCGCGGGCCGACTTCGGCAGGAACAGGTTCCACAGGCCTTGCTCGCGCGCCAGCGGCTTCAGGCGCTCGATCAGTTCTGTCGGGACCCAGCGGTCGCCGCTGGCGCCGTTGCGGTCGACTTCTTCCTTGAACGCCTTTTCGTTCGGATAGATGTGTTCATCCATGAAGGCGATCAGGCGCGCCTGCAGTTCCTTGCAGCGGTCGGAATACTCGAAATCCATTGCGTGTCTCCTTGGGTCCTTAGCGGTTCGCGAATTGCCAGGCCATCTCGGCCATGGGGCGGGCGGCTTTGCCGTTCTGCAGCGCCTGCGCGCTCGAGGCGGTGCCGTCGACATAGCGCTTCATGATGCCCTGCATGATGCCGGCCAGGCGGAACATGTTGTAGGCGAGGTAGAAGTTGAAATCCTCGGGGCGGATGGTCTTGCCGGTGCGCTCGCAGTAGCGGCGCACGTATTCTTCCTGGTCCGGAATGCCCAGCACAGCCAGGTCCAGGCCGGCGATGCCGCGGAACTTGCCCGGCGGGATGTGCCAACTCATGCAATGGTAGGAGAAATCCGCGAGGGGATGGCCCAGGGTCGACAGCTCCCAGTCGAGCACGGCGAGGATGCGGGGCTCGGTCGGGTGGAAGATGATGTTATCCAGGCGGAAGTCGCCGTGCACGATGGACGTGTCTTCGCCCGGCGGGATGTTCTTCGGCAGCCATTCGATCAGGTGGTCCATGGCCTCGATCGTCTCGGTCGCGGAGGCTTGATATTGCTTGGTCCAGCGCTCGATCTGGCGGGCAAAATAGTTGCCCGGCTTGCCGTAATCCGCCAGGCCGATGGCGGCGTAGTCGATCGTGTGCAGCTGGGCGATCACGCGGTTCATCTCGTCGTAGATGGCGCCGCGCTCGCTCGGGCTCATGCCGGGCAGCGACTGCTCCCACAGCACGCGGCCTTCGACGCATTCCATCAGGAAGAAGGCGCGTCCGATGACCGATTCGTCGGTGCACAGCACGATCTGGCGCGGCACCGGGAAGCCGGCGCCGTGCAGGGCCTGCATCACGCGGAATTCTCGGTCGATCGCATGGGCCGAGGGCAGCAGCTTGGCCGCCGGGCCGGGTTTGGTGCGGAGCACATATTGCTGGCCGCCCGCGCGCAGCCTGAAGGTCGGGTTCGATTGCCCGCCCTTGAACTGCTCGACCTCGAGCGGGCCGGCCGGGACCTCCGGTGCGTGTTCCCGCAGCCAGGCGGCAAGTGCCTCGACGTCGAATTTCTGGGCCTCGGACACCGGTTTGGTGCCCATCATTTCTTCGTACACTGGCGTCTCCTCCTGTGTTGTTGTCGAGTGATTGTAGCCGATGAAATGCACGACCGTGCTATTTGTTTTCGCTATTTTTTCGACCGTTTTGCCAGGCGAATCATGGGCCTTGCAGTTGGACCTCAGCGGGATCGTTTGTACTGCTCGAACAGCTGTTCCATCGTGGTGCTGCGCGCGCCGGGCTGCAGCGGGGCAGGGGGCACGTAATTCACGAAGCGCACCACCCAGTCGGCCGGGTCCTGGCCGACGTCGAGGGCATTGATGCAGCCCGCGGTCTGGGCCAGGCCGCCGAGGAAGAGGCGCTGGCCGGTGAGGGCCAGCGACAGGATGGCGCAGTTGACGCCGCCGTGCAGGACCAGCAGCACGGTGTCCCAGTCCGGATCGGCGCGCAGTTTCTGGATCGCCGGATGCACGCGGTCCATCATCTCGCCGACCGATTCGCCGCCGAGGAAGCGCTGCTCGGGATTCACCACGCCTTCGAAGGCGCCGGTGAAGGCGCGCTTCAGGTCCGCTGTCGGAATGGTGGACAGGCGCCCGCCGCGGATCTCGTGCAGTTCGGGCCAGGTGTCGAGGCCGATCTGCTGGCCGCTGGCCGCGAGCACCCGGGTGGCGGTCTCCACGGTGCGCGGCAGGCCGGAGACGATCACGCGGTCGAAACGGATGCCGGCGGCGGCAAAGGCGGCGCCGGCCGCATCGGCCTGGGCGCGGCCCTCTTCGTTGAGCGGCACCTGCTCGGGCAGGACCGGCTTGCCGGCGGCGTCGAAGTAGGTCACGCTGCCGTGGCGCATCAGGAAGACGCGGCGTCGTGTGGTGCTCGGTTCTTGCATTGGTAACCCTGCAAAAATTGATCGGAGGGACGTAGGGTGAAGGCTTCGCCTTCCACGCGTCGGTCGTTGGCAGCAAGATCATCCGGCCCGATAACGACACCGATCGCGATCGACGCGTGGACGGCAGAGCCGTCCACCCTACGGGTATGAACTCAGGTGGCGAGCGGTTCGGCCGTTATCTATCTTACACGCATCTCACTGTCGAGCGCGGCATCCGGGCCACAGAAATAAATTCCAGCGGTAAATATTTCCCGGTTCTGCCTTAGAATAGCTCCCCATTTCCAGATCATTCGTAAGGGAATCATGGCAAGGCCGGAAAAAATCCGACTCGGCGAAGTGCTGATCCAACAAAAGCTGCTGTCCGAAGAGCAGCTGAACCAGGCCCTGGCTGACCAGAAGCGCACCGGACGCAAGCTCGGCCGGGTGTTCGTCGAGAACGGCTTCGTGACCGAGGAACAGATCTCGAGCGCGCTGGCGCGCCAGCTGAACATCCCTTACATCAACCTCAAGTTCTACAACATCAGCGACCAGCTGGTGCGCCTGCTGCCGGAAACGGCGGCGCGGCGCTTCCGCGCGCTGGTGCTGGAAGACCGCCGCGAGACCGTGCTGGTCGGCGTGTCCGATCCGACCGACCTGTTCGCCTACGACGAGATCGCGCGCCTGCTGAAAAAAGGCGTGGAGCTGGCGGTGGTCAACGAGACCGAGGTGCTGCACACGATCGACCGCATCTACCGCCGCACCGGCGAGATCACCGACTTCGCGCGCGAGGTCGAGGCCGACGTGGCGGACGCGTTTGTCGACTTCGGGGCCATGACCGCCAACCCGGGCCTGGAAGAGGCGCCGGTGGTCAAGCTTCTGCAGTCGGTGTTCGACGACGCGGCCCAAGTGCGCGCTTCCGACATCCACATCGAGCCGCAGGAAGGGCGGCTGCAGATCCGCTTTCGCATCGACGGCGTGCTGCACCTGCAGACCGAGGCCGACATCAAGGTCGCCACGCCGCTGGCCCTGCGCCTCAAGCTCATGGCCGACCTCGACATCTCGGAAAAGCGCCTGCCCCAGGACGGCCGCTTCGCCGTCAAGGTCAAGAACCAGCGCATCGACGTGCGACTCTCGACCATGCCGACCCAGTACGGCGAGTCGGTCGTCATGCGACTCCTGAACCAGGCCGGCAATACCCTGCGCCTGGAATCGATCGGCATGCCGCGCAAGATGCTCGAGCGCTTCCGCGCCATCGTCGGGCGCCCGAACGGCCTGGTGCTGGTGACCGGGCCCACCGGTTCCGGCAAGACCACCACCCTGTACAGCGCGCTGGCCGAACTCAATTCGGTCGAGAAGAAGCTGATCACGGTCGAGGACCCGGTCGAATACCGCCTGCAGGGCATCAACCAGGTCCAGGTCAACGAGAAGATCGACCTCTCTTTTGCCCGCGTGCTGCGCTCGGCCCTGCGCCAGGACCCGGACATCGTGCTGGTCGGCGAGATGCGCGACCAGGAAACCGCCCAGATCGGCCTGCGCGCCGCCATGACCGGCCACCTGGTGCTGTCGACCCTGCACACCAACGACGCCGCCTCGACGCCGCTGCGCCTGATGGACATGGGCGTGCCGCGCTACATGGTGGGCGGCTCGCTGCAGGCGGTGCTGGCCCAGCGCCTGGTGCGCGTGATCTGCGAAAGCTGCAGCACGGCGTATACCCCGACCCCGCACGAGCGCACCTGGCTGCGCGCCGAGCTGGGCGAGCACGCCGACACCACGTCCTTCTTCCACGGCAAGGGCTGCTCGCACTGCAACGGCACTGGCTACCGCGGCCGTACCGGCGTGTACGAACTGCTGGAGATGACGCGCGCAGTGACCGACGCCGCGAACCACCCGGACCCGTCGCACTTCCTGAAGGTCGCGCATGCCGAGATGGCCGGCGACACGCTGCGCCGCCACGGCGTGCAGCTGGCCGTGCAGGGCCGCACGACGATCGCCGAAGCCATGCGCATCAGTAACCAGTTCGAGGACTAATTGCCGTTCTTTGCCTACAAGGGCCGCAACGCGCGCGGCGAGCTGATGCAGGGCGTGCTGGAGGGGCTGGATGCCGGCGCCGTGGCCGACCAGCTGTTCGGCACCGGCGTCACGCCGGTGGAGATCGTGCCGACCACCCGCAAGACCACGGGCAACGGCGACGCGCGCGGCTGGTGGGAGCGCGTGCGCGAGAAGCCGGTGAAGTCGATGGACGTGCAGCTGTTCAGCCGCCAGATGCACACCCTGCTCAAGTCCGGTGTGCCGATCATGCGCGGCCTGGGCGGCCTGCAGGAGTCCGCCACCAGTCCGGCATTCGGCCGCGTCATCAAGGACCTGCGCGAGTCGCTCGACTCCGGGCGCGAACTGTCCAGCGCCATGCGGCGCCACCCGGAAGCCTTCTCGACCTTCTACCTGTCGATGGTGCGCGTAGGTGAAATGACCGGGCGCCTGGAAGAAATCTTCCTGCGCCTGTTCGACCATATCGAATTCGACCGCGACATGCGCGACCGCGTGAAAGCGGCGCTGCGCTACCCGAGCTTCGTGATCGTCGCGATGGTGGTGGCCATGACGGTGGTGAACATGTTCGTCATCCCGCAATTCGCCAAGGTGTTCCAGAGCCTGCACACCGAACTACCGCTGATGACGCGCATCCTGATGGCGAGCTCGCGCTTCACGCTCGACTACTGGCCGCTGCTGCTGGCGCTGACCGTCGGCGGCTTCCTCGGTTTCCGTTCCTGGGTCGGGACAAGCAAGGGGCGCTACAACTGGGACCGCTACAAGCTGCGCCTGCCGATTGCCGGCAAGATCATCCACAAGTCGACCATGTCGCGCTTCGCGCGCAGCTTCGCGCTGTCGATGCGGAGCGGCGTGCCGATGGTGCAGGCGCTGACCGTGGTGTCGCAGACCGCCGACAACGCCTACCTGGCCGCGCGCATCGAGCAGATGCGGGACGGCGTCGAGCGCGGCGAGAGCATCCTGCGCACCTCGACCGCCGCCAACGTCTTCACGCCCATCGTGCTGCAGATGATCGCGGTGGGCGAGGAGACCGGTTCGCTCGACGACCTGATGGACGAGATCGCGCTGATGTACGAGCGCGAAGTCGATTACGAACTGAAGACCCTGTCCGCCCAGATCGAGCCCATCCTGATCGTCTTCCTTGGCGTGATGGTGCTGGTGATGGCGCTCGGCATCTTCCTGCCGATCTGGGACCTGGGCCAGGCCGCCCTGCACCGGCGATGACGACGCGCCCCGGTCCCGCGCGCGGCTTCGCGCTGTTCGAGCTGGCCGTGGGCGCGGTCGTGCTCGGCGTGCTCGCCGGGGTGCTGCTCAACCGGCTGGCCTCGTATGCGGGCGAATCCGAGGTCGTTGCAGCCAAACAACTCATCAGTTCCCTGCGTACGGCCCTGGCGGTGCACTCGGCGCGGGCGGTCGCAAGCGGCGGCGAGGACGGCCTGTTGGCGCTTGCACATCAGAATCCCATGGATTGGTTGGCAAAACCGCCGGAAAACTACCTCGGCGAGTATTATTCGCCCCGCGAAACCGAACTTCCGAAGGGAAATTGGTACTTCAACAAGACGAACCGCACCCTGGTCTACCTGCCTGCCTCAGCTAAAAGTTTTTCTTCTGAGACACCGAAATTTCTGAGGTTCAAGGTAGAATTGTTGCGCGTGCCCAAGCCGGTCGAAGCAGATGGACGGAACAGGGTCACCGAAGGCCTGGTCCTGGAAGCAGTCGAAGACCAGACGGTCGCCAGCAGCAGTCAAGCGAACCAAGAAGCAAGCGAACCAAGCGGTTTTGTTCCGCGCCCATTCAATCGGAGAAAAAGTAATGAACAAGAGCATTAAATCGGCCCAAGGCGGCTTCACCCTGATCGAACTGATCGTCGTGATCGTCATCCTCGGCATCCTGGCTGCGACCGCACTGCCGCGCTTCTCGAACCTGAGCGGCGATGCCCGCGTCGCCAGCCTGAACGCCGCCCGCGGCGCGCTCTCCGCGACCTCGGCCATGACCCACGGCCGTTTCCTGGTGACTCCGGCGGCAACCCAGAACGTCGAAGGCGTGCTGATCGCCATGAACGCGGATTCGGGCTACCCGGCCATCGGTACCGCCAACGTCGGCAGCACCAACGTCAGCGCGACCAACGCCTTCATGCAGGCCGCCGGCCTGGCGGGCGACTACACCGCCGTCCCTGACGGCAACAACCTGCGCGTCATCCCGAACGGCCTCTCGGCCGCCGCGCAAGGCAACTGCTTCCTGACCTACACCCCGGCCGTTGCCCGTGACACGGCTCCGACCGCCGTCCTGGCCGCCAGCGCGACCCCCGCGAACTGCCAGTAATCCCGCAGGGCCAGGTGGCGGGCTTGCACATCATCTTCGATCGCGCATCCAGCCGCCGCCTGGCGTCCCGCCACCGTGGTTTCACCATGGTGGAACTCATCCTCGTCATCGTCCTCGTCGGCATCGTCTCGGCGGTGGCGATGACGCGCTTCTTCGACCGCACGGTCTACGACGCCGCCACCGCCGCCGAGCAACTGCGCGCCATCCTGCGCTACGGCCAGAAGGTCGCCATCGCCCAGCATCGCGACGTGTTCGTCCAGCTCGCCCGCGACCGCGTGTCACTGTGCTTCGCCAACCAGGACCCCTGCGCCGCGACCAACCGGGTGCGCGCGCCCGGTGGCGAAAACAGCTGGTCCGACGCCACCCGCGCCGCCTGCGGCGCGCGCGACTGGATGTGCGAAGGCCGTCCGGCGAACATCGCAGCGACGATCAACGGCAACGCCGACTTCGCCACGATCCGCTTCGATGCCCTCGGCCAACCGCTCGACCCTGTTGCCGACCAGGCCGCCAACCTGGCGGTGATCATCACCGGCGGCGGGACCACGCATAACGTCAACGTCGCCGCGGAGACCGGCTATGTTTTCTGAGGCCATCGCGTCCAGGCGCCGCCAGCGAGGCCTCACCCTGGTCGAGCTGATCATGTTCATCGTCATCGTGTCGATCGCGCTGGCCGGCATCGTCGCCGTCATGCGCCTGACCACTGCCCACAGCGCCGATCCGCTGCGCCGCAAACAGGCACTGATGATCGCGGAAGGGCTGCTGGAAGAAGTGCGCTCGGCCGGCTTCACGCTCTGCGACCCTAGCTCCCCCGACTTCGATACCCAGGCGGATCCCACCCTGTGCGCGGTCCCCGAAAACTGGGGGCAGGGCGCGCCGGAACCGGTCAATCCCCGGCCCTTCGACAACGTCAACGACTACGTGGCGCGGCCGAACACGGCCACCTTCGCGTTCAACAACGCGGCCAACCGGCTGGCCGACGTGAGCGGCCAGGCCATGGGACTGAACGGCTACACCGCCAGCGTCACGCTGATCCCCGACTCGGTCAACGGCGCCGGCGCCTTCAGCGACGCACTCGACGCGCCCGCGAACACCGACGTGCTGCGCATCCGGATCAGGGTCGATTTCGGCGGCGATGCGCCGGTAGTGCTGGACGGCTACCGCATGCGCTACGCGCGCCCGGGGTTCCAGTAATGCGCAGTTCCGCCTATACCCGCCAGCGCGGCTTCACCCTGGTCGAGACGATCATGGTGATCGTCATCATCGGCATCCTCGGCGCCATCGTCGCCGTGTTCATCCGCGCGCCGATCCAGGGCTATGCCGACACCGTCGCGCGCGCCGAAGCCCTCGACGAAGCCGACCTGGCGCTGCGCCGCATGGCGCGCGACATCCGCCTGGCCCTGCCCAACAGCGTGCGCGTGAACGCCGCCGGCAGCGCAATCGAGTTCTTGCTCACCCGTACCGGCGGGCGCTACCTCGCCGCCGAGGACGAGGTCGCGGGCGGCGACGCGCTGTCCTTCACCGACCAGACGGACCTGACGTTCAGCGTGGTCGGCGAGCTGGCTGCGCGCATCGACCCGGGCGACTTCATCGCCGTCTTCAACCTCGGCCTGCCCGGCGCCGACGCCTACGAAGCCGGGCGCCCGAC
>DEKZ01000055.1:8686-33162 GCA_002354135.1 Massilia sp. UBA2709 | reverse complement strand
TAGAAAACTCGTGGCGATTCAAGCACTCCTTACAACGAAGCATTCCATGCAGAAAAAAGTATTCATCAAGACCTTCGGCTGCCAGATGAACGAGTACGACTCGGACAAGATGGCGGACGTGCTCGGCGCGTCCGATGGTCTGGTTCGCACCGACAAACCCGAAGATGCCGACGTCATCCTTTTCAACACCTGCTCGGTGCGCGAAAAAGCGCAGGAAAAAGTGTTTTCCGACCTCGGCCGCCTGCGCGAACTGAAGCGCGAGCGCCCCGACCTGATCATCGGCGTCGGCGGCTGCGTGGCATCGCAGGAAGGCGAAGCCATCGTCAAGCGCGCGCCCCACGTCGACATGGTGTTCGGTCCGCAAACCCTGCACCGCCTGCCGCAGATGATCCGCGAGCGCCGCAGCAGCGGCGCCGCCCAGGTCGACATCAGCTTCCCGGAAATCGAGAAGTTCGACCACTTGCCCCCGGCCAAGGTCGAAGGTCCCGTCGCCTACGTCTCGATCATGGAAGGCTGCAGCAAGTACTGCAGCTATTGCGTCGTGCCCTATACCCGCGGCGAAGAAGTCTCGCGCCGCTTCGAGGACGTGCTGACCGAAGTCGCCGGCCTGGCCGCGCAAGGCGTCAAGGAAATCATGCTGCTGGGCCAGAACGTGAACGCCTACCGCGGCACGATGGAAGGTGGAGAAGTTGCCGACTTTGCCCTGCTGCTCGAATACATCGCCGACATCCCCGGCATCGAACGCCTGCGCTTCGTTACCACCCATCCGAAGGAATTCACCCAGCGCCTGATCGATGCCTACGCGAAGATCCCGCAACTGGTGAACCACCTCTACCTGCCGGTGCAGCACGGTTCCGACCGCATCCTGCAGGCCATGAAGCGCGGCTATACCGGCCTCGAATACAAGTCCATCATCCGCCGCATCAAGGCGGTGCGCCCGGACATCGCGATCTCCTCGGACTTCATCGTCGGCTTCCCCGGCGAAACCGACGCCGATTTCGAAGCCATGATGAAGCTGGTGGAAGACGTCGGCTTCGACAACAGCTTCAGCTTCATCTTCAGCAAGCGCCCGGGCACCCCGGCCGCCAACCTGGAAGACGACACCCCGCACGAGGTCAAGCTGGCGCGCCTGCAGCGCCTGCAGGCCCTGATCGATGCCAACACCCGCAAGTTCAGCGCGGCGATGGTCGGCACGGTCCAGCGCATCCTGGTCGAGGGGCCGTCCAAGAAAGACCCGAACGAACTGCAGGGCCGCACCGAAAGCAACCGTGTGGTCATCTTCGCCCCCGGCGCCTCCGGCGCTGCGCTGATCGGCCAGCTGGTCGACGTGCGCGTCACCGAGAGCCTGGATTACTCCCTGCGCGGCGAACTCGTCGCCAATCTCGATACGATTGCCAAAGCCAGTTGAAAACACATACGCCAACCCAGCCTTCGTACTTCATCCCCGAGCCGCTCGATAACACGCGGCTCGCCCACCTGTGCGGTCCGCTCGACGAAAACCTGCGCCAGATCTCCGCGGCGCTCGACGTGACCATCTTCCGCCGCGGCGAGAAGTTCATCGTCAGCGGCGCCAACGCCGAGCGCGCGGTCGAGCTGCTCGAGCGCTTCTACGCGGTGGCGAACAAGGTCGTGCCGATCGAGGAAGTGCAGCTGGCCCTGGTGGAACAGCGCGCCGGCCTGAAGCCGAAGATCGCGGGCGCCGAGCCGGCCGGCCAGGAAGACGAGGCCGACGACGAGGAAGCGGAAGAGAGCCCCGAACTCGTCAGCCCCACGCTCAAGACCCGCCGCAGCGACCTGCGCGGACGCACCCCGCACCAGATCCAGTACCTGCGCGCCGTGCTCGAGCACGACATCAGCTTCGGCATCGGCCCGGCCGGCACCGGCAAGACCTACCTGGCCGTGGCCTGCGCGGTCGACGCGCTCGAACGCGACGCCGTCAAGCGCATCATCCTGACCCGTCCGGCGGTGGAAGCCGGCGAGCGCCTGGGCTTCCTGCCCGGCGACATGAGCCAGAAGGTCGACCCCTACCTGCGCCCACTCTACGACGCGCTGTACGACCTGCTCGGTTTCGACCGCACCCAGAAGCTGTTCGAGAAGCAGGTCATCGAGATCGCCCCGCTCGCCTACATGCGCGGACGCACGCTGAATCACGCCTTCGTGATCCTGGACGAAGCCCAGAACACGACGGTCGAGCAGATGAAGATGTTCCTCACGCGTATCGGTTTCGGCAGCAAGGCCGTCGTCACCGGCGACGTCACCCAGGTCGACCTGCACAAGACCCAGCGCAGCGGCCTGGTCGATGCGATGCACGTGCTGAAGGACGTGCGCGGCATCGCCTTCACCCAATTCTCCAGCGCCGACGTGGTGCGCCATCCGCTGGTGGCGCGCATCGTCGACGCCTACGACAAGGCCAGCGCCGTCCAGGAAATGGGCGCGCTTCCGAAACCTACCACTGCCCGCAATGCAAGAAAAAAATCATAAGCTCGAACTCGACGTCCAGTACCCGGACGCGCGCCTGGAAACCACCATCACGCCCGAGATGGTGGAACGCTGGGTGCGCCCTGCCCTGCTGAGCCCGGCCGAACTGGCGATCCGCTTCGTCGACGCCGCCGAAGGGCAGACCCTCAATCGCGACTACCGCGGCAAGGACTACGCCACCAACGTGCTGACCTTCGCCTACAACGAGGGCGAGGAACTGGGCGAGGACGAAGCGGTCCAGGCCGACATCGTGCTGTGCACCGACGTCCTGCAGCGCGAGGCCGAGGAACAGAAGAAGACGCTCGAGGAACACGCGGCGCACCTGGTCGTCCACGGCGTGCTGCACGCCCAGGGCTACGACCACGAGCACGACGAGGAAGCCGAGGAGATGGAACAGCTCGAGCGCGACATCATGGAAGCGCTGGGGTATCCGGATCCGTACGCCAACAACGGCTGAGCGCCCTGGGTTTCGTAGGGTGGGCACCTGTGCCCACGCGGTCTCACCAGTAGTGCTCAAGCGCGTTGACGCGTAGCGCCACCCAGGCTGGCGTGACAGTTATTCAAGCGATGAAACAGCGTGGACACAGGTGTCCACCCTACAAAACTGAGCGCTTCACCGGGTTTGTAGGGTGGACTCCTGAGTCCGCGCGGATTCACCGACGGCAAACCGACGCATCGACGCGACAGCCCGCCGATGCCGCATCGCCGTCATGCAAGCGATGAGACAGCGTGGGCTCGAGAGCCCACCCTACGAAAGCGAAGGAACATATGCGTCTGCGGCACTTGTTACTCTTCTCGCTACTCGTCACGAGCGCCGGGGCGCAGGAAATCTCCGAAGCCAGCTACGTCGGCGCCATGGATGGCGCAGCACTGGCCTGCGCCGCCGCCTTCCCGCAGCAAGCCCGTCATTACCAGGACGTCACGCGCCGCCTGGTCTCCTGTCACATGAGCGATGGCGAATACCGCAGCTGGCACGAGCGCCTGCGCGCCAATCCGCGATACGCTCCAGCCCTCGAGCAGGGCCGGCGCAGCCTGGACCCGCATCCGGGCAACCGCGAACGCCAATGCCTCGGCCTGAAGGAGCTGGCCTGCGGTCCCGGCACCAAGCCAGTCCCGGAATACCGCGGCAAATAAAAAAAGCGGATGCTTCCTGCCGCTTTTTTATTTGCCAATCCAAACTCAGGCCTTCAACTGCTCCCCGATCGGCAGCTTGCGAATCCGCTTGCCGGTCGCCGCGAACACCGCATTCGTGAGCGCCGGCGCGATGCCCGCGGTGCCCGGCTCGCCGATGCCGCCCGGCTCGTCGTGGCTGTTGACGATGTGGACTTCCACCGCCGGCGCCTCGTGGATGCGCATCATGCGGTAGTCGCCGAAGTTCGACTGCTGCACGCGTCCGTTGGCCAGCGTGATCTCGTTCCACAGCGCCGCCGAGGCGCCGAACACGATGCCGCCTTCCATCTGGGCAATGATGCCGTCCGGATTGACCGCCTGCCCGCAATCGACGGCGCAGACCACGCGGTGCACCTGGACGTCGCCCTCCGGCCCGACCGACACTTCCGCCACCTGCGCCATGTAGCTGCCGAAGGCGAACTGGGTCGACACGCCGCGCCCGACTTTGCGGCCCGCAATCGGCTTCAGTGGCTTGCCCCAGCCGGCCTTCTCGGCCGCCAGGTTCAGCACGCCCAGCGTGCGCGGCGATTTCTCGAGCAGGGCGCGGCGGAACACCACCGGATCCTGCTTGGCCGCCTGGGCCAGCTCGTCGATGAAGCTTTCGACCACGAACACGTTGTGGGTCGGGCCCACGCCGCGCCAGAAGGCGGTCGGCACGCCCGGCGGTTCGTGGCGCACGTATTCCACGCGCATCGCCGGAATCGCGTACTGCAGGTCGGCCGCGCCCTCGACCGCGTCCGGATCGACGCCGTTCTTCACCGCCGGCGGCGCGAAGCGCGCCATGATCGAGGACCCGGTCACGCGGTGGAACCAGGCCGCCGGGCGGCCCTTGTCGTCCAGGCGCGCCGACAGGCGGTCCACGTAATAGGGGCGGTACATGTCGTGCTGGATGTCTTCCTCTCGGGTCCAGATGAACTTGATCGGGCCCTTGGCCAGCTTGGCAAAGGCGACCGCCTGGATCACGTAGTCGACCTCGAGACGGCGCCCGAAACCGCCGCCGATATAGTAGTTGTGCACCTTGACCTTCTCGACCGGCAGACCGGCGGTCTTGGCCGCCGCGCCCTGGGCCAGCGCCGGCACCTGGGTGCCGACCCAGAGATCGCAGCCATCCGGCCGCAGGTCCACGGTGCAGTTGATCGGCTCCATGGTCGCGTGCGCCAGGAAAGGCAGTTCATACACGGCGTCGATCCGGCGCCCGCCCTTTTCTTCCAGTGCTTTCAGCGCGTCGCCCTCGTTGCGCGCGACCGCCCCCTCGCCCTGCGAGGCCTTCATCATATCGGTGACGATGCCGCTCAGGCTCACCTTGCCGTTGGCGCCGTCCTCGAAACGAGGCGCAGCGGCAGCCAGGCCCTGCTTCGCGGCCCAGAAGTGGTCTGCCACCACCGCCACCGCGCCTTCCAGGCGCAGCACCTGGCGCACGCCCTTGACCGCCATCGCCTTCTGCTCGTCCAGCGCCACCAGCTTGCCGCCGGTGACGGGCGACGCGGCCACGGCCGCAATGCCCATGTTTGGCAGGCGCGCATCGATGCCGAACTGGGCCGTGCCATTCACCTTCGCCGGCGAATCCAGGCGCTTCATCGCCTTGCCGATCAGGACGAACTGTTCCGGGTCCTTCAGCTTGACGTTCTTCGGCAGCTCCATCTTCGAGGCAGCATCGACCAGCTCGCCGAAGTGGGCCGAACGTCCCGATGCCTGGTGGCGGACGGCGCCGGCCACCACCTGCAGGTCGGCCGTGTCGACGTCCCACTGCTTGGCCGCGGCCGAGACCAGCACGCTGCGCACCATGGCGCCCGCTTCGCGCAGCGGCTTCCAGGCACCGCGCACCGAGGTCGAGCCGCCGGTCACCTGGCCGCCCAGCAGGGGGTCGGCGTAGAGTTCGTTGTTGGCCGGCGCCTGCTCGAGCTTCACCTTCGACAGGTCGGCGCCCAGCTCTTCGGCCAGCAGCATCGGCATCGACGTGAAGGTCCCCTGGCCCATCTCCACCTTGTGGATGATCAGGGTCACCAGGCCAGTGCGGTCGATGCGGATGAAGGCGTCGCGCGCCAGGCCGGGGGCGGTGTCGGAATGTTCGGTGGAAGCCTGGCCGACAGCCTTCTCGGGCGGCGGCTCCTTGCGGTCGTCTTCCTTGCTGCAGCCGAACAGCGAGAAGCCGAACAGCAGACCGCCGCCGGCGGTCGCGCCGATCTGCATGAAGCGGCGGCGCGAGGGAGACACGCGTTGTTCTTCTTTGACTTGGCTCATGTGCGTCCTTCTTATTTGCTGGCGGCGATCTTGATCGCCTTGCGAATGCGTCCGTAGGTGCCGCAGCGGCAGATATTGCCGGCCATGGCATTGTCGATATCGCTGTCGGAAGGTTTCGGCGTGGCCTGGAGCAAGGCTGTGGCCGACATGATCTGGCCCGACTGGCAGTAACCGCACTGCACCACGTCGATCTGGCGCCACGCGTCCTGCACCTTGGCGCCGACCGGGTCGTTGCCGATCGCCTCGATCGTGACGATCTTCTTGCCGACGGCGGCGGAGACCGGCGTCACGCAGGAGCGGATCGCCTGGCCGTCGAGGTGGACGGTGCAGGCGCCGCACATGGCAACGCCGCAACCGAATTTGGTGCCGGTCAGGCCGGCGACGTCGCGCAGCGCCCACAGCAGGGGCATGTCATCGGGGACGTCGAGGGTGGTGGTGGTGCCGTTGATGGTGAGGGCAGGCATGGGCGCTCCATTTGCGTTCTAGACAATTACTATATGCCATTTTTGTGCGCCGCGTCGCAGTGAGCATCGCTTGCGCACGCCTGCGTAAAGATCGGAGGTAGGCGCTTTTGGTGTATGCTTACGCCCATCGCAACAACGGCTTCACGCCAACTATGCCCGAGTATCCCAGTGACGTCCGATCGGACGCCAAACCCCACCGGTCGCTTTTCGAAAGGTTGACCGCATTCATCTCCCCTGAGCCAGAAAATCGCACCGAGCTGCTCGAAGTGCTGCACGAAGCACACGAGCGCAACCTGATCGACGCCGACGCCCTGTCGATGATCGAAGGCGTGTTCCAGGTTTCCGACCTGTCGGCGCGCGACATCATGGTGCCGCGTTCCCAAATGGATGTGATCGACATCACCAAGCCCATCGAGGAGTGGCTGCCGATCGTGCTGGAAACCCAGCACTCGCGCTTCCCCGCCATCGAAGGCGAGCGCGACAAGGTGGTCGGCATCCTGCTGGCCAAGGACCTGCTGCGCTACTACGCCGAGGATTCGTTCGACGTGCGCGCCATGCTGCGCCCGGCGATCTTCATCCCGGAATCGAAGCGCCTGAACGTGCTGCTGCGCGACTTCCGCGCCAACCACAACCACATGGCCATCGTCGTCGACGAGTACAGCGGCGTGGCCGGCCTGATCACCATCGAGGACGTGCTCGAGCAGATCGTCGGCGACATCGAGGACGAGTACGACTTCGACGAGGAAGAGGACAACGTCCTGTCGATCAAGGAGGGCCAGCATGGCCCGCGCTGGCGCGTCAAGGCGCTGACCGAGATCGAGCAGTTCAACGAAGAGATCGGCGTCGACCTGCCCGAGATTGATGCCGACACCATTGGCGGCTTCGTCGCCAGCCACCTCGGGCGCATGCCGCACAAGGGTGAGGAATTCACCGTCGGCAACCTGCAATTCGAGGTGCTGCGCGCCGACGCGCGCCAGATCCACGTGCTGCTGGTCGAAAAACTGCCGCATTCGCTGCACGACAACGACGACGACTGATGCTGCTGCGTCGCCGTCCCACCCCTGCCGCGGCCGATTCCGCTGCTGCGTCGGCCGCAGCTGCCGCCGCGCGCGGCACCCGGCCGTCCGCGGCCGCCCTGGTCGCCGCCGCCCTTGCCGGCGGCGCGTCCCTGTTCTCCTTCGAGCCCTTCGGCTGGTGGCCGCTGCAGTTCCTGCTGCTGGCCTACCTGTTCTACCAGGTCGGCCTGGGCAGCTCCGTGAAACGCGCCACCCTGCTCGGCTGGGGCTTCGGCTTCGGCTGGTCGGTCGGCGCCATGTACTGGCTGTACACGATGATGACCCGCTTCGCCCACCTGCCCGCCATCCTCGGCGTGCTCGGCGTGGTCCTGCTGGGTTTGTACATGGGCCTGTTCGGCGCCTTCGCTACCGGCGTCTCCGCCTGGCTGCGCCGGCGCTGGTCGCTGCCGGTGGCCGCCTTCCTGCTGCTGGTGCTGCCCGTCAGCTGGGGCGTGTCGGAATGGATGCGCGGCTGGGTGTTTACCGGCTTCCCCTGGGCGGTGTCGGGTTACGCCCACGACGTGTCGCCCCTGGCCGGCTATGCGCCGCTGATCGGCGTCTACGGGATCGGCGTGATCGTGGCGGTGGCCGCCGGCTGCCTGGTGATGCTGACCCAGCGCGCGCGCTGGCCGGCCATTGGCCTGTTCGCCGCCCTGTTCCTGCTGGGCGCCGGACTGCGCACGATCGAATGGACGCAGGTGACGGGCTCGCCCCTCACCGTGCGCCTGTTGCAAGGGAATATCCCGCAAGACCGCAAGTTCGACTACGCCTTCCTCTCGAACATCCTGGAGCGCTACCACGGCATGATCACGGCCAGCCCGGCCGACCTGATCGCCACGCCGGAAACCGCGATTCCCGTGTTCCGTCACCAGCTCGACCCGAGCTACCTCGAGAGCCTGCAGGGCTTTGCGCGCGCCAGCGGCAGCACGCTGGCCCTGGGCATGCCGCTGCTCGACGGCCCCTCGCAGTACGCCAACAGCGTGGTGACAGTCACGCCCACGCCGCAGGCCCAGCCCTACCGCTACGACAAGGCCCACCTGGTGCCTTTCGGCGAATTCATTCCGCCGGGCTTCCGCTGGTTCACCGACATGATGGACATCCCGCTGAACGACGCCACGCGCGGCAAGGCCCTGCAGGCGCCGTTCGCGGTCAAGGACCAGCTGGTGCTGCCGAACATCTGCTACGAGGACGTGTTCGGCGAAGAGATCGCTTACCAGCTGCGCGCCGCGCCGCGTCCGGCCACCATGCTGCTGAACATGTCGAACCTGTCCTGGTACGGCCAGTCGAGCGCGGTGCCCCAGCACCTGCAGATCTCGCGCATGCGCACGCTCGAGACCGGCCGCCCGATGCTGCGCTCGACCAACGACGGCGCCACCGCCGTCATCGACCACCGCGGCCAGGTCACCCACCTGCTGCCCTTCTACACCGAAGGCATGCTGACGGCGACCGTGCGCGGCACGACCGGCATGACGCCCTACATCCGCTTCGGCAACCTGGCCTTCCTGCTGCTCGGCGCACTGGCGCTGGCCGGCGCCTGGCTGGCCGGCCGAAATTACCGCAAGAAAAATGGCTAATCTCTCATAGTTGAGTCCAATCCGGTCCCAGAGGGCCGGGAAAACCCGCTAGAATTGGTCATTTGGCAAACTTACCGTGTTCGCGGCCCAGCGCCGCGCCGCCCCTTCAAGATGCTCACATTCCAACAAATCATCCTGACCTTGCAGACCTATTGGGACAAGCAAGGTTGCGCCCTGCTCCAGCCCTATGACATGGAAGTGGGCGCCGGTACCTTCCACACCGGCACTTTCCTGCGCGCGATCGGCCCGGAGCCATGGCGCGCCGCCTACGTGCAACCGTCGCGCCGTCCGAAGGATGGCCGCTACGGCGAAAACCCGAACCGCCTGCAGCACTACTACCAGTACCAGGTGGTGCTGAAGCCCGCGCCTGAAAACATCCTCGACCTCTACCTCGGCTCGCTGGAGGCGCTGGGCCTGGACCTCAAGAAGAACGACGTGCGCTTCGTCGAGGACGACTGGGAAAGCCCGACCCTGGGCGCCTGGGGCCTGGGCTGGGAAGTCTGGCTCAACGGCATGGAAGTGACCCAGTTCACCTACTTCCAGCAGGTCGGCGGCCTCGATTGCAAGCCGGTGCTGGGCGAGATCACCTATGGCATCGAACGCCTGGCGATGTACCTGCAGGGCGTGGAAAACGTCTACGACCTGATCTGGACCGAGTGGGAAGAAAACGGTGTCAGGAAGACGCTGAGCTACGGTGACGTCTTCCACCAGAACGAAGTCGAGCAATCGACCTACAACTTCGAGCACGCGAATACCGAACTGCTGTTCCAGGCCTTCGCCAACCACGAATCCGAAGCCAAGCGCCTGATCGAGCTGGAACTGACCCTGCCGGCCTATGAGCAGATCATGAAGGCCTCGCACAGCTTCAACATGCTCGACGCGCGCGGCGCCATCTCGGTGACCGAACGCGCCGCCTACATCGGCCGCGTGCGCACCCTGTCGCGCCTGGTGGCCCAGGCCTATTACGACTCGCGCGAGAAGCTCGGCTTCCCGATGCTGCCTGGTGCAGCGAAAGCCGCCGCCTGAACAGAACAAGAACAGACCATGAACCAGACTCTCCTCGTCGAAATCCAGACCGAAGAACTGCCGCCGAAGGCGCTCGTCAAACTGGGCGCGGCCTTTGCGAACGGCATCGCCAACGGCCTGAAGGCACGCGACTTCCTTGAGCCCGACAGCGTCGTCACCTCCTACGCCACCCCGCGCCGCCTGGCCGTTTCCATCACCAACGTGCGCGCCACCTCGCCGGACAAGTCGATCCGCGAAAAAGTGCTGCCGGTCTCGGTTGCGCTGGACAAGGACGGCAACCCGAGCGCCCCGCTGGCCAAGAAGCTGGCCGCGCTGGGCTTCCCCGACCTGCAAATCAGCGACCTCGAGCGCGCCCAGGACGGCAAGGCCGAATCCTTCTTCTACACCTACACCGCCGCCGGCAGCGCCCTGGCCGGCGCCCTGCAGGACGTGCTGCAGGAAACCGTCGCCAAGCTGCCGATCCCGAAGGTCATGAGCTACCAGCGCCCGGACGGCGAAACCGTGCAGTTCGTGCGCCCGGTGCACCTGCTGCTTGCCCTGCATGGCGAACAGGTGCTGCCGCTGTCCCTGCTGGGCCTCGAAGCCGGCCGCCACACCATGGGCCACCGCTTCCTGTCGCACGGCGGCCAGATCGCCGTTGCGCACGCCGACCAGTATGCGGCCGTGCTGGAAAGCGAAGGCAAGGTACTGTCCAGTGCCGAAGCGCGCAAGGAAAGCATCCGCAAGCAGCTGCTGGAAAAAGCCGGCGCCGACCAGGTCCTGATGCCCGAGTCGCTGCTCGACGAAGTGGCGGCCCTGGTCGAATGGCCGGTGGTCTACGAATGCCGCTTCGAGGACGAATTCCTGGCCGTGCCGCAGGAATGCCTGATCCTGACCATGCAGACCAACCAGAAGTACTTCGCGCTGACCGATGCCAATGGCAAGCTGCGCTCGCGCTTCCTGATCGTCTCGAACCTGGCAACCGATGACCCGTCGGCCATCATCGGCGGCAACGAGCGCGTGGTGCGCCCGCGCCTGTCGGACGCCAAGTTCTTCTTCGAGCAGGACAAGAAGAAGACGCTGGAGTCGCGCCTGCCGCAACTGGCGAACGTGGTCTACCACAACAAGCTGGGCACCCAGGCCGAGCGCACCCAGCGCGTCATGCGCCTGGCGGGAACGATCGCCAAGCGCCTCGGCTACGACATGCTGCTGGCCGAACGCGGCGCCCTGCTGGCCAAGACCGACCTGCTGACCGACATGGTCGGCGAGTTCCCCGAGCTGCAAGGCATTATGGGCACCTACTACGCCCGCCACGACGGCGAACCGGAGGAAGTGGCCCTGGCCGCGTCCGAACACTACCAGCCGCGCTTTGCCGGCGACGCCCTGCCCTCGACCAACACCGGCCTCGTCGTCGCCCTGGCCGACAAGCTCGAGACCCTGGTCGGCATCTGGGCCATCGGCCTGCAGCCGACCGGCGAGAAGGACCCGTTCGCGCTGCGCCGCCACGCCCTGGGCGTGATGCGCATGCTGGTCGAGAAGCGCCTGCCGCTGTCGATCTCCGAACTGCTGGCTGATGCTGCCGGCGTGTTCGAAGGCCAGCCAGCATTCAAGGATCCGACTACCGACGTGAAGGCTTTCATGCTGGACCGCCTGCGCGGCATGCTGCGCGAGCGCGGCTTCACGCCGAACGAAGTCGAAGCCGTGCTGGCCCAGAACCCGGACCGCGTCGACGACGTGGTGCAGCGCCTGGAAGCGGTGCAGGCCTTTGCCGCCCTGCCGGAATCAAGCTCGCTGGCTGCCGCCAACAAGCGCATCACCAACATCCTCAAGAAGAACGAGGAAGCCATGCCGCAGGACGCCGCGATCAAGGCCGAGCTGCTGGTCGAGCCGGCGGAAAGCGCGCTGGCCGTCAAGATGAAGGCGCTCGAATCCGATGTCGCCGGCGCGTTTGCGCAGGGCGACTTCACCGGCGCCCTGAAGACCCTGGCGCAGATGCGCGACGAAGTCGACGCCTTCTTCAACGACGTGATGGTGATGGCCGAGGACCTGGCGCTGCGCAACAACCGCTTGGCCCTGTTGTCCTCCCTGCACGGCATGATGAACCGCGTCGCCGACATCTCGAAGCTGGCGGCATAAGGAAGCACCATGAAGCTGATCATCCTCGACCGCGACGGGGTCATCAACCACGATTCGCCGGACTTCATCAAGAGCCCGGCCGAATGGGTGCCGATCCCCGGCTCGCTCGAGGCGATCGCCCGCCTGAACCAGGCGGGCTACCGCGTCATCATCGCCTCGAACCAGTCCGGCATCGCGCGCGAACTGTTCGACATGACGACCCTGAACGCGATCCACCAGAAGATGCACAACGCCGCCCAGCAGGTCGGCGCCGACATCGACGCGGTGTTCTTCTGCCCGCACGCGGCCAGCGACAACTGCGACTGCAGGAAGCCGAAGGCCGGCATGTTCGAGGAGATCAGTAAGCGCTTCAAGGTCAGCCTGAAGGGCGTGCCGACCGTCGGCGACTCGCTGCGCGACCTGCAGGCCGGCTTCATCAGCGGCTGCGTGCCCTACCTGGTCCTGACCGGGAAGGGCGAAAAGACCCACCAGACCGGCGGCCTGCCGCCTGGCACCCAGGTGTTCCCGGACCTGGCCGCGATGGTCACGGCCTTCCTGAAAACGCCTTCCCCCACTACTCCCACCTGATTCCCTAGGAGACCACGTTCTTGCGTACCACCGTCCTGTTCCTGCGTTCCCTGCTGTTTACAATCGTGATGGTGCTCGCCACCGTGGTCTGGGCCTGCGTGTGCTTCCTGGCCGCGCCGCTGCCCTACAACAAGCGCTTCTGGGTGACCTCGCGCTGGAACGTCTTCATCATCTGGTGCGCGAAAGTCATCTGCGGCATCCGCTACCAGTTCAAGGGCTACGAGAACCTGCCGGACGGACCGGCCGTGATCCTGTCGAAGCACCAGTCGGCCTGGGAGACCATCTTCCTGCTGCCTAACCTCACGCGCCCGCTGGTCTTCGTCTTCAAGAAGGAAATCCTCTACATCCCCTTCTTCGGGTGGGCGATGGCGCTCCTGCGCATGATCCCGATCGACCGCAAGGAAGGCAAGAACGCCTTCGCCCACGTCGTCAGGCACGGCAAGCGCCGCCTGGCGGACGGCCAGTGGATCATCATGTTCCCGGAAGGGACGCGCATCCCTGTTGGAAAAAAGGGAAAGTACAAGAGCGGCGGCACACGTTTGGCGATTGAAACCAATGCTGTGGTCGTGCCGATCGCGCATAATTCAGGAGAATGCTGGCCCAAGAATTCGTTCATCAAACGACCGGGCCTGGTGACGGTATCGATTGGCAAACCGATATCGCCACAAAACCACACTCCCGACAGCCTGATGCAAGAGGTCGAAAATTGGATAGAATCAGAAATGCGCGTCATTTCGCCCCACGTCTACACCGATGGCTGAACGAAGTTGGCGCCCTGATCACAGCCTCCCCACCGCAGCACAGAATGAACTCACCCAAGATCAACGGGCCCCAGCTAGACCTATTCGCACAAACCTTACTGGAAGCGACAGTAACAGCGCCGGCGGCGCCGGCCCAAAGGCCCGCGCCGCCGCCGCAGCCCCTGTTCAAGGCGCCGCCCGCGCCGCCCCGCATCACCCTGCCCTCTCCGCCGCGTACGCCCGACGATCCGCCCCTCAAGCGCATCGTGCTGGGCCACTACGCGGTCGACTATGAACTGAAACGCTCATCGCGCCGCTCGATCGGCTTCATGATCGACGACGACGGCCTGCACGTGACGGCGCCGCGCCGCGCCACCCAGCCTTCGATCGAGGACGCGATCCGCGCCAAGCAGCGCTGGATCCTGACCAAGCTGCATGAACGCGGAGAACGGCGTGCGCGCCACGCGCAGCGCGAGCCGCTGCGCTGGGAAGACGGCGCGCGCCTGCCCTACATGGGCGGCGAAATCACGCTGCGCCTCGAGACCGCAGCGCGCAGCCACTGCGTGTTCGATCCCGAGACGCGCGAGCTGCGGGTCGGCATAGTGGCGGGGCTGTCGGAATGGCAGCTCAAGGAACGCATCAAGCTGTGGTACCAGGCCGAGGCCAAGCGCCTGTTCACCGAGCGCCTCGACCTGTACGCGCCGCGCCTGGACGTGCATTACCGCTCGATGACGCTGTCGTCGGCGAGTTCGCGCTGGGGTTCGTGCACGGTGGCCGGCAACATCCGCCTGAGCTGGCGCCTGATCCACTATCCGCTGGCCCTGATCGACTACGTGGTGGTGCACGAACTGGCGCACCTGCGCGAAATGAACCACAGCCCGCGCTTCTGGGCGGTGGTGGGATCGGTGTATGCGGATTACGACGGCGCGCGCCTGGAATTGCGGCGCAGGTCGCATGAGATGCCGGTGTTGTTCGAGGATTGAACCGGGTCGCGTTTATTCAAACACGGTTTGAACGCGTGGGGTAATTCAGGCCGGGGGCCTGAATTACAAGCCGCCCACCCTACGTCCCTTCGTTTCAGTTTGCGTATGACCTGTAGGGTCGGCGGCTCCGCCGCCCACGCGTCCAGGCAGCCGATGCGCAACCGTACCGCCTGACACATCCCACATCTACCTCAGCGCATTCTCCCGCCGCGCCTCCGCCAGCATGCGCATGCCGCGTTGCTGCGTCTCGTTCAAACAGCGGAAGGGAATCGGCAGGGTCCCGCGCTTCAGGACCATCATGAAGCCGCGCGAATAGGTGCGCACCGCCGTCACGTCGGCCCAATCGATCAGCGTGACGCCGCCGCTGGTGCGCACGATGCCGTGCCGGTCGATGGTGAATTCATAGGTGCGCTGGCCGCGCCGCAGCAGCACGAAGTGCAGCGCCGCGCTCGCGGTGCTCTTGATGCGCAAATACAGGCTGGCCGGCCAGCGCACGCGCCGGCGGCGGATCAGGAAGCCGCCGTGCTGCCACATGAAGCCGATGTACTCGCGCAGCGAATAGCGGACAAAGAAATGCAGGTCGCATAGAACCGAACCGGCAGGGCTGGATGACGACGCCGGACTGCCCGCCGCAGCGCCATAAAAACCGTCTTCCCTGCCATCGGCAGGCTGATGGGCCATCATGGCCATCGGCTTTTCGCTGCGCGTCGGTCCCGGGTGATTAGACGACAACATGCGCATCCCCTTTTTCTACCGAGCTCAAAAAGCAATGGTATCAAAACCTAGGAGATAATCCGTTGCAGGAGTTCAACAGTGCGCAGGGTCGCGCCACGGTGGCGGCCGGCGAAGCTCGCGGCCTGCGCGCCCATCGCGGCGCGCGCGTCGGTATGCTGCAACAGGCGCAAGGCCTGCGCCACCAGCGCATCCGCATCCGGGACGCGCAGTGCGCCGCCGGCCGCGACCGCTTCCTCGGTCGCATCCAGGAAGTTGAACGTGTGCTCGCCCACCAGCACCGGCTTGCCCAGGGCGCAGGCCTCGATCAGGTTCTGTCCGCCCAGGGGCAGCAGGCTGCCGCCGATGAAGGCGCAATCGCAAGCCGCGTAATAGGCGAACATCTCGCCCATCGAATCGCCCAGCAGCACCTGGGCGTCGACCGGCTCCTCACCGAGTTGCGAGCGGCGCTGCAGGGTCACGCCGCGCGCCCGCACCAGCTGCGCCACTTCGTCGAAGCGCTGCGGATGGCGCGGCACGATCGCCAGCAGCGCGTCCAGCGGCTTGTCCGTCCGGCGCTGCCAGGCATCGAGGATCAGGGCCTCCTCGCCGTCGCGCGTGCTGGCGCACAGGAATACCGGGCGTGCCTTCATCTGCGCGCGCAGCCGAGCGCCGGTCTCCAGCGCCGCCTGCGGGGGCACCACGTCGAACTTGATGCTGCCGGTGACGGCCACCCGCGGTGCCCCCAGCGAGCGGATACGCTCGGCATCAGGCTCGGTCTGGGCCGCGACCACGGTCATGGCGCGCGCCGCGTCCATCATGATGCCGCCGAAGCGCTGGCCGCGGCGCAGCGAGCGTTCCGACAGGCGCGCGTTCACCAGGGCCACCGGCACGTTTTTCGCGGCGCAGCCGGCGATCAGGTTGGGCCAGACCTCGGTCTCCATCAGGATGCACACGCGCGGCGCGAAGTGGCGCAGGAAGCGCCGCACCATGAAGCCGGTGTCGTAGGGAAGAAAGGACTGCACGACGCGCTCGCCGTGCTTGCCGAACAGCGCACGGCCGGTGGCGCGGCCGGTTGGCGTCATGTGGGTCAGCAGGATGCGGCAGTCGGGCCAGCGCGCCAGCAGCGCCTCGACCAGCGGCTCGGCGGCGCGCGTTTCGCCGACCGACACCGCATGCACCATGAAGGTCTGGCGCTCGGGCTGGCGCGCACCATAGAAGCCCAGGCGCTCGCCCCAGTGCGCGCGGTAGCCCGGCTCCTTGCGCCCGCGCCACCACAGGCGCGCCAGCACCAGCGGCAGCGCCAGCCACCACAGCAACGAGTACAGGGTCCGGTTCATGGCGTAGCGAGCAGGCTCCGCGCTGCGGCAATGACCTCGCCGCTTGATGGCGGCGCGCCTTTGTCGCCCAGGTTGACGATGCGCGGCGACCAGTTGCCCTCGGTCTTCCACTTCGGCGAGTCGCAATAGATCTCCACCGTCGGCCGGTAGAAGGCCGCGGCGATGTGGGTCAGGCCGGTGTCGACGCCGACCGCGAGCGCGGCCTGCTGGGCCAGCGTCACCGCGTCCATCATCGACAGCTTCGGCAGCACGCGCCCGTTCGGCAGTCCCGCCGCGAGCGCTTCGGCTTCCTGTTTTTCCTTCTCCGAGCCCCAGGGCAGCAGCACCGGCATCGGCGCGAGGGCGTTACCGAGCGCAATCCAGTTCTCGGGGGCCCACTTCTTGGCGTCGCGCGCGGTCCCGTGGAAGAACACGGCGTAGTCCTCGCGCGGCAGCCAGTCCGGGCGCTGCGAGGCTTGCGGCGCCGGCAGGCCGAAATCGGGCGGCGTGTCGACCGCGTAGCCGAGCGCAGCGCCGGCGACCAGGCGGCCGCGCGCCACCGCGTGGGTACGCGGATCGAGCGGGATGCTTTCGGTGTGGAAGAAGCGCGAGATGCCTTCGTAGCCCGAGCCCTCGCTGCCGTTGGCCAGGCCCACCTTGCGCCCGCCCGGCTTGATGCGCGCGGCGCCCATGATGATGCCGGTCTTCAGCAGGCCCTGGGTGTCGAACACCACATCATAGGCTTCCTCGCGCAGGGTGCGGAAGAAAGCCTTGATCTCGGCGCGGTTTTCCGGCTTGCCCAGGCCCTTGCGCCAGCGCCTGAGCGCGAACGGGATAATCTTGCGCACGTGCGGGTTCAGGCGCACCAGGCTGACATAGCCCTCCTCGACCACCCAGTCGATCGTGGCATTCGGATGGTGGCGCAGGATGTCGGCCACCATCGGCAGGTTGTGCAGGACGTCGCCCAGCGACGACACCCGCACCAGCAGGATCTTCAAATGACTCTCGCTTCAGAACGGCAGTTGGGCATCCGCTTTGGCGGCCAGGATCACGCTGCGGAATTCGTCCTGGATGCGCGCCAGCGCTTCCGGGTTCTCGCCTTCGAAACGCAGCACCACCACCGGCGTCGTGTTCGACGAGCGCGCCAGGCCGAAGCCGTCCGCGTACTCGACGCGCAGGCCGTCGATGTCGTTGATCTTTTCCGACGTCGGGAAAGTCGCGTCGCTGCGCAGCTTGTCGATCAGCGCGAAGTTCTCGCCTTCCTTCAGGTGCAGGTGCAGTTCCGGAGTGCTGGTGGCGATCGGCAGCGCGTTCAGGACGCGCGAGGGATCGTCGTGGCGGGTCAGCAGCTCGAGCATGCGCGCGCCCGAATACAGGCCGTCGTCGAAGCCGTACCAGCGGTCCTTGAAGAAGATGTGGCCGCTCATCTCGCCGCCCAGCGGGGCGCCGGTTTCCTTCAGCTTGGCCTTCACCAGCGAGTGGCCGGTCTTGTACATCAGGGGGCGGCCGCCATGCTGCTCGATCCACGGGCCGAGGTGGCGCGTGCATTTCACGTCGTACAGGATCTCGGCGCCCGGATTGCGCTCCAGGACGTCGGCGGCGAACAGCATCATCTGGCGGTCCGGATAGATGATGTGGCCGTCCTTGGTGACGATGCCGAGGCGGTCGCCGTCGCCGTCGAAGGCCAAGCCGATCTCGGCATCGGTGGTTTGCAGCGCGCGGATCAGGTCCTGCAGGTTTTCGGGATGGGCCGGGTCCGGATGGTGGTTCGGGAAGTGGCCGTCGACTTCGCAGAACAGCTCGATCACCTCGCAGCCCATGCCACGGTACAGGTCGCCCGCAAAGGCGCCGGCTACGCCGTTGCCGCAGTCGACCGCGATCTTGATCGGGCGCGCCACCTTGACGTCGCCGACGATGCGCTCGATGTAGGCGGCGCGGATGTCGTGGGTGCCGTAGCTGCCCTTGGCTTCGGCGCTGCTGCCGTCATGCGCAAGGATGCTGTCGTACAGGCCGGTGATGGCGTCGCCGTAGATCGCTTCGCCCGCCAGCACCATCTTGAAGCCGTTGTAGTCCGGCGGGTTGTGGCTGCCGGTGACCATGATGCCCGAACGCGTGCCTTCGAGCACGTTGGTGGCGAAGTACACCATTGGCGTGGCGACCATGCCGAGGTCGATCACGTCGACGCCGGCGGATTGCAGGCCTTCGGCCAGGGCCGCTGCCAGTGCCGGACCCGACAGGCGGCCGTCGCGGCCGATCACGACTTTGCGCTCTCCCTTGGCGAGTGCGGCACGGCCAAAGGCGGCGCCAATCGCGCGCGCCACCCCGGCGTCGAGCGTGCTGTCGATCACGCCGCGAATGTCGTATGCCTTGAAAATCGTCTTGGAGAGAGCAACCATGTTCGACCTTAGAAAACGGGCGGCAGCCGGCATCGTCCGGCCTGCGGAAACAGGGGACGCGGCTTCGCCAAGAGTTAGAGGGATGACAAAACAGGGAGTATTGTAGCGGCAAGCGCACCAATGGGGGGTACCCCATTGGTGCGCTTGCTTATCCCTTGCGGGCGTAGACCGGCAAGAGAGAAAGCAGATACACGAATCAGACGCGCAGCTTGTCGAGCGACTTGCCGCCCTCGACCCATTCCTTGACCCACTTCGGCTGGCGGCCGCGGCCGGTCCACTGCTGGGACGAATTGTCTGGATGACGGAAACGCACGGCAACCGAACCGGTTTTCGCGCCGCGGGCATTGGTGGCGATCAGGTCTTTCAGCGGCACGCCCACGCTTTGGGCAATAGCCAGGATCTGCTCGCGTGCCTTCTGCACCTCTTGTACCTCACGCTTTTTCATTTCCTGTTTGATTTGCTCCTGCAGGTTGCGCAAATCGCCTACGGACATATTTGACAGATCCATCATCGTTCCTCGAGAGTTGGGTTAATCCAATTCCGGTGAAATCTCACCAAATGTCGCAATATACTACAACGGCAATTTATTGCCAGTCCTTCTTGCGCCAAATCAGCCAGCGTGGCGACCTGAATCGAACAATACGCGCATACAGCCAGAGGTAGCTGATAACGAACAATAAACAGAAAACTATCAGCATGCTTGTATTCTGCCAGAATAAAGTCGCCGGGATGACGGCCATGAGCGAAAAAAGCCACAAATAAGGCGAAGTACGCGCATTACGCTTCAGCAGCGCCCGTGCTTCTTTTCTGCCTACCGTCCATCGCACTACTCTCCGGAAAATCAGGCTGTGCAGATGTATGCCGTCCGGCACCGCCGGGGATTTGCCTCGTACAAACATCCGTCGATAAGCGGAAAACACCGTTTCGAATGCTGGATATATCAGCAGCAGTGCGGCATACCAGGTCGACACCTCGGGATTACGCATTACCAACAGCAATGCCAGCTCGCCGAGCATGAATCCGATAAAGTAGGCCCCGCCATCGCCGAGGAATATCAACCCCACGGGATAATTCCAGACAAGGAAACCGGCAGTGGCGCCGGCGACCGTCAAGGCGGCAACCAGCACGAATACATCGCCTACCTGCAGCGCCACATAGGCAAGCGAAAGCAGCATACAAATGGTCACCATGCTGGCCAGGCCATTGAAACCGTCGATGATATTCACTGCATTCGCGATGCCGGCCACGGCCAATACCGTCAGGGGCACCACGATCCAGTTCGAGGCGAGCAATACCGGCCCGAATGGCAGGTCGATGCGGGCGATTTTGGCGTCGAGCAGCAGATAACCCAGCATCGCCCCGCCCATGGTCAACAGGAGCCGGCGCGAGGGCCGCACGGTGCCGGTGTAATCCTCGACAATTCCACCGCTGAAGGCGACAAAAGCGCTGAACAGCAGCGCCGTCATCCATTGCAGCATCACCGGCTCGCGCCAGATCGAAATGGAAGCGCTGACGAGCACGCCGAAATAGATCGGCAGGCCGCCGATCCTGGCCACCAGATGGGTATGCGCGCGTTGCACGCCCCGGAAATCGGAATCCAGTGCAGGCGCGTGCAATTTCGCCTGCTTGATAACGAGCAGGGTCAGCAGGGTGGAGCAGACGAAGCTAACCAGGAATGAAAACATGACGCTCCTGCGATTCCGACTCGGCAGGCAGCGGCCTGCGACGCGCATGCGGCTCGATGCAAGGCCATGCGGGGCGTGATGCGTGGCGGAGTGACCCGCCCTGCCATTCTTGCCAAAAGCATAATGACATTGTAACCGTATACACGCTTTCGAACCCAAACACGGCAGTTTATCGTGCACGCAATGTGCACGATTGATCAAAATCGCCTGCCTGAGGAATGAGGGAAAGGTGGGATAGGCCGAGGCCGGCATCAACGGGAATCGCAGGCCTCGGCCTCCCGCAAAGGCGCGCCCGCCTGTCCTTTTCCGGCAGTACCGGCTCCCCATCCAGGGGCAAGGCCATGGCCAGTGCGGGTTCGTTCCACAACAGAATGCGTTCGTGCGCGGGTGACCAGTAATCGGTGATCTTGCAGACGCATCCGGCGCCATCGCCAAGCGCCAGGAAACCGTGGACGCATCCCGGGGAATCCACAACTGGCGCCGGTTCCCGGCACTGAGCCCGATCGTCATCGCCCGGCCGGAGGCAGCCGAAGCACGGCGCATGTCGACCACGACGTCGAAAATCGCTCCCCTGTTCGCGCGCACCATTTTGCCCTGCTGCTTTCGCATCTGGCAATGCAGGCCACGCATGGTATTCGCCACCGAGACCGACTGGTTATCCTGGACAAAATGCGGACGCAGCTCGTGGACCAGCGGCTCGATCAGCACCACCCCGGAAACGGCGGCCGGATGCGCCTTCATTCCAGCACCGAATCCTCCAGCAATTGCAGCAGGTATTGACCGTAACTGGTGTGCTGTAATGGCCCAGCATGCTTTCCGGTTCGGCCGCGCCGATATAGCCCATGCGAAATGCAGTTTCTTCCGGCATCGCCACATTCGGCCCCTGGCGCTTTTCCATCGTGGCGATGAATTGCGCCGCATCGAGCAGGGATTCGTGGGTGCCGATATCGAGCCAGGCCATGCCGCGTCCCATCGGTTCGACCGACAATGATCCCGCTTCCAGATAAGCCCGGTTGATATCGGTAATTTCCAGCTCGCCGCGCCGACGGATGCAGGCCCGCCGCGATATCGCAGCCCGGACAGTCATAAAAGTAGAGTCCGGTAACGGCGTAATGCGATTTCGGAACGCGCGATTTTCCTCGATCGCCGCGGCTTGGCCGGCAGCGCCGAATTCGATCACGCATAACGCTGCGGGTCCTGCACGTGACAGGCAAACACGGTCGCGCCATCGTGCCGCGCATTTGCCGCCTGCGGGTGCGCTCGAGCCCATGGCCATAAAAGATGTTATCGCCCAGGATCAGGCTTGATGACGCGCCGGCGGGGAAATCTCGCCCGATCAGATAAGCCTGGGCAATCCCTTCCGGCGGCGCCTGCACGCGTAATGCAGGGACAGGCCCATTACTCTCCATCGCCCGGCAATTGCGAGAAGCGGCAGGTCCTGCTCGGTCGAGAGAATGCATATCTCGCATATTCCGGCCTGCATCGGCGTCGTCAGCGGATAATAAATCATCCGCTTGCCGTACAGCGGCATGAACTGCTTCGATGCCGCCATCGTCATCGAATACAGGCGCGTTCCCGATCCGCCGGCCAGGATCATTCCCTTGCGTGCTTTCCTACGGTCTCCAGGCACGAGCCGGTTGCCGGATGGCGCGCGGGAATAAGTCATCATCGGAACCAGTCGCGCAGTTGTCTCGGCGACGATCGTTGTCCGGTGGTTTGCCAGGCAAGGAGACTGCATTGACACCGCCCGCCACCGAAATCATTTAGTATGCCAGCACTGCAAGGCTAAGACCGGCGCCGTCGCCGCGCTTTTGCGAGCATTATCGAACAAGAACAAGGGGCGGCGTGGTGTGCGGCCGCGCCCGGAAATGAGCAGACGATGAAAACCTATGTCATAGGCGACCTGCAGGGTTGCGCCCACGAGGCCCAGGCCCTGCTCGACAAGATCGCCGCGGACGCCGCGGGCGACGCCCGCATCCTGTTTGTCGGCGACCTGATCAACCGCGGCCCGGAGTCGCTGATGGCGCTGCGCCGCATGAAGGCGCTGTCGGAAACAAGCGGCGGGCGCGTCGAAGCCCTCCTCGGCAACCACGACCTGCACCTGCTGGCGGTCGCCGTCGGCGCCCAGAAGGCGAGCAAGTCCGACACCCTCGACGAGATCCTGGCCGCCCCCGACCTCGATGAGCTGGTCGCCTGGCTGCGTGCGCGTCCGCTGGCGCTGTTCGTCGACGCCCACCTGATGGTGCACGCCGGCGTGGCCCCTCAATGGGACGCGGCCAAGACCATCGCGCTGGCAGGCGAGGTCGAGGCCGTGCTGCGCGGCGAGGGCTGGATCGACTTCCTTGGCCGGATGTACGGCAACCAGCCCGACCGCTGGGACGACAGCCTGGAAGGCATCGAGCGCCTGCGCTGCATCGTCAACGCCCTCACCCGCATGCGCCTGTGCCTGCCCGACGGCACCATGGATTTCGCGCACAAGGAAAGCGAGAGCGGGCCGGAAGGCTCGGGACTGGTGCCCTGGTTCGACCTGCCGGGACGCCGGACAAACGATGTGACGGTGGTGTTCGGGCACTGGTCGGCGCTGGGCCTGGTGCTGCGCCCGAACCTGGTGGGGCTCGACAGCGGCTGCGTCTGGGGCGGGAAGCTGACCGCGGTGTGCCTGGACGACCGGACGCTGTTGCAGGTGGATTGTCCGGAGTATCGGCCGCACAGCGGGAAGAAGTAGCCTTTGCTTTGCGTAGGGTGGGTTCTCGAACCCACGCTGTGCTACGTGTGCCTGTCGAAACACGTGCCAACGACAAAGGCCGATGATCAGCGCATGTCTGCGAGATCATCGGCCTCGTTTTTTCAACCGCTGTACCGCGTGGACTCAGGAGTCCACCCGACATAACCCTACACCTGGCTTCAGCGCCGACGCCACCGCATCGTGCGCCGCCGTCGCCAGCTCGCGCCGGTGCGCACCAGCCGCGTCGAGCGGCGCCAGGCAGGTCAGGCGCGCGCGGATCGGCCCGCCGCGCAGGATGGTCATGATGCTGTCGACAAAGGTGATCTCGCCGACGTAGTCGACGTTCGGATGCCAGTTGCCGGCCTCGTCGAGGTAGGCCAGCGCGCAGGGCTGCACCAGCACGGCGGCGTCGATCGCCGCCTCGAACAGGTTGGCGTGGAAGGGCAGGACCTGCCCCTGCCGCGCCACCGTCCCCTCGGGGAAGAAGGCGACCCGTTCACCCTGCTCCAGCACGCTCACGATGCCCTTGAAGATGTGGCGCAGTTCGCGCCGGTTGCCGCGCGCGATGAACACGGTGCCGGCCGCCGCGACCAGCCAGCCGAGCACCGGCCAGGCGCGGATCTCGGCCTTGGCCACGAAGCGGCAGGGGTGCAGGGAGTTGATGACGAAGATGTCCAGCCAGGACACGTGGTTGGAGACGCACAGCGCGTGTTCGAGCACGGGCGCGCCCGGCGCCTGTTCGACGCGCACCTTGCAGATGGCCAGCAGGCGGCGCGACCAGCGCCGCGTGAGCGCGTCGCGCAGCTTCCTGCGCGCCCAGGGAAAGACCAGCGCGCAGGTCGCCAGGCCAACCAGCAGGTGGAGGACGACGCGCACGAGGCGCCAGGCTAGCCGCAGACGGAGCATAACGAAAGAAAGAATGAAACAGAGCGCGCAAGAACCCTCGGGCACGGCACTTGCGTGCCGTGCCCGGCTTTAACGCTGGTAGGCGACACGGCCACCGACCACGGTGGCCTTCACCTGCCCGGTCAGCTCGTAGCCGAGGAAAGGCGTGTGCTTGCCCTGGCTGGCCAGCGCTGCGCCATTCACCTGCCAACGCACCTCCGGATCGAAGATGACGACATCGGCCGCCGCGCCGGGCGCGAGGTGGCCCGCGTCCAGGCCGGCGGTACGCGCCGCCTGCGAGGTGATCTTCGCCAGCGCGCGCACCAGCGCGGCGTCGCCGTG
>DEKZ01000055.1:0-8445 GCA_002354135.1 Massilia sp. UBA2709 | reverse complement strand
GCGCGTTCGAATCAAAGAAGCCGATGTCGGCGTCGGTCATGTGCAGGTGGTGCACGCCGACGTCGCAGGTGACCGGCAAGCCTTCGGCCTTGGCGGCGCGCACCAGCTCGAGACCGGCGGCGGACGACATGCGGCATAGGTGCACGCGCGCGCCGGTGCTGCGCACCAGCTCGAAGATCGTGTGCAGGGCGATGGTCTCGGCCATCACCGGCACGCCGGACAGGCCGAGGCGCGTCGCCAGCGGGCCGCTGTGGGCCACGCCGCCGCGGCCGATGTGCGGGTCCTGCGGGCGCAGCCAGACCGTGTAGCCGAAGGTTTTCGCGTACTGCAGCGCGCGCAGCAGCACGTTGGTGTCGAGGATCGGCACCTCGGCCTGGGCAAAGCCGATGCAGCCGGCCTCGGTCAGTTCGGCCATTTCCGTCAGCGCCTGCCCTTTCAGGCCCATGGTCAGCGCGCCCAGCGGGTGCACGTTGGCCTGGTTCAGGTTGCGCGCGCGGTGCTTGAGCATCTCGACCAGGCCCGGTTCGTCCAGCACCGGGTCGGTGTCCGGCGGACAGACCAGGGTGGTCACGCCGCCCTGGATCGCCGCCTGCATTTCCGATTCCAGCGTCGCCTTGTATTCGTAGCCCGGCTCGCGCAGGCGTGCCGACAGGTCGACCAGGCCCGGCGCGACCACGAGGCCGGTCGCGTCGATGCTGGTATCGGCGGTGAAGCCCGCAGGCACTTCGCCGATCGCGGCCACCTTGCCGTCCGCAATGAAGAGATCCGTCACCTGGTCGATGCCTTTTGCCGGGTCGATCAGGCGCCCGTTCTTGATATGTAATTTCATCCGTGAGTCCCTGCCAAAATACTCATCACTGCCATGCGCACCGCAATACCGAAGGTCACCTGCGGCAGGATCACCGCCTGCTTGCCGTCGGCGACCGCCGAGTCGATTTCAACGCCGCGGTTCATCGGGCCCGGGTGCATCACGATCGCGTCCGGTTTCGCCAGCGCCAGGCGCTCGGGCGTCAGGCCGTAGCTCTTGAAGTACTCCTGGGCCGAGGGCAGCAGCGCGCCCGACATGCGCTCGTTCTGCAGTCGCAGCATGATGATCACGTCGACGTCCTTCAGGCCTTCGTCCATGTTGTTGAACACGCGTACGCCCATGTGCTCCAGGCCGCCCGGGAGCAGGGTCTGCGGCCCGATGGCGCGCACTTCCGGCACGCCCAGGGTGGTCAGCGCATGGATGTCCGAACGCGCCACGCGGCTGTGCAGGATGTCGCCGACGATGGCCACGCGCAGGTTGGTGAAGTCCTTCTTGTAGTGCCGGATCGTGTACATGTCGAGCAGGCCCTGGGTCGGGTGCGCGTGGCGCCCGTCGCCGGCGTTGACGACGTGGATGTCCTTCTGGCCGGTCTTGTCCAGGTGCTGGGCGATCAGGTAGGGCGCGCCCGACTGCGCGTGGCGCACCACGAACATGTCGGCGTGCATGGCCGCCAGGTTGTCGATGGTGTCGAGCAGCGACTCGCCTTTCGAGGTCGACGAGGCCTGGATGTTCAGGTTGATGACGTCGGCCGACAGGCGCTTGGATGCGATCTCGAAGGTGGTGCGGGTGCGCGTGGAGTTTTCGAAGAACAGGTTGAACACGCTCTTGCCGCGCATGAGCGGCACCTTCTTCACTTCGCGGTCGGAGATGCCGACGAAGCTCGATGCGGTGTCGAGGATGTGGTTGATGATGGCTTTCGGCAGTCCCTCGATGGTCAGCAGGTGCTGCAGCTCGCCATTCTTGTTGAGTTGCGGGTTATTGTTCAGAATCGGCATTATCGTCTTCGATGGTGAGCGAGAGTTGGCCGGCCGCGTCGCGCGCCAGCGACAGCAGCTGATGGCGTTCCAGGGTAGTGCGCACGCCCACGAAGTCCGGCGCCACCGGCAATTCGCGTCCGCCGCGGTCGGCCAGGGCCGCCAGCTTGATGCAGGCCGGTCGGCCATAGTCGAACAGCACGTTGATCGCGGCGCGCGTGGTGCGGCCGGTGAACAGCACGTCGTCGACCAGCAGGATGGTGGCGCCGTCGACGTTGAAGCCGATGTGGGTCGGCTTCACGTCGGGGTGCAGGCCCTTCTTCGCGTAGTCGTCGCGGTAGAACGAGACGTCGATGAAGCCCAGGCGCGCTTTCAGGTCGAGGTCCGAGGCGAGGCGCTCGGCCAGCCAGGCGCCGCCCGAATGGATGCCGACGATGGCGGCATCCGGTACGCCGGCCAGGCCCGTGCGTACTTGTTCGAGCAGAGCGCGGTACAGCGCTTCCGCATCGAAGTCGTGTTTAGTTGTTGGCATGATCGTCAAAGTACTGTTGCAAAATGATGGCGGCCGCCTTTGCGTCGATGCGCTCGCCGCGCTTGGAGGGGATGACGGCCGAAGAATAACGTTCGTCGACCAGCTCGACGGGCAGGTTGAAACGGCCATTGAGCTGGTTGGCGAAGCGGCGCGAGCGCAGGGTCATGTCGTGCTCGGCGCCGTCGGGGTGGCGCGGCTCGCCGACGACGAGACGCGCGGGACGCCACTGCGCGATCAGCTCGCCGATCAGCTTGAAGCGCGTGGCGTTGTCGATGGCATCGATGATGGTGAGTGGTTGCGCCTGCCCGGTGAGCGTGTTGCCCATCGCGATGCCGATGCGCTTCACGCCGAAGTCGAACCCAAGAACGATGTCAACCATTGTCACGCATGGCCGGCCTCGGTGGCGAGCATCATCGGGTCGATGCCCAGCAGTTTGATGGCGGCGTTGTAGCGCTCCTCGATCGGCAAGTCGAACAGCACGTGGGCGTCGGCGCCCACGGTGAGCCAGCCGTTGCGCGAGAGTTCTTCCTCGAGCTGGCCCGGGCTCCAGCCGGCATAGCCGATGGAGACCAGCATGCGCGCGGGACCGGCGCCGCTGGCGACCGCCTCGAGCACGTCGATCGAGGTGGTGAAGGCCACTTCGTCGGTGACGTTGAGCGAGGACGAATAGCGTCCGCCCGGGCTGTGCAGCACGAAGCCGCGGTCGTCCTGGACCGGGCCGCCGAACATGATCGGTTCGTCCACGACCGCCGAGCGCAGGCCGTCGGCCACTTTCAGGTCGATGCGGTCGAACAGCACCTCCATCGTCATGTCGGTCGGCTTGTTGATGACCACGCCGAGCACCCCCTTCTCGTTGTGCTCGCAGATGTAGACCACCGCACCGCCGAAGATCGGGTCTTCCATGGACGGCATGGCGATGAGGAAATGGTTGGCTAAGTTCAACCCAGATGGTGCCGGACCGATGTTTCCAAGGGTTTCGCCTTGCTGCGGCAGGCCGGCCATGGGTAGAGCGTTGCCGATTTTGCTCTTCTTCATACGCTGACTCTCTCTTGGCTCACTCTCTGATTAACCACTAGTATCCAGACTACAACATTAGGCTTTTCGTTAGTTTACACTGAAACGCACATCGGGCCATCCGGCAGCGCGGTTGCGCGCGCGACGACACGGTTGACATGAGGGGCTACCTGGCGATCGTAGCCAGTAAAATAGCCCGCCGTGTTGACTGAACACACAATGATGCCGATAAGCAAGTCTCTCGTCTGGTTCCGCCGCGACCTGCGCGCTTTCGACCACGCCGCCCTGCACCACGCCCTGCGCGCATCGAACAGCGTGCATTGCGTGTTCGTCTTCGATACCGACATCCTGGCCGGCCTGCCGCGCCAGGATGCGCGCCTGCGCTTCATCCATGCCAGCCTGGTCGAACTCGATGCCGAGCTGCGCCGGCTCGGCGGCGGCCTGCTCGTGCGCCATGGCGCGGCGCGCAGCATCATCCCGGTGCTTGCCGCCGAGCTGGACGCGGACGCGGTCCACGTCAACGGCGACTACGAACCGGACGCGATCGCACGCGATGCCGCCGTGGCCGCGGCGCTGGCGGCGGATGGACGCCAACTGCTCAGCTACAAGGACCAGGTCGTGTTCGAGAAAAGCGAGGTCCTGACGCTGGCCGGCCAGCCCTATGGCGTGTTCACGCCATACAAGAATGCCTGGCTCAAGCGCCTGGCCGCGCAGCCGGAAGCGCTGGCGCCGTGGCCGGTCGAACCGTATGCGGCCGCGTTTGCGCAGCCTGCGGCATTCACCATGCCGAGCCTGGGCGAACTCGGCTTCGACGACGGTCCTTCGCCCGTCGCGCCGGGCATGTCGGGCGCCACGCAGTTGTTCGAGGCTTTCCTCCCGCGCCTGGCGGACTACGGCAAGGCGCGCGACTTTCCGGCGCAACCGGGCACCTCGCAATTGTCGGTGCACCTGCGTTTCGGCACCACCTCGGTGCGCCACCTGGTGCGTACCCTGCAGCAGATGATGGCCATGGGCGCGGGCGGTGCGGGCGCGCCGGTCTGGCTGTCGGAACTCGTCTGGCGCGAGTTCTACGCGATGATCCTGTTCCACCATCCGCACGTGGCCGAGCGCTCCTTCAAGCCGGCCTTCGATGCCGTCGAGTGGGAAGCGGGACGGCAGGCGGATGAACTGTTCGCGGCCTGGTGCGCGGGCCGCACCGGCTACCCGCTGGTCGACGCGGCGATGGCCCAGCTCAACCAGGCCGGCTTCATGCACAACCGGCTGCGCATGGTGACGGCCAGTTTTCTCGTGAAGGACCTCGGGATCGACTGGCGCTGGGGCGAACGCTATTTCGCGCGCCGTCTTCTCGATTACGACCTGGCGTCGAATGTCGGCGGCTGGCAATGGGCGGCCTCCACCGGCTGCGATGCCCAGCCCTGGTTCAGGATCTTCAACCCGGTGACGCAGTCGCAGAAGTTCGACGCGCGCGGGGAGTTCATTCGCCACTACCTGCCGCAGCTGGACAAGCTGGATGCGCGCGCTATCCACGCGCCGTGGCTGGTGCCGGCCGATGAATTGGCGGAATGCGGCGTGGTGTTGGGACGCGATTATCCGGCGCCGGTCGTGAAGCATGAGGAGGCGCGGCAGAAGACGCTGGCGCGGTTTGCGGTGGTCAAAACACCAACGCCGCCGGACGAAGGGACGTAGGGTGGACGGCTCTGCCGTCCACGCGTCGATAGATATTGATTGAATTGCCGAGCGGGCAGATCTGGCGATTGTTGAACGCGTGGACGGCGAAGCCGTCCACCCTACGGGTCAGATCATCCGTCCTGGAGACCGTTCACCGCCGGCATCTCCCCACCCAGCAGCCCCGCAATCGCCGCCAGCAGCACGTCTTCCTGGTAGGGCTTGCCGAAGTAGGCATTCACTCCCAGGCCCATCGCGACATTGCGGTGCTTGTCCGCCGTGCGCGAGGTGATCATGATGACGGGAATGGCCTGGGTCGCCGCGTCGTTGCGCACGTGGCGCACCAGGTCGAAGCCGTCCATGCGCGGCATCTCGATATCGACCAGCATCAGGTCCGGCCGCACTTCCGGCAGCTGTTCCAGCGCATCGACGCCGTCCTTCGCCAGCGCGACCCGGTAACCCTCGCGCTCGAGCATGCGCTGGGTCACGCGGCGCACGGTGAGCGAATCGTCGACCACCATCACGGTGGGACGGTGGGCCGGCGCCGGCGGGATGGCCAGGTCGGCCAGCGGCGCGGCCGTCCCGGCATTGCGGCCCAGCGCCAGGGGATTCAGGATCAGGACGATGTCGCCCGAGCCCAGCACCGTGGCGCCGGCAATGCCCGGCACGCGCGCCAGTTGCGGCCCGAGGTTCTTGATGACGACTTCGCGGTTGCCCAGCACCTCGTCGACCTGCAGGGCGATGCGTTCGTCCGCGCTGTGCAGCACCATCACCGGCCGCGAGCGCAGGCCGGGCTCGAAGGTCTCGCCTTCGCCCAGCAGGGCCGGCAGGTAGTGGAAGGGCAGCACCTGCCCCTGCACCTCCAGCACGCCGGCCTGGGCAGCGGCCGCGAGATCGGGCTCGCGCACCGGCTGCACCTGCTCGACCAGGGTCGAGGGCAGCGCATAGGTCTTGCCGGCGCTGGCGACCAGCACCACCTGGGTGACGGCCAGCGTCAGCGGCAGGTGGATGGTGAAGCGCGTGCCCTGCCCCGGCTTCGAATCGATGACGACGCGCCCGCCGAGCGCCTGCGCTTCCGAACGCACCACGTCCATGCCGACGCCGCGCCCGGCCAGTTCGGTCAGGCTGTCGGCGGTCGAGAAGCCCGGCGCGAAGATCAGTTCGGCGGCTTCCTTGTCCGACAGCTCAGCCGCGGGATCGATCAGGCCCAGCGCACGGGCCTTGGCGCGGATGCGTTCCAGGTCCAGGCCGGCGCCGTCGTCGGAAAACTGCAGCACGACTTCGTTGCCCTGCTGGCTGACCTGCACCAGCACTTCGCCCGTCTCGCTCTTGCCGGCGGCCAGGCGCTGCGCGCGCGGCTCGATGCCGTGCACGATGGCGTTGCGCAGCAGGTGCTCGAAGGGCGCGGCCATCTGTTCCAGCACGCTGCGGTCGATCTCGACGCCGCCGCCGCGGATGTCGAGGTTGACGCGCTTGTCGGTTTCCTTGGCCGTCTGGCGCGCCACGCGGAACAGGCGCTCGGACAGGCTGGCGAAGGGCACCATGCGCACGCGCATCAGGTCGCGCTGGAGGTCGCGCGTCATGCGCGACTGCGCCGCCAGCTCCTCGTCGGCGCCCTCGACCGTGCGCGCCAGCGACTCCTGGAAGGAAGCGACGTCGTTCACGCTCTCGGCCATCATGCGCGTCAACTCCTGCAGGCGCGTGAAGCGGTCGAACTCGAGCGGATCGAACTCGCGCTCGCCGGCGATCGACATGCGCGACGCGATCTGCGACTCGGCCTGCATCTCGACTTCGCGCAACTGGCGGCGCAGGCGCACCAGGTTGTCCGAGAATTCAGACAGCGCGCCCTTGAGCACGCCGACCTGGTTTTCCAGGCGCGAGCGGGTGATCGAGACTTCGCCGGCCTGGGTCACCAGGCGGTCGAGGATGTCGGCGCGCACGCGCACCAGCGGCGTGCGCGTTTCGACCTGGGGTTCAATGGAGACAGGCGCGGCAGCGCCGCCCGCCGTCGCATCGCTCTCGGTCTCGGCCTCGCTCTCTGCCTGCGCCGGCTTGACCAGCTGTTCGAACAGGACCAGCGCCTGGTCGTAGCTCGCCATCAGTTCCTCGAACGCGGCCGGGGCGGTGGTCCCGGCATGGACCATGTTCTCGACCTGGGTCTCCAGCTCGTGCGTGTGCTGGCCGATGCGCATCGCGCCGGCCATGCGTGCGCTGCCCTTCACCGTGTGCAGGGTGCGCAGCAGGCCTTGCGCCGGCGCGGTGTCGTGCGGGTCCTGCTGCCACTGGCGCAGGCCGTTGCCGATCTGCGGCAGCAGGTCCGCCGCCTCTTCCAGGAAGACCGGCAGCAGGTCGGGATCGAGTTCGTCGTGCAGCACCGGCTCGGCGGCCAGCGCCGGCGCGCCCAGTTCCTCGTCCAGCGCGGCTGGCGGTATGACCGGCAGTGCGCTGGTCTCGCGCTCCGCCACGGCAGCCTCTTCCACGGCCGACGGGTTGGCCGCTTCCGGCTCCGGCGCGGCGATATCCAGGCTGATCGGCAGTTCGATGGCTTCCGGTTCCGGCGCATCGGCCGGCGCATCCGCAACATCCTGGCCGAAATCGGCTTCGGCGGCAGCGATGGCCTCGTCTTCCGTCACGGCGTCCGCCGCGGGCTCCGTCGGCACGCTGTCCTCGGCCGGCGCTGCGTGCTGCTGCACCGGCGCATCGAACAGATCGTCGACATCGAGGCCGAACAGCGCATCGATGTCGTCGCTGGCGGCCGCTGCTGCGCTTGCCGCCGGCGCCGAGGCCGGGGGCGCGGATTGCGCGAATTGCGGCGGCTCGGCCAGCAGGCTGTCGTAGGCCTGCGCAAACAGGCTGTCCAGGTGCAGGGCCAGGTCTTGCGGCACGTCGCCGTAGACTTCGTTGGTCTGCGCGGCGCCGAGCTGCTCGCGCAGCGCCTCCAGCTGCCCGATCAGGTCCGGCTGGGCAGGCGCCAGCTCGCCGCGGCCGAAAGCCTGCAGCATCTGGCGCACACGGGCCAGGACGCTGTCGAGCACGTCGTGCTGCTCCGGCTGCAGGCTGGGTGCGGGGGCGCCCAGGCACTCCAGCGTGCTTTCCAGCGCCTGGGCCAGGTCGCGCAAGGCATCGAAGCGCACCGTAGCCGAGGTGCCGGCCAGCGTGTGCACCGCCTTCAGCGCTTCAGGCGTGGCGGCGCGCCCCGGCTCGTGGCGCCATTCGCCGAAATCGCGTTCGAGCGTGCGCAGCAGCTCGTCGGTCTCGGCGATATAGATGTTGTACAGCGCCAGCGGAATCTCCAGCGTGCCCACGCGGCGCTGGCTGTCGTCCGGCGGGGGCGCCGGCCGGGTCGCGGTCGGCAAGGCGATGACGTTCGAGTGCGGCGCCTGCGCTTCATGCGCGGCCGCTGCTTCCTCGACGGCGCTGCTGTCGTGCTCCGGCGCCTCGGCTGCCGGCTG
>DEKZ01000177.1 GCA_002354135.1 Massilia sp. UBA2709 | reverse complement strand
GGCCTCGAGCACGCGCTCTATGTTGTAGTACTCGGCCAGGTTCATGGTGCCGCAGCAGGCGCGCCGGTCCTGCTGGGCGCCGGGCGCGTCGCAGACGCCCGCCGCCAGGCGCACGTGCACCTTGCATGGCGGGCTCAGGGTCTTGCCCGGCAGGTCGGCATCGAAGGGCGGCGTGCCCCCGGGCGGTGCGGCGGGCCCGCTCTCCACGGACGGCGCATCGTTCGCCGCTTCCGGTGCGCCCACCACCTCGCGGACCGTGAACTGGGTACGGATCGATTGCGTATAGCTGTCCGGCTTGCCGTCCTCTAGCACCAGGCGCAGCATTTCGTTGACCACGTCGGCATAGGTGGCGGCAATGTCGGGCGCGGCCATCAGGGCGCGCAGCACCAGGCCGCGCAGGTAGGCGGCGACCCGGTGCAGCACGGCGGCGTCGTCTTCCAGCGCCGGATTGCGCTCGTACGCAAACAGGTCGGCCAGGATGTCGTAGACGGCGCCGGTGAACACCTGGGAAATGGCGTGCACCTGGGTCCCGGCCTGCGACAGGGTCAGGTCGTTGTCGGCGTTGCGCAGGCCCGTGGTGCTGCCGAGCGCCAGGCCGAACTGCTCGGCGATATCGGCGAGAAAAGTCTTGTCGTGCAGGCGCGCCTTGGTCTGGGCCACCACCGCCTCGCACTGGTCGAGCTGGGACAGCGCCAGGAAGATCGCCGTCAGGTCGCCGAAGGACTCGTGCAGGCCGCCGGTCTGGGGCGGTGCGTCGGCCAGCAGCCAGTGCGGTTTCAGCCCGTCGAGCACGGCGTGGCCGGTCTCGTGGGCGACGATGTCGAAGGAGCGGCAGGTGAAGACGCGTTCGGTCTGGCCGCTCGGGACGAAGTCGCCGAACTTCAGGCAGTTCTGGGTGCGGCTGTAGAACGCGTTCATGACGTTCGGCAGGCCGTAGGGAAAGATCTGCAGCGGCGCGGTGTCGATGCTGCTGTTCCACTGCCAGGGTAGCGGCATCTCGGCGCCGCTCGAGGACAGCGAGCGCTGGTACATGGTGAGCGTCTGCCGCACCACGGCGAAGGTGTGGACGGCGTCGAACTGCGGGGTGTCGGGCATGGTGACGAAGTCGCCGAAGGCGTTCGGCTCGACCGGGCTGATGCTGGGATCGCTCGACGCGATGCGGGCGTCGCGCGGGCCGGCCAGCACGATGCCGGGCAGGAAGGCCTTGCGCGTGCCCATGTCCGTCACCGAGGGATCCTGCTTCCACATCAGCACGCGCGCGCCGAAGGCATAGGGCAGGGGCACGTCCGACGTTTGCGGCTCGTCTAGACCGCGCGGCGCGCCCGGCTGGTCGAGCAGCTGCGCGGCCTTGCGGTGCTGGCGGTAAGCGGCGCTGGGGGTGGGGACAAACGCGACCGGCGGCTGGTCGCGTTCGCTGGGGTTGGGGTCATCCGGCAACAGTGCTCGTTCCATGGCGCATCCTCGTGTGATTGCGATACCTCAGCAGATAGTCGTCCCCTGCACGGAATCGGTCTTGATGAGAATCAATTGCAACGCGCACTGGCACGGCGGCGGCGCAACTGGCATCATGGCGGCCTCTTGCGTTTTGAAGAAGAAGGAAGGAAACAGATGGCCGACATTCACATCGTCCAGGAACACAGCCTGAGCCCGGAACGGGCGCGCGCGGCGGCGCAGCAGGTGGCGGACAAGGTTGCCGCGGAATTCGGCATGCAGTGCCGCTGGGACGGCGACGTACTGCGCTTCGAGCGCAGCGGGGTGGAAGGCGCCTTGACCCTGGAAGAACAGCGCGCGGCGCTGCGGATCAAGCTGGGCTTCCTGATGAGCGCCTTCGGTCCGGCCATCGAGGCCAAGGTGACCGACAAGATGCGCCGGGTGTTCGCGGCCGCATGAGCATGCTGTCTGCCGCGGCCTTGCCTGGTGCAGGCCCCGGCGGTGAGGCCGGCCGCATGGCCGGCGCGGGTGCTTAACCCTTCAGTTCCTCGATCAGGTCGATGTACTGCTGCATCGCGTCTTCCTGCGAGGTGCCTTTCAGCTGTTCCCACGCGTCGTACTTGGCGCGGCCGACCATGTCGGTGAAGCCCGGGCGCTCGCCGGTCACGTCGCCTGCCGAGCCCTGCTTGAACAGCGCATAGATCTTCAGCAAGGTCATGTTGTCCGGACGCTCCGGCAGGTTCTTCGAATCGGCCTGGGCCTGGGTGAACTGGTCTTGCAAGCTCATAAAAACTCCTGTTGGCAAAATTGCTGGATGGTGCATTGACTGAACGGCAATGCGCGCGGCCATCTTAGCGTAACAGGTAGCGAAATACGTGCTTCTGGCGGGAATTTTAGAGGGGATGCTCGGGGCGAGCTTGGGTAGGGTGGGTTCTCGAACCCACGCGGTCGACCATGTGAGATGTCGATCGGTCAGCCGCTGTGAAGGTGGGTTCGAGAACCCACCCTACGACAGGCAGGCTTAGACTGCCAGCAGCTCGACGTCGAAGATCAGCGTCGCGTTCGGCGGAATCACGCCGCCGGCGCCGCGTGCGCCATAGCCCAGGCTGGCCGGGATGATCAGGCGACGGGCGCCGCCGACCTTCATGCCCTGCACGCCTTCGTCCCAGCCGCGGATCACGTGGCCGGCGCCCAGCGGGAACTGGAACGGGTCGTTGCGGTCCTTGCTCGAATCGAACTTGGCGCCGGTGCTGCCGTCGTCGTTGCGCAGCCAGCCGGTGTAGTGGACGGTGACGTAGGCGCCGGCTTTCGCCTCGGCGCCTTCGCCGACGACGGTGTCTTCGTACTGCAGGCCGGAAGCGGTGGTGGTAATGGACATGATTTTCCTTCAAGGTTCAGATTGAGCGGCGATTGTAGTGCATGGACTTCCGAAGCGCCATCGAGCGTCCGCTTGCCGCGCCGGGCCCGCCCTGCCGTTTCTGTCTACAATAAGCTTTTGACATCCATCGGGAGCCGCATGACCATGGCTGCACACTTTCTCCTGCTTAATTGGAATGACCGGCGAGGCCAGCGGTGAGCGGCGTCGCCACCGCCTGGGGCCGCGCCCTGCGCGCCCAGTTCTCCGGCCGGATGCTGCTGCTCTCGCTGGTGCCGCTGCTGCTGTCGCTGCTGGTCTGGGGCGCGCTGCTGTGGTTCGGGCTGCAACCTTTACTCGACTGGCTGCACGGCGTCTTTGCCGACTACGGCTGGTTCCAGGCCAGCGGCAGCATGCTCTCCACGCTGGGCCTGGGCGTGCTGCAGGTGATGGTGGTGCCCCTGATGGCCATCATCCTGCTGCTGCCGCTGATGATTGCGTCCTCCCTGCTGTTCATGGGTATCTTCGCCATGCCCGCGATCGAGCGCTACGTCGGCCGGCGCCAGTTTCCCCAGCTCGAGCAGAAGGAGGGCGGCAGCTTCGCCGGCAGCGTCTGGATGAACCTGACCAGCGTGCTCGTGTTCGCCGGCCTGTGGCTGATGACGGTGCCGCTGTACGCGGTGCCGCCGGTGGCGGTGCTGGTGCAGGCCGCGCTCTGGGGCTGGGTGACCTCGCGCGTGATGAGCTACGACGCGCTCGCCGCCCACGCCAGCGCCGCCGAGCGCCAGACTTTGATGAAGACGCGGCGCTGGCCGCTGCTGGCGATCGGCATGGTCTCGGGCGTGCTCGGCGCCATGCCCGGCATCGCCTGGATGGGCGGCGCCGTGCTGTCGGTGGTGCTGTTTCCCTTCCTGGCGATCCTGTCGGCCTGGCTCTACGTGATGATCTTCGTGTTCACCGGCTTGTGGTTCCAGTATTACTGCCTGCAGGCGCTGCAGGACCTGCGCGCCGCGAACGCGACCGCGCCGGTGGCATCTTGACAAGGAGAAGCGCATGGCATTCGGCCTGATCGTCGTCGGCGACGAAATCCTGTCCGGCAAGCGCCAGGACAAGCATTTTTCGAAAGTGGTGGCGCTGCTGGCCGAGCGCGGCCTGCAGCTCGGTTGGGCCGAGTTCGTCGGCGACGAGCGCGAACGCATCGCGGCGACCCTGCGCCGCAGCTTTGCCAGTGAGGACATCGTATTTTCGTGCGGCGGCATCGGCGCCACGCCCGACGACCACACGCGCCAGGCGGCAGCGGCGGCGCTGGACCTGCCGCTCGCACTGCACCCGGAAGGGCGGCGCCTGGTCGAGGAGCGCATCGTGCAAACCGCGCGCGAGGCAGGCAGGGAAGCCGACTTGTCCGCACCCGAGAACCTGCAACGCCTCAAAATGGCCGAGTTCCCGGTGGGCGCCACCCTGATCCCGAACCCCTACAACGGCATCCCCGGCTTCACGGTGGCGCGCCACCATTTCGTGCCGGGCTTCCCGGTGATGGCCTGGCCGATGATCGCCTGGGTGCTCGACACGTATTACGCCGACCTCTTTCATAAACGGGCGCATGCGGAGCAGGCGATGCTGGTGTATGGCCAGGCCGAGGCCGTGCTCACGCCGCTGATGGAGGCGATCGAGGCGCGCTACGCCGGCGTGCGCGTGTTCAGCCTGCCAAGCGTGGGCGAGGACGGCAGCCGCCGCCATATCGAACTCGGGGTCAAGGGCGAGCCTGAAGAGGTGGCGCCGGCCTTCGCCGCGATGCGCGCGGAACTCGACCGTGTGGGTGCGGAATACCAATGCTTGTAGGCATCAATGCCGTCTTGCTAACTCTGCCGTTGTTTTTTTGCGAAAATAAACAGGGCAGGTCAAATTTGTTGAACAGGGCTACGTGGAACACGTGTTGATGTGGTGGAATGATGGCTGTGGCGCGCTGAGATATCAGGTCAGATCAGGCGCCAAAACGTGAACTAACGACGACCTCGATCACTCGAACAGACCGGCAGCACCGATGGCGAGCAGGTTGGCAGGGATTGCAGGCACAATGATTCAAACCGGTTGAGCCATCATGGAAAGTACACGCCGTTTCAGACGGCCACGTAACGTATTTCGCGCCGTGCGCATCCTGCGCGGGCGCACGGACGGCGGCAGCGCCGCGCCGGCCCTGGCGGCAGCCGGGCAGGATGCGCCGCTGTACGAAAGCTATCCGCATCTCTCGCTCGTCACCGACACCGGCAAGGAAGAGCTCCCCGCGGATCCGAGCGAACCGGAAAGCGAAGGCGAGCCGCCCAAAGGCAGCGGCCGCGCCCGGCGCATCCTGTTCGGCCTGGTGCTGGTGGTCGTTGCCGCCGGCTCCGCCTATGCCGTCTACGAGACCCGCACGTCCACGCTGCAGGCGAAGATCTTCGCCGGCATGATGAAGGACGTGCACTATCGCATGGAGAAGGGGCCGAGCGACGCCATCCGCTTCCCGGCCGACAGTCCCTACGACGCGCGCCTCGGTTACTCGCATTTGCCGGCTTTCCTGGGCAAGTTGCACACGCGCGACTACGTCGTCGACGCCCAGGCGCGCATGTCGCCGAAGATGGTGGAGCTGGCCGACCATGGCCTGTTCGCCACCTACCGCGAGAAGACCCGCGCCGGTCTCGAGATCCTCGATTGCCGCAGCCAGCCGCTGTTCGGCTCGCGCTTCCCCGAGCGCCAGTTCGAGCGCTTCGACGACGCGCCGCAGCTGCTGGTGCAAAGCCTGCTGTTCATCGAGAACCGCGAACTGCTCGACCCGGCCTACCCGAAGCGCAATCCCGCCATCGAATGGGACCGCTTCTCGAAAGCGGTGTTCGACAAGACTCTGCACGCGGTCGGCATCGGCAGCGGCGGCCGCGTGGCCGGCGGCTCGACGCTCGCCACCCAGATCGAGAAGTACCGCCATTCGCCGGAAGGACGCACCGCCTCGCTGCAGGACAAGCTGATCCAGATGGCCTCGGCCACGCTGCGCGCCTACCAGGACGGCGAGGACACCACCGGCGCGCGGCGCCAGATCGTGCTCGATTACCTGAACACGGTGCCGCTGTCGGCCAAGGTCGGCTACGGCGAAGTGAACGGCATTGGCGACGGCATGTGGGTCTGGTACGGGCGCGACTTCGCGAAAGTCGCGACGGCCCTGAAGGGCGACATGCAGAACCCCGACGACGTGCTGGCCTACAAGGAAGCGCTGTCGCTGATGATCGCGCAGCGTCGCCCGGCCTATTACCTCGGCGCCGGCAAGGAAGACCTGGAAACCCTGACCAACAGCCACCTGCGCGTCCTGGCCCAGGCCGGCGTGATCACGCCGCAGCTGCGCGACGCGGCGCTGAACGTCAAGCTGCACCCGGCACTCGGTTCCGGCGTCGAGCCGCCGCCCGCGAACGCCTTCGTGTCGCGCAAGGCCTCGAACGCGGTGCGCAACCCCCTCGGCTACCTGCTGGGCGAGCCGCGCCTGTACAACCTCGACCGCCTCGACCTGTCGGTGGTCTCGACCCTGGACGCGGAAGCCCAGCAGGCCGTCACCGCCGCGCTGCGCCAGCTCACCAGCGCCGAGGCGGCGCAGGCGGCCGGCCTGACCGGCAAGGGCCTGCTCGGCAACGGCGACCCGGCCGAAGTGGTCTACAGCTTCACGCTGATGGAGCGCGGCGAGAACGTCAACTACCTGCGCGTGCAGACCGATAACTACGACCAGCCGCTCGACATCAACGAGCAGGCCAAGCTCGACCTCGGCTCCACGGCCAAGCTGCGCACGCTCGTGACCTACCTCGACATCGTCGACCAGCTGCACCGCCGCTACGAAGCGATGGATCCGAAGGCGCTGCGCGAGACGCGCATCGACCCGAAGGACCGCATGAGCCAGTGGGCGGTCGACTACTTCCTGGCGCTGCCGGCCGACGGCGACCGTGGCCTGAAGCCGATGCTGGCCGCGGCGATGGCCCGCAAGTATTCGGCCAATCCGGGCGAGGGCTTCTTCACCGGCGGCGGCCTGCATTACTTCGGCAACTTCAGCAAGCTCGATAACAGCAAGATCATGACCGTGCAGGAAGCCCTGCAGCAGTCGACCAACCTGGTGTTCGTGCGCATGATGCGCGACATCGTGCGCTACTACATGTTCCAGCTGCCGGGCTCCTCGGCGGCGCTGCTGGCCGACGCCAACGATCCGCGCCGCGCCCAGTACCTGGCGCGCTTCGCCGACAACGAGGGCAAGGTATTCCTCGCCAAGTTCTGGAACAAGTACAAGGGCAAGACGCCGGACCAGGCCGAAGCCCTGCTGTTCACGGGCGTGCGTCCGCTGGCTTCCAAGCTGGCCGCCGCGCACCGCACCATCGCCCCCGACGCGACGCAGCAGCAGTTCGGCGCCTTCATCAACGATACGCTGCCGAGCAACGAGGTCGACCAGGAACGCATCGAAAAGATGTACGAGCAGTACGCGCCGCAGAACATGTCGCTGGCCGACCGCGGCTACGTCGCCTCGGTGCACCCGCTCGAACTGTGGCTGGTGGGCTACCTGCGCACCCATCCGAAGGCCGGCTGGAGCGAGGTGGTGGGCGCCAGCGTGAAGGAGCGCCAGGAGGTCTATTCCTGGCTGTTCAAGACCAGCCGCAAGAACGCCCAGGACAAGCGCATCGCCGGCCTGATCGAGGTCGAGGCCTTCCTGAAGATCCACGCCCAGTGGAAGAAGATGGGTTACCCATTCGACTCGCTGGTGCCGTCCTACGCGACCACGCTGGGCGCCTCGGCCGATCGTCCGGCCGCCCTGGCCGAGCTGATGGGCATCATCATCAATGGCGGCGTCCGCAAACCCGTCGAGCGCATCGACTCGCTGCACTTTGCCAAGGGCACGCCCTACGAAACCCTGGTGAAGCGCGCGCCGAAGGTCGAGCAGGAAGTGGTGCTGGCGCCGGAAGTGGCGCGCGCCGTGGCCGACGCGATCCGCGGCGTGGTGTCGGATGGCACCGCGAAGCGCGTCAAGACCGCTTTCGCCACGCATGACGGCAACGTGATCGCCCTCGGCGGCAAGACCGGCACCGGCGACCAGCGCTTCGACGTCTATGCCCGTGGCGGACGCCTGATCGAGTCCCGCTACGTGAACCGCTCGGCCACGTTCGTCTTCAACATCGGCGAACGCTTCTTCGGTTCCATGACCGCCTACGTGCACGGTCCGCAGTCCGAGAACTACGACTTTACCAGCGCGCTGCCGGTGCAGTTGCTGGTGACGCTGGCGCCGAGCCTGATGCCGATGATCGAACCGCCTCCGGGCAGCGTGGCCGCGCAGCGGCAGTGCGTGCGTTGAGCCCGGGAGAACGCGCGCGCCGGGCCAGCCGGCGCGCGGTTTCCACCATCCGCGGCTTTTCCCTGATTTCCCTGCGCGACCTGCTGGTTGCATCGGGCCCGACCATCGTGCTGGTGGCCGTGGCCTGCTTCATCGCGTACCTGGTGGTCGACCCGGCGCCGCCGCGCCAGGTGCGCCTGGCGACCGGCCAGGAAAACAGCGCCTATGAAACCTTCGGCAAGCAGTATGCGAAGGAACTGAAACGCGACGACATCACGGTCACGGTCCAGCGCACGCTCGGCTCGAAGGAGAACCTGGAACGCCTGCAGCGCGGCGAAGCCGACATCGCGTTTGTCCAGAGCGGCTCCACCAGCGAGGAAGAGGCTGCGCAACTGGGCCTGGCCTCGCTCGGCAGCCTGTTCACCGAGCCGGTCTGGCTGTTCCTGCGCGAGAACGTCAAAGCGAACAAACTCACGGCCCTGCGCGGCCTGCGCATCAACCTGGGGCCGGAAGGCACCGGCGTGCCCAACCTGTTCCGCCAGGTGCTGGCCGTGAACGGCGTCGAGCCGTCCGAGCTCAACATCAGCGCGCTCGAGAACACGCCGGCCACGGTCGAACTGCTGGCCGGGCGCATCGATGGCCTGGTGTTCAGCTCGGCGCCGGAAGCGCCGCTGATCCAGATGCTGCTGCAGACGCCCGGCATCCGCCTGTTCAACTTCACCCAGGCCGAGGCCTATACGCGGCGCCTGCCTTTCCTGACCCACGTGGTCCTGCCGCGCGGGATCGTCGACCTCGGGCGCGACATCCCGGCCCAGGACTACCACCTGATTGCGCCCACGGCGACGCTGGTGGCGCGGGAGGACCTGCACCCGGCCCTGGTCGACCTGTTCGTGAAGGCGGCCGGCGAGATCCACGGCGGGGCGGGATGGTTCCAGCAGCAGGGCCAGTTCCCCTCGCCGAAGTACACCGAGATTCCGGTGGCGGAGGAGGCGGCGAAGTACTACCGCGACGGCCCGCCCCTGCTGCAGCGCTACATGAGCTTCTGGCTGGCGAACCTGTTCGACCGCCTTTGGGTCGTGGTGGTGGCGCTGGCCGCGCTGGTGATACCGCTCTCGAAGATCGTGCCGCCGCTGTACGTGTGGCGGGTGCGCTCGCGCGTCTACCGCTGGTATGGAGAATTGCGCGCGGTCGAGCAGGCGCTGGAAAACGTACCTGAGGATCAGCGACACTTCGTACGCGAAGACCTGGTGCGCCGCCTCGACGACATCGAGACGCGCGTGAACCACATCTCCATTCCGCTGGCCTATGCGGACGAGTTGTACCGCCTGCGCAGCCACATCGACTTCGTGCGCGAGCGGGTGCGCACGACGCTCGACGGCGATGGCCAGGCGATCGAGCAGGGCGGCTTGGCGAAGTAGCAAGACCACGCTGAATCGGATTACACTGGCGGGCTTCGATTCCTCGCAAAAGGTCATCATGATCCGCCGTCCGCTTTCCATCCTTTCCCTCAGCCTGATGCTGGCCTTTGGCGCCGGCGCACCCCTTGTCGCGCACGCGGACGAGGCGGACGCGCCGGTGGCCAAGCGCAGCCTGCGTGCCAGCTACACCAAGTACGAATACCGCATCCCGATGCGCGACGGGCTCAAGCTGTTCACGGTGGTCTACGTGCCGAAGGATGCTTCGCGCAGCTACCCCTTCCTGATGCAGCGCACGCCCTACAGTGCGGGCGTGCATGCCCAGGACGCGACACGCTATGGCGTCGACTGGTATCCGGAATCGATCGGCCCGTCGCGCGAGTTCGAGGATGCCGGCTACATCTTCGTGAAGCAGGACGTGCGCGGGCGCTACATGTCGGAAGGGAAGTGGCAGGAGATGACGCCGCATGCGAATCCGAAGCGCGCCCCCGGCGAGGGCGTGGAAAGCGAGGACATGCACGACACCGTCGCCTGGCTGCTCAAGAACGTCCCGAACAACAACGGCAAGGTCGGCATCTACGGCATCAGCTACCCGGGCTTCTACACCGCGGCCAGCATCATCGATTCGCATCCGGCGATCAAGGCCGCCTCGCCCCAGGCGCCGGTCACCGATCTGTACATGGGTGACGACTCCTACCACGGCGGCGCCTTCATGCTGGCTGCAAACTTCGACTTCTACGCCGCCTTCACCGAAGCGCCCAACCCGGCTCCGCCCCCAAGGGAGAGGCCGAATTCGACTATGGCACCACCGACGGCTACGACTTCTTCCTGAAGCACCTGACGCTGTCGAATATCGCCGCCACCATGAGCCCGGCGCAGCGCGGTTACTTCATGCCGAACATCGAGCACGACACCTATGACGCGTTCTGGAAAACGCGCGCCATCGCGCCGCACCTGAAGAACGTGAAGGCGGCGGTGCTGACGGTCGGCGGCTGGTTCGACGCCGAAGACCTGGAAGGTCCCTTCCTCACCTACCGCGCCATCGAGAAGCAGAACCCGGGTATCGAGAACCGCCTGGTGATCGGGCCCTGGGTGCACGGCGGCTGGGCGCGCGGCGAGGGTGCGCGCCTGGGCCATGTGCGCTTCGACAGCAAGACCTCCGACTACTTCCGCAAGGAGATCCAGTTCCCCTTCTTCGAGCAGCACCTGAAGGGCGTGAAGCCGGCGCGCGCCCTGCCCGAGGTGATGGCCTTCGAGACCGGTTCGAACGTGTGGCGCCAGTACGCGGCCTGGCCGCCGGCGCAGGCCAAGCCGCGCACCTTGTACTTCGGCCCGAACGGGAAGCTGGACTGGAAGCAGCCTGCGGCGACGGGCGCCGGCTATGACGAATACGTGGCCGATCCGCGCAAGCCGGTTCCCTTCATCGGCTACCCGGCGACAAGCGTGCCGCGCGAATACATGGTGTCGGACCAGCGCTTCGCCGCCACGCGTCCGGACGTGCTGGTCTACCAGAGCGAGGTGCTGGAAGAGGACGTGACGATCGCCGGCCCGGTCGTGCCGAAACTGTTCGTGTCGACCACCGGGACCGATGCCGACTGGGTGGTCAAGCTGATCGACGTGTACCCGGCCGACTATCCGCAGCCCGAGGCCGAACACAAGGGAAGCGATGTCGCCGCCCCGGCGCTGGCCCTGGGCGGCTACCAGCAGCTGGTGCGCGGCAATCCCCTGCGCGGCAAGTTCCGCCACTCGTTCGAGAAGCCCGAGCCTTTCGTGCCGGGGAAGATGGAAGCGCTCAGTTTCGAGCTCGGCCAGGTGAACCACACCTTCCGGCGCGGCCACCGCATCATGGTGCAGGTGCAGAGTTCCTGGTTCCCGCTGGTCGACCTAAACCCGCAGACCTTCACGCGCATTCCGGCCGCGAAACCGGAAGACTTCGTGAAGGCGACCCAGCGCGTCTACCGCGCGCCGGACGCGGCCTCGGGCGTGCAGGTGCTGGTGATGCCGAAGTAGGCATGGTGGGCACGGCAGCGCCCACCCTGCGGATGCGGCATCGCCTGACGTGACCGTGACGCCGTAGGGTGGGCGGCTCG
>DEKZ01000176.1 GCA_002354135.1 Massilia sp. UBA2709 | reverse complement strand
GTGGTCGGCCCGAACGAGAAGCCGCCCCAGGAAACCCCGCCGTCGCCGGCCGCCGCCAACTACAACGGCGCAGTGCAGGGCGGCCAGCCGGCCAGCCAGCCCGGCAACCAGGCGCCGCCGCCGCCGGCCCAGCCGCAAATGCCGCCGCCAACCCGCGTCATGGGTGGCCCGGCCGCTGGCCAGCCGGCAACGCAGTAAGGGTGCGTTGACGGCGGTGGCCACCGCCGCTCCGAAGGAAGCGCCACGCCACAGCAACCGCCTGCCGCCTCCGCCACCTCGACCGTAGGGTGGGCACGCCGTGCCCACGCTTAAGGCCGCTTCATCGTAGGCATCTGCAACAGCGTTGGCAAAAGCCTGCTGATCAGGTCCAACAAGATTCACGTTAGCGGCTGCCCTCGCCACCTGCCAACACGACGCAGGCACGCAAGCAGGCGTTGACTATGCCGTCCAGCTGGCTTTCGCGTGGGCACGGCGTGCCTACGCCGGCCGCGCCTACCCTACAGTCGCGCTTGCCACGCAGCTCCTACTTCTTATCCTTGCAACTGCGCGTATGCCGTCAGCGCCGCAAGGCCGTAAACGCCGCGAACTCCCAGGACCGGAACCCCACCACCAGGCTCATCCCGTCGCGCTCTTCGGGCGGCAGGCGGCGGTCGTGCTTGTGCAGGCGCGCCAGTTCGGCCGCGAGCTGGGCGATCTTCTGCGCGATTTTCGCGGCACTGGCGGCCGACAGGCGGGCCGGCAGGCACATCAAGGTTTCACCTGGCCCATCGAAGCGGCCAGAAAAATAATCCGGCACCATGTGCTCGCGGAAGAACTGCTGCACCGGGCCGTCCGGCAGCCAGTGGAAGGCATGCGACACCCGCAGGCCGTAGCGGTTCAGCGGCCGCAGCTCGATTAGCCCCAGCCGGTCGAGTTCGGCCAGGTAGCCGATGCATTCGGCGGTCGTCAGGCGGTAGTTCTCGACGATCTGCTCCAGGGTCCAGTGTCCCAGGCAGGAGATCGCCACCAGCAGCAGGCGCGGCTTGGCGACCAGCGCGGTTTCCTGCGGCAGGGTAAGGGCGTCGGCCTGCGGCCGGACATCCGCCGCGCGCCGCAGCACATCCTCGAAGGCGATCCCGGCCGCCTGGCAGATCTGCGCCAGGCGCGACAGCGGCATGTCCTTCTGGCCGAACAAGCGCTTGACGCTCGACTCGCTCATGTCGATGCGCTCGGCCAGGGTTCTATAGGTGATGTTCGCCGCGCGCAGCTCGGCGCGCAGCACGTCGACGATCAGCTCGGGTGAGCTCATGGGGCTCCTGTCAGTGGGCTTTGGCGCCGCACAATGTACAGGTGAATGTGGGGAGGAGCAAGATGGGGGATGGAGCCGGGAGTCCGGACGCGCGGGCGTTGTGCAGTCCGACCATAGGGCGCCTCTGTTCATATGGTGAGACCGCGTGGGCACAGGTGCCCACCCTACGTGAACCGGTTTTCGTAGGGTGGGCTCTTGAGCCCACGCGGTCTTTCGTGTTGCGGCGGACCCGACGGTGTACAGAGAGTTGAAAAAAGGGAGCCGCGGCTCCCTTTCTTTACTCGTCCTCGTCGGCTGTCAGCTTGGCCTTCTTGAGCAAACGCTTGGCGGCCTGGCGCTCGCTCGACAGCGGCTTGGCGTGCGGCCCGGCCGAGCGCGTCTTGGCCAGCGCCGCGAACGGGTTGCGCGGCTTGCCGAAGTTTTGCGACGGTTCGACGCGCAGGCGCATCTTCTTCCGGGTAGCGAGGGCCTTGTTCGCCATCGTTTCCTCCTTACAGCACGTAGCGCGACAGGTCTTCGTTGGCCGAGAGCACGTCCAGGCGTTCGTTGACGTAGGCCGCGTCGATCGTCACCAGCTTCTCCTGCCGGTCGCTGGCGTCGAACGAGACTTCCTCGAGCAGCTTTTCCATCACCGTGTACAGGCGGCGCGCGCCGATGTTCTCGGTGCGCTCGTTGACGGAAAACGCGATCTCGGCCAGGCGGTGAATGCCGTCTTCCGTGAAATCGATCTTGATGCCTTCGGTCGCCAGCAGCGCCTCGTACTGCGTGGTGAGGCAGGCGTCGGTGCTGGTCAGGATGCGCTTGAAATCGTCGATCGACAGCGATTCCAGTTCGACCCGGATCGGGAAGCGGCCCTGCAGCTCGGGAATCAGGTCCGACGGCTTCGACAGGTGGAACGCGCCCGAGGCGATGAACAGGATGTGGTCGGTGCGGATCATGCCGTACTTCGTGTTCACCGTCGTGCCCTCGACCAGCGGCAGCAGGTCGCGCTGCACGCCCGCGCGCGAGACGTCGGCGCCGCCGTGTTCGGAGCGGGTCGCGATCTTGTCGATCTCGTCGAGGAACACGATGCCGTTGTTCTCGACGTTGTGGATCGCCTTCTGCTTCATCTCGTCTTCGTTGATCAGGCGCGCCGCTTCTTCCTCGGCCAGCACCTTCATCGCGTCCTTGATCTTCATCTTGCGCGGCTTCTTGCGCGCGCCGCCGACGCCGGCGAACATCGACTTGATCTGTTCCGTCATTTCTTCCATGCCCGGCGGCGCCATGATTTCCATCTGCGGCGCGGCGTCGGCCACTTCGATCTCGACCTCGCGGTCGTCGAGCGAGCCTTCGCGCAGGCGCTTGCGGAAGGTCTGGCGCGTGCTGTCGCCTTCCTTGGCGTCGGCCGAGGCGCTGACGTTGAAGCCGAAGTCGCGCGCCGGCGGCACCAGGATGTCGATGATGCGGTCTTCGGCGGCGTCCTCGGCGCGCTGGCGCACCTTCTTCATTTCGCTGGCGCGGGTCTGCTTCACGCCGATGTCGATGAGGTCGCGGATGATGGTGTCGACGTCGCGGCCGACATAGCCGACTTCGGTGAACTTGGTCGCTTCGATCTTGATGAAGGGCGCGTCGGCCAGCTTCGCCAGGCGGCGCGCGATCTCGGTCTTGCCGACGCCGGTCGGGCCGATCATGAGGATGTTCTTCGGGGTGATCTCGTGGCGCAGCGGCTCGGCCACCTGCTGGCGGCGCCAGCGGTTGCGCAGGGCGATGGCGACGGCGCGCTTGGCCTTGCCCTGGCCGACGACGTGCTTGTCCAGTTCCGACACGATTTCGAGGGGAGTCATGTTCATGATATGCATGCCGGTCAGTCCAGCGTTTCGATGATGTGGGACAAATTGGTGTAGATGCACAGCTCGCCGGCAATCGTCAGCGCTTTCTTGACGACCTCGGCGGGCGGCAGCTCGGTGTTTTCCTGCAGCGCCTTGGCGGCGGACTGGGCGTAGATGCCGCCCGAACCGATCGCGCCGATGCCGTCTTCCGGTTCGAGCACGTCGCCATTGCCGGTGATGATGAGCGTCGATTCCCTGTCGGCCACCAGCAGCATCGCCTCGAGCTTGCGCAGCATGCGGTCGGTGCGCCAGTCCTTGGCCAGCTCGACCGAGGAGCGCAGCAGATTGCCCTGGTGTTTCTCCAGTTTCGCTTCGAAGCGGTCGAGCAGGGTGAAGGCGTCGGCGGTGGCGCCGGCAAAGCCGCACAGGACCTTGCCCTGGTAGAGCTTGCGCACCTTGCGGGCCGAGCCCTTCATGACGACGTTCCCCAGGGTAACCTGGCCATCGCCGCCCAATGCGACTTGCGAGCCGCGACGCACACTCACAATGGTGGTGCCGTGAAATTGTTCCATATCTGCCTCATGGTTAACTAGCCCTCCGCAAGTGGGGCTGTTGCACAGAATTGCAAGACAGGCTAACGCGAAAGCTCAGCAGCACATTCAGAGCGCCTGACAACACCCATGGCGGCGTTGCGTCGTCTCGCCGTACATGTGTACTGTCTTCGACGACGCGCCGGGTGGCCGTATCCCTTGCCCTGAGTGTCGTTAGACGCTCTGACTAAACAGTTCAGTATTTATGCGCATACAGGCGCGCACAGTCGCCGTAGTTCAGCAAACGCAGCAAGGCTGCGACCATGTGGTTCAGTTCGCGCAGCTCGACCTGGCGCCCGCCCGCGGCCAGCGCGCGCAGGCGGCCGTGCAGGGCGTTCGCCGCGCCGAA
>DEKZ01000175.1 GCA_002354135.1 Massilia sp. UBA2709 | reverse complement strand
CAGGATATTCGTCTGGAAGGCAATGCCGTCGATGACGCCGATGATGTCGGCGATCTTGCGCGAGCTGCCGGTAATCGAACCCATGGTGGCAACCACCTCGCCCACCACCTCGCCACCCTTTTGCGCCTGGCCGCTGGCCGTCATCACGAGCTGGTTGGCCTGGCGCGCGTTGTCGGCGTTCTGGCGCACGGTCGAGGTCAGCTCTTCCATCGCGGCGGCGGTTTCCTCCAGGCTCGAGGCCTGGGCTTCGGTCCGGCTCGAGAGGTTCATGTTGCCCGCCGCGATCTCGGCCGAGGCGCCGGCAATCGCAGTGGTGCTGTCGCGCACCTCGCTCATGGTGCGGTTCAGGGAGGACACGAAACGGTTGAAGGCGTCGGCCAGCAGGCCGACCTCGTCTTCGCTCTCGACCGGCATGCGGCGCGTCAGGTCGCCCTTGCCGTCGGCGATTTCGCCCAGCATGGCCGCGGCGCGCGAGACCGGCGCGGCGATCGCGCGGCTGATCAGGAAGATCACGACCAGGCCGACGGCGCCGCCCACCAGGCCGGCAAGCAGGCTGGCCAGCAGTGAGGAACGCGCCAGCTCGCCCAGCACTTCGCTTTCCGGCACCTCGGCGATCACGTACAGGTCCAGCTGCGGCAGGTAGGACGAGGCGACGATCAGCTTGCCGTGCTCGGAATCGTGGGTCGCGCTGGCAAACTGCTCCTTCTTCATCAGCTGCGCCACCAGTTCCTGCGAATATCCCGGCAGGTCGGCGATCTTGTGCTCGCCATCGGACAGGGCGGCGTCGCGGTGCAGCACGATCTTGCCGTTCTGACGGGCCAGGAACACGTAGCCGGACTTGCCGACCGTGTAGCCGCGCACCGTATCGGCCATCTGCTGGACCGACAGGCCCAGGCCCGCCACCGCCAGCTTGCCTTCGCCGGCCTCGACCCGGGCATTGATGAAGAGCTTCATCTCGCCGGTCTTCGGATCCGGGTCCAGGTTCAGCTCGTACGGCCTGCCGGTGGCGAGAAAACTGTCCATCCAGGCGTCGCGCGGATTGCCCTTCTCCATCGTGTAGCTCAGGCCGCCCTGGTCGAGGAACTTCAGCTGCGAGGGCGAGGCCCAGAACACGGTGACGGCCTTGTTCACTTGCTTCACCTTGTCTGCGTAGGCGCGCCAGGCATCCACGCCGGATTCATCCAGGCCGCGGCGTTCCCAATCCAGCAGGAAGGTATTGTTGGCCACCGCCAGCGAGGCGGTGAGCGGCCCGCCGATCTGGCGCAACACGTCGTTGCCGATCTCCCCGACGACGGCCGGCAGTTCGTGGCCGACCACGCGCTGGCGCATGCTGCTGCCCGTCAGGCTGACGCTGAGGGCAGCGGAAATGGCGATGAAGAGCAGCAGGCAGGCGGCCATGCCAAGCATGAGCTTGGTCTTGATCGACCAGCGGCGAAGAAGTCGGGCGAGCATAAGAGCCTTGGAAGAGTGAAAAAGTGTGATTTTGTTGCCTTCCGGCATGGTCTCTCTTTCCTTTTCCGTACGTCAACGAATTTCGCCCGGACGTTTTCAGCTTGACAAAGAAACGTTGCAGGCGCGCCGCAGAGCCGCGCCTGCCGCCTGCCCGACCACACGCACGGGTCAAAAAAAATGCCGCCACGTCAAGGACGCAGCGGCATTCTTATCGGCTTTCCCGAATGGGAATCGGCTTACTTGTCGTGCAGGAAGGTCTTCAGCTTGTCCGAACGCGACGGCTGGCGCAGCTTGCTCATGGCCTTGGCTTCGATCTGGCGGATACGCTCGCGGGTCACGTCGAACTGCTTGCCGACTTCTTCCAGCGTGTGGTCGTTCGACATCTCGACGCCGTAGCGCATGCGCAGCACCTTGGCTTCGCGCGGGGTCAGCGAGTCCAGCACTTCCTTGATCACGTTGCGCATCGACGCATGCAGCGCGGCGTCGAGCGGGGCCAGGGTGGCGTTGTCCTCGATGAAGTCGCCCAGCTGCGAATCGCCGTCCTCGCCCATCGGGGTTTCCATCGAAATTGGCTCCTTGGCGATCTTCATGATCTCGCGGACCTTGTTCTCCGGCATTTCCATTTTCTGGGCCAGGGTCGCCAGGTCCGGCTCGCTGCCGGTTTCCTGCATGATCTGGCGCGAGATGCGGTTCATCTTGTTGATGGTCTCGATCATGTGCACCGGCACGCGGATGGTACGGGCCATGTCCGCGATCGAACGCGTGATGGCCTGGCGGATCCACCAGGTCGCGTAGGTCGAGAACTTGTAGCCGCGGCGGTACTCGAACTTGTCGACCGCCTTCAGCAGGTCGATGTTGCCTTCCTGGATCAGGTCGAGGAACTGCAGGCCGCGGTTGATGTACTTTTTAGCGATGGAGATCACCAGGCGCAGGTTGGCGACGGTCATTTCGCGCTTCGCGGTGCGCGCGCGCTTTTCGCCGGCAGCCATCTGCTTGTTGATCTTGCGCAGGTCGGCCAGCGGCAGCGCCACGCGCGCCTGTAGGTCGATCATGCGCTGCTGCAGTTCCTTGATGGCCGGCAGGTTACGGCTCAGCACCGCGCTGTACGGGTAGGCGCAGTCGACTTCGCGGTCGCCCCATTCGAGGTCGGTCTCGTTGCCCGGGAAGACCTTGATGAAGTGGGCGCGCGGCATGCCGCAGCGGTTCACGCAGATGTCCAGCACGGCGCGCTCGATCGAACGCACTTCGTCCATCTGGCCGCGCAGGGTGTCGCACAGCTTTTCGACCACCTTCGCGGTGAAGCGGATGCCCAGCAGCTCGTGCGAGATGATTTCCTGCGCCTTGTTGTAGGCGGCCGAACCGTAGCCGCTGCTCTTGAAGGCATGGCCCATGCGGTCGAACTGCTCTTCGATCAGGGCAAACTTTTCCAGCGCGCTCTTGCGCAACTGCGCGAGCTGCTCGGCCGAATAGCCGGCCGCGCCGCCGCCGGCTGCGCCTTCTTCTTCCTCGACCTCTTCCTCTTCTTCCTCTTCCTCATCATCCGAGGAGGAGGCGCTCGCGGCCGGCGCCGGCGTGGACGATTCGTTCAGGTCGACGAAGCCATCGACCACCTCGTCGATCTTCAGCTCGTCGCTGGCGATCTTGTGCGACAGCGCGATGATTTCCGAGATCGTGATCGGGCAGGCCGAGATCGCCTGGACCATGTCCTTCAGGCCTTCCTCGATGCGCTTGGCGATCTCGATCTCGCCTTCGCGGGTCAGCAGCGACACCGCGCCCATTTCGCGCATGTACATGCGGACCGGGTCGGTGGTGCGGCCGAAATCCGAATCCACGGTGGACAAGGCGGTGGCAGCCGCCGCTTCCACCTCGTCCTCGCTGGTCGGGGTCACGGCGTTGTCCGACAGCAGCATCATTTCTGCTTCCGGCGCACGCTCGTAGACGGCGATGCCCATGTCGTTGAAGGTCGCGATGATGCCTTCGATCGCTTCCGGATCGA
>DEKZ01000135.1 GCA_002354135.1 Massilia sp. UBA2709 | reverse complement strand
CGCCTTCGCAGGGCTGGTCGGTCAACGTCACGTGGCCGGCGCTGTCCACGCATTTGAGGATTTCGGTGCCTGCCAGCGCGGCAGGGGCGGCCGCAAGGGCCGCAAGCATCAAGCTGAGTTGAGAGGCCAGGCGTTTCATGGTTGGCTCCTTGTTCGATGGAGCCATTTTCCCGGCCGAGGCTGGCTGCCTCTGTTCGGTGCCTCACCCTTTGCTGGTGATTGTCAAAAAAACCACTCTTCAGTTAGCTCGGCCTTGGCCAGGCCGCTGCGCAACCAGCTGCACCTCGACCAGAAAACCATGGTGCAAGGCCGGCACCGGCACCACCGCCCGCGCCGGCCTGTGGTCGCCGAACACCCCCGCGTAGAAGGTGTTGAAGGCCGGCCAGTGCTCGACGCCGGCGAGGTAGGCCGTGCACTGGACCACGTCGGCCAGGCCGCAGCCAGCCGCGCGCAAGACTTTCTCGCACTGGTCGAAGACCGAGGCGCACTGGGCCTCGAAGTCCGCGGCCGAGGGATCGACCGCGTCGCGCGCAGGCAGGATGCCCGACAGGAAGACCAGGCCGCCGGCAGCCACTGCCTGCGAATAGTGGCCGGCGGGCGCCGGCAGCTCGTTCGACTGGATGAATTCCATCAGCCGCCCACCAGCTGGGCGAAGCGCGACAGGTCGACGTTGCCGCCGCTGATCAGGATGCCGACGCGCTTGCCGGTGACCGGGTAGGCGCCGTGCAGCGCGGCCGCGGCGCCCAGGCAGCCGGTCGGTTCGACCACCATCTTCATGCGCTCGGCAAAGAATTTCATGGTGTCGACCAGTTGCGCGTCGCTGACGGTGACGATGTCATCCACGCGGCGGCGGATCACCTCGAAATTGTGCTCGCCGATGTGGGTCACCATGGCGCCGTCGGCGATCGTGTCGGGCACGCCGATGTGGACGATTTCTCCCTTGCGCAGCGACTGCTGGCCGTCGTTGCCGGCTTCCGGCTCGACGCCGATCACCTTGCACGAGGGCGACAGGCCCATGGCCGCCAGCGCGCTGCCGGCCAGCAGGCCGCCGCCGCCCAGCGGCACCAGCAGCACGTCGAGTTCGCCGACTTCCTCGAACAATTCCTTGGCGGCCGTGCCCTGGCCGCAGATCACGTCCGGGTGGTCGTAGGGCGGAATCAGGGTCATGCCGCGCTCCTCGGCCAGGCGGCGGCCGATTTCCTCGCGGTTCTCGGTGTAGCGGTCGTAGAAGATCACTTCGCCGCCGTATTCCTTTGTCGCCTGGACCTTCAGGGCCGGCGCGTCCTTCGGCATGATGATGGTGGCGCGGATGCCCGCCAGGCGCGCCGACAGGGCGATCGCCTGGGCATGGTTCCCCGAGGAGAAGGTCAGGACCCCGGCGGCGCGCTGGGCATCGGTGAAGCGCGCGATCGCGTTGTAGGCGCCGCGGAACTTGAAGGCGCCCATGCGCTGGTAGTTCTCGCACTTGAAGAACAGCTGCGCGCCGGCGCGGGCGTTGGCGGTGGTCGAGCTCAGGACCGGCGTGCGGTGGGCGGCGCCGGCTATGCGTGCGGCGGCCTGTTCGACGTCGCTGTATTGCAGGGTATTGGTCATGATTGTCATGCGAAGAGAGGGTTCAGGAAGCCAGCGGCAGCGCCAGCTGCACCAGCAGGCCGCCGCCTTCGCGGTTGCGCACCGTGAGTTCGGCGCTGTGGCGGGTGACCACGCGCTCGACGATCGCCAGGCCCAGGCCCGCGCCGTTGGCTTGGCCGCGCGCCGTGTCCAGGCGCGTGAAGGGTTTCAGCAGCTGGTTGATCTGGTCGGGCGGCACGCCGGGGCCGTGGTCGCCGATCTCGACGACCGCGCGCCGGCCCTGGGGCGTGGTGCGCACGTGGCAGGAGAAATCGATCTCGGTGACGTCCTTGCCCGGCGTGCGGGCGTAGCGGCGCGCGTTCTCGACGACGTTGTTGATCACGCGGCGCAGGTCGGTCTCGTTGCCCATCACGTGGATATCCTCCGTGATGTCGGTGCTGGTGCGCACGTCGGGCATGCGCGCCGCGTGGTTGGCGCTGTCGGCAATCAGGCCGGAGAGATCGACCGGCACGAAGGTGGCGGCCTCGGTGGGCTTGGCGTAGTCGAGGAACTGGCCGATGATCGCGTCCATCTGCGCGATATCGGACTGCATGCCTTCGCGCGCCTCGACCGGCAGGTTGGCCATCTCGACTTCGAGCTGCATGCGCGCCAACGGCGTGCGCAAATCGTGCGAGATGCCGGCCAGGATCATGGCGCGGTCCTTCTCGACCTGGGCCAGGTCCTCGACCATCTGGTTGAAGCTGCGGTTCGCTTCGATGATCTCCTGCGGGCCCTTTTCCGGCAGCGGCGCCGGGCGCTCGCCCTTGGCGAAGGCGCGCGTGGCCGCGGTCAGGCGCGCCAGCGGCAGGTTGATCAGGCTCGAGATGAGCGCCGCGCCCAGCAGCGACAGCACGCCCACCACGCTGGCCCAGCCCAGCCACTGGATCCGGGTCAGGCCGGCCAGGCGCTCGCGCTCGAGCATCAGCCAGTACTGGTCGTCCTCGATGTTAAAGCTGATCCAGAAGCCGGCCATGCCGTTCACGCGGCTCGAAAAGCGGGTCTGCTGGCCGAGCTTCTCGCGCACGGCGGCGGCGATGTCCGGCATCAGGGCGTTGTCCGGCGGCGGGGCCACCTCGTCGGTGGGCTCGAGGGTGAAAATGCGGATGCCCTCGTTCGAGACCAGTTCGATCAGCAGCTCGAGCCGCGCCTCGGGCGCCGAGTGGGTGAGGGCGGCCTTGGTGAGCGTCACCACCGACACCACGAGTTCGGCCGTCTGCTGCACCTGCGGGCCGCGCTGGAACACGTTCAGCATGCCGATCCACGAGCCCATCGACAGCGTCGTGAGCAGGGACATCAGGAAGAAGGTGCGCCAGAACAGGCCGCTGCGCAGCCAGGGCAGGCGGCCGGGGCGCTGCTGCAGGGAGGATGCGAACACTAGCGCGGCTGTCCTTCAGGGATGAACACGTAGCCCAGCCCCCAGACGGTCTGGATGTAGAGCGGGCTCGATGGGTCGGGTTCGATGAGTTTGCGCAGGCGCGAAATCTGCACGTCGAGCGAGCGGTCGAAGACTTCGTATTCGCGGCCGCGGGCCAGTTCCATCAGCTTCTCGCGCGAGAGCGGCTGGCGCGCGTGGCGCGCGAACACCTTCAGCACCGAGAATTCGCCGGTGGTCAGGGGCACGGTCTCGCCGTTCTTCTTCAGCGTGCGCGTGCCCAGGTCGAGGACGAACTGGCCGAACTCGAAGGTCTGCGGGGTTTCCGACGGCGCGCCCGGGATTTCGTCCGGACCCTTGCGGCGCAGGACCGCGCCGATGCGCGCCACCAGTTCGCGCGGGTTGAAGGGTTTCGGCAGGTAGTCGTCGGCGCCCATCTCCAGGCCGACGATGCGGTCGACGTCTTCGCCCTTGGCGGTCAGCATGATGATCGGGGTCTGGTCGCCCGCGCCGCGCAGGCGGCGGCAGATCGACAGGCCGTCTTCGCCCGGCAGCATCAGGTCCAGCACCAGCAGGTCGTAACGCTCGCGCAGCCACAGCTTGTTCATGGCCGGCGCGCTTTCCGCGGTGACGACCTGGAAGCCCTGTTCGGTGAGGTAGCGGCGCAGCAGGTCGCGCAGGCGGACGTCGTCGTCGACGACCATGATCTTCGCGCTATGGCCGGTGTTGCCCGGCGCGCCTGCCGAATTCGAGGTGGAAGATGTATTCATATGCTGTCAGTTTGTCAGATTCATGTCGCTATGGTAACTTCTCTTCGCTTTAAATAAGGGCCGTATAGGGAAGGCATTACATTGTGTTACAAACTTTACCCAAATGGTCTTATACCCAGTCGGCATTCCACATACACTGGGGCCCATGAAGTACAGCTTATCCAGTCAAAGCTTATCTGTTTATCCGGCATCGCGGAAGAGGAACACCATGAAAGACGCGCTCACTCCAACCTATGCAGCAAGCATGGCCCCGGGCCAGCGGCTTGCCCGCCTGGCGCGCCGTGGTCTCGCCGTCTGCATGCTCGCCTGCGTCGGCCTCGGCGCCGCGCATGCACAGAGCCACGGGCGCCGCGACGATGTCCAGCTGCCCCCGCCGCCGCAGCTACGTCCCGAGCGGTTCCCGGCCCCGCCGCCGCAGATCGAGCAGCCGCGCGAGCAGCGCATGTACGAGCAGCAGCGCATGTACGAGCAGCAGCGCGCGATGGAAGAACAGCAGCGCCGCCAGGCCGCCCAGATGCAGCAGGAGCAGAGCATGCGCGATGGTCGGCGCGGCGGACGCCTGACGCCCGACGAGCGGCGCGACCTGCGCCGCCAGATCAACGAGGCAGGCATCGACATCTATCCGAATGCCCAGCGCCGCTGAGCGTTTGGGCGACGACATGAAAAGCCGGGTTCGCCCGGCTTTTTCTTTGGCGCCCACGCGGAAAGCCGTGCCGGACACCCGAGGCGGCCACCGTCTTTGACCTCAGGCAGCTTGTTTTTTGCGAAATATTGTTGACCAATATTTATTTATTCGCGACAACATGATAGGCTGGCTACTTCCGCCCTGGCTTTCGTCAGGCGCGCTGGCCCCTCCTGGAGCGCGATCGTGTCCAATTCTGCTGTTGCCACTCCTCCCGCCGCCAAGCCGGCGCGGTTTGCCGCGTCAAGCCCGGAACATTGCATCGACCGCCGTCCGGATGGCGTCTACGCCGACCCCGCCGTGCTGGGCACGACGCTGCTGGCCGCGGTCGACAGCCTGCTCCGCTCGGGCCAGTACTTCAGCGGCCTGGATTATCCGGTGCTGATCAAGGCCCTGTTCGACAGCGGCCCGCCGCTGCCAGGCGGTCCGGCAGGCCTGCCGCTGGTGCGCCTGGCCGACGGCATCGTCCCTTTCAGCGCCCAGCGCCGCGCCCTCTACCGTTCGGTGAAGATTACCGGCGGCGAAGCCGAGTACTTCTTCGAGCCGGTGCACCTGGCGGGGGCCGAGGGCCAGCCCGAGGCGCCGGTGCGCCTGGACATCGACGAGTTCGTGGCCGACATGTGGCTCAAGGGGATCCGCTTCGGCATCGACATCGCCGCGGTGCGCGATGCGATCGCGCTTGGGAACGCCGGGCGCATCGTGGTCGCGCGGCGCCTGGAACCGGAAGCCGGGATCGATGCCAGCGTGGTCGAGGTGTCCGAGGACATCCACCGCAGCAACGCGCCGCGCCAGCTCGCCAACGGCAAGCTCGACCTGATGCGCTTCCAGAACCGCTTCCCGCAGGTGCAGGCCGGCACCCGCCTGCTGCAAAAGCTGCCGACCCGCGCCGGCACGCCGGGCTTCGAGATGTCGGGCATCCGCATCGAACCGGCGGCGCCGCGCGACCTCGACTTCGCGGCCTATGCGGGGGCCGGCACCAGCGTCGAAAGGATTGAGGGCGGCGACTGGCTGGTTGCCATCCGCACCGGCTTCCTGGATGTCGACGGCAAGACGGGCCAGATTGCGATCGGCGACAAGATCGTCAGCCGCGACGGCGTGAGCGCCAGGACCACCGGCAACCTGCAGCTGACCGGCGACTACGAGGAATTCGGCGAGGTCCAGGAAAAGCGCATCATCGAGGGATCCAGCATTACCGTGCACGCCGACGTCTACGGCGAGATCGTCTCGCGCGGCGGCACGGTGCGCCTGCGCGCCAACCTGGTCGGCGGGCGCGCCTACAACAAGCAGGGCGATATCCTGGTCGACGGCGTGGCCTCGAGCGCAAGCATCCAGACCCTCGCCGGCACGGTGACCCTGCAGCGCGCCGAGAACTGCGTCGTCTCCGGCACCCGCGTGTGCATCGAGCAGGCCGTGAATTGCGAGATCATCGCCGACGAGGTCTCGATCGGCCGCGCCGAAGGCTGCGCGGTCGCGGCGCGCCGGGTACGCGTGGACCTCGCCACGCCTTGGCGCGACAGCGCCATGCTGGTGCATGCACTGCTCGCCGATTGCGGCCGCATCGACGAGGTGCTCGGCCAGGTGCGCGCGCGCCTGGCGCAGATCGTTGGGAACATCGACCGCCACAAGGCGGAACTGGCGCGCCTGTGCGCCGAGCCGGAAGTGCGCAAGTACCTCGAGATCGCGGGACGGGTGCGCAGCGGGGAGACGAGCCTGAACCCCCAGCAGGCGCAGCAATTTCGCCAGATGGGCCAGGCGGTGGCACCGGCACTCACGCGCATCGGCGAGGTGGGCGCGGCGCGCAAGTCGCTCGAGGCCGAGCTGGCGCAAGGGCAGGCGCTGCTGGCGCGCTTCGAGGCCCAGCG
>DEKZ01000057.1:29308-32683 GCA_002354135.1 Massilia sp. UBA2709 | reverse complement strand
CTTGAGCCCACGCGGTGCGGCATCCGATCAGTCGAAATCGTAATCGAGTCGGTTTGCTGGCAAACCGTTCAACAACAGTGATACATACGCCACCAATTTCGAGCAACCATGGTGGTATGAATCAGCACGACCGCGTGGGCTCGAGAGCCCACCCTACCAAACCTTAGGCTTTTGCCTCTCCGCCCAGCGCCTCGACCACGTCGGTCAGCATCTTGGCCAGCTCGCCGGTCATCAGCATGATGTCGTTGTCGAAACGCTCGTCGTCGCTGTAGGTGACGGTTTCGCCTTCCTTGATCACGTCCAGCGGCTTGACGCCCTTGATCGCCAGCGATTCGGTGAGCACGAACGAGATGCGGCTGTTCCAGGTCATTGCCAGGCGGGTGCACTGCTTGCCCGAGGCGATGTGGCGGCGGATGTCTTCCGGGTCCAGCGAGTGCTTCACGTAGCGCACCGCGGCGCGGCTTTCGCCGGTGGCGCGCAGTTCGGTGTCCTGGTCGATCGTGAAGTTGTATGGCGCTTCGTCCGATTCGAGCCAGCCGGTCATCACGGCCACCGGCGAGCGCTGCACGCGCAGCGATTCCAGCGGCAGGCGGTCCACGGCCTTCAGCAGCAGCTTGATGACGTCGTCGGCCTTCGAGGGGCTGGCGGCATCGACCACCAGCCAGCCGTTGACCGGGTCGATCCAGGTCCAGACATTGCTGCGGATCGAGAATGCGCGCGGCAGCAGTTCGTCGGCCACGCGTTCCTTCAGTTCCTTCATCGCCTTCTTGCCCGGCGGGAAGCCCTGCTGTTCTTCCAGCTCGGCCGCCTTGGCCTTGGCCACCTGGTTGATCACCGAGCTCGGCAGCAGTTTCTTTTCCGTGCCCAGCATCATCAGCATCTGCTTGTTGACCACGTGAACCAGCTTGCCGTTGCCGCGCGGCGAATCCCAGCCCTGGCGCAGCAGTTCATTGCTGCTGGCCGGCGTGAAGGCCTGCGACTGCAGCGCGTCTTCCATCTGTTCAGGGGTGAACGCCCAGTTCTGGGGCAGGCGGTAAATCTGAAGATTCTTGAACCACATAGTTGCTTTCTGTTGTCTCAGTATTTCAGGGGAACGACATTCTACACGCTGATGCGCGGCAATTTTCAGCCGGCAACAGACGGTTTTTCAATGTGTTGTGTGTTCGTCAAACAGGCTGAGCTGTTCGACATTCTCGGTCTCGCCCAGGCGCACCCCTACACCAAGGAGGCGCACCGGGCGGCTGGCGCGCTGCCAGCCGATTTCCATCAGCCGCGCATAGCTCGGCAGGTGTGGCGCGTAGCCGACACACTCCACCGTGGTCTGCTGAAAGTCCGCGAATTTAATTTTCACGAACAGTTTATTGATGAATTTTTCAGCACCGGCGCGCTTGATGCGCCCCAGCAGGTGTTCATACAAATCCGGCAGCAGGGCCAGGCAGCCCGGCAGGTCCGGCACGTCGGGCGTATAGGTTTCCTCGGTGCTGACCGACTTGCGCTCGCGCTCGGGGCTGACCTCACGGTAATCGATGCCGCGGCACAAGTCGTGCAGGCGGGCGCCGAAGCTGCCGAAGTGCTCCTGCAGCTTTTGCAGGCTCCAGCCGCGCAGGTCGGCGCAGGTCTTGAGGCCCAGGTTGTTCATCTTGGCGGCCGTGACCTTGCCGACCCCGTGCAGCTTCTTGACCGGCAGCGCGGCAACGAAGGCGTCGACGTCTTCCGGACGCACCAGGAACAGGCCGTCGGGCTTGTTCCAGTCGCTGGCGATCTTCGCCACGAATTTATTGGGCGCCACCCCGGCCGAGGCCGTGATGCCGACGGTCTCGAAAATGCGGCGCCGGATCTCCTGCGCGATCAGGGTCGCGCTGCCCTTGCAGTGCGGCGAGTTCGAGACGTCGAGGTAGGCCTCGTCCAGCGACAGCGGTTCGACCAGGTCCGTGTAGTCGCGGTAGATGTCCATGATCTGGCGCGACGCGATACGGTATTTTTCCATCGCCGGCGGAATCACCAGCAGGTCCGGGCACAGTTTCATTGCCTGGGCGGTCGCCATGGCCGAGTGGATGCCGTAGCGGCGCGCCTCGTAGTTGCAGGTCGCGATCACCCCGCGCTGGTCCGGGCGCCCACCGACGGCCAGCGGCCGGCCGCGCAAGGACGGATCGTCGCGCATCTCGACCGACGCATAGAAGCAGTCGCAATCGCAATGGATGATTTTACGTGCGGGGGCGTTCACTCGGGCGGCGGCAGGGGCCGACTACTGTAATTCTGTACAGTATCTCGTCAATTGGGATTCCGTGCAAGGGGGCGGGTTTCGTAGGGTGGGCTCTTGAGCCCACGCGGATACGGCTCAAGTATATCGATGCGTAACGAAGATCGTTGCGGTCGAGGCAACGACTTCGAGGACGGCGCCGACACGCACCCGGTGAGCCCGCGTGGGCACGAATGCCCACCCTACGGTTGCGGCCAACAATGGAACCACACCCGACAACTCCAGCCAACAAAAAAAGACGCGCGGCAAGCCGCGCGTCTTCACTTTGGTACCCGACTGTTCTACTGCAATTACCAGCCCAGGTTCAGCGTGTACTTACCGTTGGTCGAACCGGTGCCGCCGCTGTAGTACTTCACGCGCACGTAGCGTGCCGAGGTAGCGGTGGTCGTGTTCGTCACGGAAGCGCTGTCGACGGCGCCGGCGCTCTTCTCGCTGTAGGCCAGCTGGGTGCCGGCGCTGTTGTAGATGTACAGGTCGTAGTCGGCGGTCGACGAACCTGGGGTCATGGTCGCCGTGAGCGTCTTGCCGGCCGGCAGCTGGACCACGAAGTAGTCGTTGTCGGTGCTGGCGCTCATGGTGCCGTTGACGACCGTGCCGCTGGTGCTGACGGCGTTCGCGGTCGAAATCGAGTTGTTCGACTCGGTTTCGTTGATGGTCGGGCCCGGCGCCGGGGTGGTGCCGGTGGCCGAGGCCACCGCCGCTGCCGCGTCGACGATGCCGCTGCCGCAGCCCGAGCAGGTCGCCGGGAAGGCGCGCGCCGTGCTCTTCAGCTTGGACTCGATCTGGTCGGGCGTCAGCGCCGCGTTCTTCGCCAGCATCAGCGCCGCCACGCCGGCGACGTGCGGGGTCGCCATCGAGGTGCCCTGGTAGCCGGCGTAGCTGTCCGAACCCGGCGAGCTGGTGCCGCTGTTCAGGGTCGACAGGATACTGCCACCGGTGCCGCCGCCCGGCGCCGCCACGTCGACCACGGTGCCGTAGTTCGAGTAGGAAGCACGGCCGCCGGCGCGGGTGGTCGCGGCCACGGTCACGACGCCCGAGCAGTTGGCCGGGTTCGAGTTCGAGGCGTTCTGGTTCTCGTTGCCTGCCGCGACGATCACGACGGTACCGCGCGAACG
>DEKZ01000057.1:0-29211 GCA_002354135.1 Massilia sp. UBA2709 | reverse complement strand
GCCACGTGGGTGCCGTGCCAGCTCGAGCCCGACGCCGGGTTGCCGGCATAGCACTCGCTGGCGGCGACCCAGTCGCCCGGATCGGAGGCGTCGCTGTCGCGGCCGTTGCCGTCGTTGGCGACGGCGGTGTCGGAGATGAAGTCGTAGCCGGCCAGGATCTGGCCCGAGAGGTCGGCGTGCGGACGATAGCCGGTGTCGATGACGGCGACGCGGATGCCGCTGCCGGTGGAGCTGTCCCAGGCTGCCGGCAGGCGCAGGCCGCCGGTCGCTTCGTAGTAGTGCCACTGCTCGCTATAGCGCGGGTCGTTCGGCGTCATCATCTTGGTCATGATGCGGTCCGGTTCGGCGTATTCGATCGACGGGTCGCGCGCCATCATTTCCTTGGCCAGCGCGCCGGCTTCGGTCAACGAGAGCTTGCGGTTCATCTTCATCACGTGCGCGCCGGTGGCGGTGGTGCGCACCGGCTCCAGCTTGGCGCCGAAGTCCTGGCCGGCACGGTCGACGACCGACTGGCGCGCGGCGGTCACGGCCGGCACGAAGGCGCGGCCGTTGACGACCTTGGCGTCCTTGTACTTCACGATCATGCGGTCGGTGTGCAGGATGTACTGCGACTCCTTGGCGGCGCCGGGAACGGCGTCGGGAACCGCCGCAGAGGCGTGGAGCGGACCTACGACGATGGCCAGTGCTGCAGTGACTTTCAACAAGCTCGGATAAATCGAATGCGTCGACTTCATGTTTCGTCCTTTGTTGTGTAGTTTTCCGTCAAGGCAAGAAGCTGCCCTGGTTTATGGTTGCTCCGGTCATCTACCTACCGGAGTGCCCTCTCTTGGCGGCTTTAAAAGACTACTCCTGAGTAAATATGCGCGCAGGGAATTTCCAACGGTATGAGGCATCTGCGCAACGGTTTATACGGTCGACTTAACAAAAACATCGTTTGTTTGCAACGATAGTATTTACACCTAATATTATTCGGCAATAGTTCATTATCATGTCTGCAACATCAATTACTTTAAGTAAAAGACAAGATATTTGTTTATCCAGCAAGCATAAAAAAAGGCCGCGATTGCGCGCGGCCTTGTGGCTTGTCAGGTTCCTGTAATCAGAAGTTACCCTTGAACTGCACACCCCAGGTACGCGGTTCGTTGGTGAAACCGGTCAGGTTGTTGAAGTCGATCGCACCCGTGATGCGGCGCTCGTCGAGGATGTTGCGGCCGAAGACGGCAGCTTCATACTTCCCGTTGGCCCAGGTGTAGCCGACGCGCAGGCCGCCTTCGGTCAGCGGCTTGCCGGTGAACTCGGCCGCTTCGTACAGGAAGAAATTGATCTTGCTGCGGTAGGACCAGTCGGTGAAGACGAAGAACTCGCCGTCGGCGACGGGCACGCTGTAGCGGGCGGTGGCGTTGACGATCCAGCGCGGCGCCTGCGGCAGCATGTTGCCGTCGATGACGACGCGGCCGGCGCCGTTCACCGGGTCGGTAATCGTGCAGGCGGCGCAGCGGTTCACCGACAGGCTGGCGTCGCGGATCTCGGTGAAGTTATAGCTGGTGCTGGCCGTCAGGCGCAGCGACGGGCTGACCGCCGCCTCGACGTCGAGCTCGACGCCGCGGCCCTTGGTTTTGTCGGCATTGATCAGGCGGTTCGCGTTCGAATTGCCGCCAACCACCGTCAGTTGCTGGCCCTTGATCGTGTAGTCGTAGACCGAGAAGGCGACGCGGCCGCGGCGCTCGAACAGGTCGGCCTTCACGCCGGCCTCGACCGAGGTGATGGTCTCGGCGTCGGCCACCGTGATCGGCACCGACGCCGACGCGGCGGCGATGCTCGGCGCGCGGAAGCCCGTGGCCACGCGGCCATACACGTTCACGTCCGGCGTCAGTTTATAGGTGCCGCTCAGGTCCCAGCTGACCTTGTCCTTGCTGGTGCTCACCGCGGTATCGCCGGTCTGGACCACGTTTTCGTTGACGACCGTGGCGAAATCCTTCTCGTCCTTCGTGTAGCGCACGCCACCGCGCAGGTCGAAGCTTGGGGACACCTTGTAGGTGGCTGAACCGAACACGGCCCAGGCCGTATTGTCCTGGCGGCTGAACAGGCGCGAGGTGCGGGCGCCGCTGGTGCTGTTGAAGTTGTCGCTGCCGCCGGTGCCCGATTCGTCGAACCAGTACACGCCGGCCTGCCAGTTCAGCGGGCTCGCGTATTCGGATTCGATGCGCACTTCCTGGCTGTACTGCTTCAGGTCCTCGATGCGGCTGGCGGTCTCGACCTGGAAGGGAATGACGCCGGGACCGGCCGGGATGCCGCCGTCGATGTCGCCGCGGCTGTGGTAGTCGGCAATGTTCTCGTAGCCGGTGACCGAATACAGCTTGTAGTCGCCCAGGTCCCACGAGAGGCGCACGCTGGCGCCGCGGGTCGTCAGGTCCTGGAAGTTCTGGGCGTTGGTGACGATGCGGTCCAGGTCCAGGCCGGCGGCGATGTCGTTGCTGCCCGGGCGGATCAGGTTGGCGCGGAACAGGCGGGCGCTGCCGCTGGTAGTGCGCTGGTGCACGTTGAACAGCGCATTGAAGGCGCCGCTCGGCTTGTACAGGAACTGCACGCGCTCGGCATGCTCGTTGTAGCCGTCGAGCTTGCCGCGGCGTTCGGTCATCGCCAGGTCGGCATAGTTGTCGACGTAGTCGTCGCGGTGCTGGCGCAGGGTCGAGGCGCGCATGGCCCAGGTGTCCGACAGCGGCACGTTGACCGCGCCTTCGACATTGATCGTGTTGTGGGTGGCGACCGAGGCGTTGTAATAGCCCTCGATCTTGCCGAGGCGCGGCTTCTCGGATTCGAACTTGACGACGCCGGCCGGGGTATTGCGGCCGAACAGGGTGCCTTGCGGACCGCGCAGCACTTCGACGTTGGCGACGTCGAAGATCGGGAAGCCCTTCAGGATCGGATTTTCCTGCACCACTTCGTCGTAGATCAGCGAAACCGGCTGCGAGGCGAAGGTGTTGAAGTCGGTATTGCCGTAGCCGCGGATGTAGAAGCGCGGGAAGGTGCGGCCGTTCGACGACTCCACGTTCAGGCTCGGAAGCTTGCCGGCCAGCAGGCGGATGTCCTCACCGCCGGAGGTCAGCACGTCGAGCTTTTCGCCGCGCAAGGCGCTGACGGCCACCGGCACGTCGCGGATGTTCTCGCTGCGGCGCTGGGCGGTCACGGTGACGGTCTGCAGCTCGCCGGCCGCCGGCTGGGCAGCGCTCTGGGCCAGGGCCGGAACGGCCGGCAGCGCGGCCAGCGCCAGCATGGCGGCGTGCGCATGCACGACGCGTTTGTGCATCTTGGACATCTTGATCATGAGTCTCTTCCTTGGAGTTAAAAAACCGCGATGTCCACCATTCCTCCATGCGCCATCCAGGCGCGGCGGTTTGCCCGCCACGGCACCGCATCTTGTGATGTCTTCAGGTTGCCGTCTTGCAAAGGCGCCATTGTTTGCTATACGAATTTGAATATCAAGTGAATATTGATATGCAGATGTCGATTAACAACAAATGTGCTATGCAGCGATCATAAGTACCTTGTGCAAGACCTTGCCAGGCGTGCGCTTTGGACTGTGCTGCGGCCAGGGCGAACGGGCAGCGTGCAAAAAACGCCTTTTGCATATTTTTCAGAAAAACCCTTGCACATTCTCGAAGCCATACGCTATGATTCGGGCCTCTTCGGACGTGATGACAAACGTCAGACGAAACGAATACAGTGAGTGGGGCGCTTAGCTCAGTTGGTAGAGCGGATCCCTTACAAGGATTAGGTCGGGAGTTCGAGCCTCTCAGCGCCCACCAGATTCAGTTTCGATCGAAGAACCGATCAGTAAAAACGGAGCGGTAGTTCAGTTGGTTAGAATACCGGCCTGTCACGCCGGGGGTCGCGGGTTCGAGCCCCGTCCGCTCCGCCAGCATTGAGGAAGAAAGGTCCGATAGCTCGGGCCTTTTTTCTTGCCGAAGTACCGGTCCTGGCAAGACCACGAAAACTGGAGCGGTAGTTCAGTTGGTTAGAATACCGGCCTGTCACGCCGGGGGTCGCGGGTTCGAGCCCCGTCCGCTCCGCCAGCATTTAGGAAGAAGAGTGTTCCCCCTGCGGGGAACACGAATTTGGGCGAGAAGGGATTCCCTTGCAAGGGAATCCGCGGCCCGCGGCACGTGGGCGAGCCCCGTCCGCTCCGCCAGCTTCAAGAAAAAGGGTCCGATTCGTCGGACCCTTTTTTCGTTTACACGTTTAAATCATTTGCACGACATGGGCTGATCGACCGCGACCTATCACCCATCCATCACGCCGCCTGCCGCACCGCCCCGCCGATCTCGATCCGGTTGCGCCCATTGCGCTTGGCCGCATACAGCCCGCGGTCGGCGCGCGCCAGCGCTGCCGGCAAGTCCTCGTTGGGCTCGATCACGACCAGGCCGGTGCTCACCGTCATCGTGTAGTGGTTGCCGCAGGTGAGCAGGCGGATCTCCATCGTCGCCTGGCGCAGGCGCTCGGCCGCCTGCATGGCGCCGGCCAGGTCGGTGCCCGGCAGGGCGACGGCGAACTCCTCGCCGCCCATGCGTCCCAGGATGTCGTGCTCGCGCAGGATGCCGCCCGTGGTGCGTGCGAACAGCAGCAGCGCTTCGTCGCCGGTGGCGTGGCCGAAGCGGTCGTTCAATTGCTTGAAATGGTCGATGTCGAGCATCAGGAGCGCGATCGGCTGGCGCTGGCGCAGCGCCAGCATGCGCGCGGCGTCGGCGCGGGCGAAGAACTCGCGCCGGTTCAGCAGGCCCGTCAGGTCGTCGGTGCTGGCCAGCCGCTTCATGGTGGCGTCGTTGCGCTGCTTGCACATCAACAGGAAGCCGAAGCCGTTCACGATCATCAGCATGTAACCCGAGACATAGGCCGCCATCTGGCTGATGCTGGCGCCCAGGTCCAGGTCGCCCAGCGCCCAGCCCGCGATCGCCAGGCCGAATACGGCATCGTTGACGCCGATCATGCGCTGCAACAGCGAGGGATTCTTCAGCTTCGGATGCAGCAGCAGGCAGGCGGTCGAGAGCGCGCACAGCGCGAACACGCAGGCAATCAACCCCATCAGCTCGCCGTACCCCGCCCCCATCAGCTGTGCGGTGCAGCCCAGCAGCAGCGCCAGGCCCGCCAGCGGATAGACGATGCGCCGCCAGTTGCGGAATTCGAAGAAGGTGCAATACGCCGCCACCTCGAGCGCGAGTCCGGCGATCCAGCCCATGGGCTCGAGCAGGACCAGGGCCGGCACGCCCAGCTGGGGGCGCGCAAAGGCCAGCAACTGGGTGGCGCCCGCGACCAGGCGCGCCCAGGTCCAGATGCGCAGGCCGGGGCTGGGCGCGGTGTCGCGTATGTAGGCGACCATCAGCAGGGCAAACGAAATGTTGCCGATACCGAGCGCCAGCATGAAGGTTTGAATATCGATCACTGCGCGTTCCTTGCGGGAGAGTTGACGCCGTCAAAGCTGGAAGAACACTGCACCGCGCCGCAGCCTGCCGGCACAGTACATATCAAATCCATAACAACTATTTCCCAAAGGAACTATATTACCTACTTTTGCCGGGTCCGTACGCACGATTGAAAGATTTAGTCGGGCTCCTCGCATCCTGGCGGCCAGCGCGGGGCAGGACGTGGAATTTTCATGTCGTCAACACACAACGCGCAAAAAAGGCCAGCACATGCCTGGCGGCGCGGCTGGCCTATCGAGACGGCGGACGCTCGGTTGCGCTTACTTGCGTCCGGCCTTCGGCTTGGCTTTGATGGTCGACAGGATCGACGGCCGGGTCTTCTCGGCAACAGCAGGCGCGGCGCGTCCGCCCGCCTGGGCACGTTCCGGCTGGCGCCGCGCATTCGCCGCGATCTGCGCATTGAGCATCTGATGCGCGGGCATGCCGCTGCCGCGCTTGCGTTCGCCCTGCGCCGCGGTCGTCTGGCGCGCCCCCGTCTGGCGATTGCCACCCTGGCGTGCACCGGTTTCGCGCACTGCGGGCGCCGCGCCCTCTTCCGACGGATGCCAGGCCGGCACCAGGTGGCGCTCGCCATTGCCGATCAGGTCGCCGCGGCCCATCTTGACCAGGGTCTCGCGCAGGATCGGCCAATTCTCCGGGTGGTGGTAGCGCAGGAAAGCTTTATGCGCCTTGCGCATCTTGCCGCTGCGCGCGGTCTCCACGGTTTCCGAATCCTCGGTGACCTTGTGCAGCGGATTCTTGCGGCTGTGGTACATGGTCGTGGCCATCGCCATCGGCGTCGGCGTGAAGGTCTGCACCTGGTCGAGCTTGAAATTGTTCTTCTTCAGCCACAGGGCCAGGTTCAGCATGTCCTCATCCGTGCTGCCCGGGTGGGCGGCGATGAAATACGGGATCAGGTACTGCTTCTTGCCCGCTTCCAGCGAATACTTGTCGAACAGGCGCTTGAACTCGTCGTAGGCGCCGATGCCCGGCTTCATCATCTTCGACAGGGTGCCCTGCTCGGTGTGCTCCGGCGCGATTTTCAGCAGGCCGCCCACGTGGTGGGTGACCAGTTCCTTCACGTATTCCGGCGAGCGCACGGCCAGGTCGTAGCGCAGGCCCGAGCCGATCAGGATCTTCTTGATGCCGGGGATGGCGCGCGCCTTGCGGTACAGCGAGATCAGCTTGCTGTGGTCGGTGCCCAGGTTGCTGCAAATCGTCGGGTACACGCACGACAGGCGACGGCAGGATTCCTCGATCTTCTTGTCCTTGCAGGCCAGGCGATACATGTTCGCGGTCGGGCCGCCGAGGTCGGTGATGGTGCCGGCAAAATTCTTGGTCGTGTCGCGGATCAGCTCGATCTCGCGCAGGATCGACGGCTCCGAGCGGCTCTGGATGATGCGCCCCTCGTGCTCGGTGATCGAGCAGAAGGTGCAGCCGCCGAAGCAGCCGCGCATGATGTTCACCGAATAGCGGATCATTTCCCAGGCCGGGATGTGGGCCTTGCCGTAGCTCGGGTGCGGCGCGCGCGCGTACGGCAGGTCGTAGACGTTGTCCATCTCGTCCATGGCCAGCGGCAGCGGCGGCGGATTGAGCCAGACGTCGCGGTCGCCGTGGGCCTGCACCAGGGCGCGCGCATTCCCCGGATTCGATTCCAGGTGGAACACACGCGAAGCGTGCGCATACATCACCGGGTCTTCGCTCACGGTCTCAAACGACGGCAGGCGCACCACGGTCTTGCGAGCCTGTTCGCGCTTGGCGGCCTGGCGCTCTTCGCGCGTCATGATGACGACCGGCTTGACTTCCGGCTCCGGCGCGGCATTGTCCAGCGCGCAAGCTTTTGGATCTTCCAGCGCCATCGCGTAGGGGTTCGGCTGCTTGTCGATGCGGCCCGGCACGTCCACGCGCGTGGAATTGTGCACGCTCCACTCTTCGTCCGGCAACCAGCCTTGCGGCACCAGGAAGGCGGTGCCGCGCAGGTCGCGGATGTTCTTGATGTTCTCCCCGGCCGCGATGCGGCGCGTCACGTCCACCAGGGCCCGCTCGGCGTTACCGAAGATCAGCAGGTCCGCCTTCGACTCGAACAGCACCGAGCGGCGCACTTTATCCGACCAGTAGTCGTAGTGGGCGATGCGGCGCAGCGAGGCCTCGATCGAGCCGACGATGACGGGCACGCCGGGATAGGCTTCGCGCACGCGCTGGGCGTAGACCGTCACCGCGCGGTCCGGACGTTTATTCGGCTCGGCGTTCGGCGTATAGGCGTCGTCCGAGCGGATCTTGCGGTCCGCCGTGTAGCGGTTGACCATCGAGTCCATGTTGCCGGCAGTGATGCCCCAGTACAGGTTGGGCTTGCCGAGCGCACGGAAAGGCTCGGCCGAGGTCCAGTCCGGCTGGCTGATGATGCCGACCTTGTAGCCCTGCGCCTCGAGCAGGCGCCCGACCAGCGCCATGCCGAAGCTCGGATGGTCGATGTAGGCGTCGCCGGTCACCAGGATGATGTCGCACGAATCCCAGCCCAATGCGTCCATTTCGGCGCGGGTCATCGGGAGGAAAGGCGCGGCGGGTGCGCGGCTGGAGCGCTTGGGGACGCTCGCGAAGAGATTGGATGGGGAGTTCATTGGCCGGCATTGTACCGGAAAACCATTTTTCCGGCTGCTCCCCCAGCCGGAAAATGGCTTGAATATCAATGACTTGTGGCTGAGATGCGTCTCAAATTCCCATACTCGACAGAATGTTGCCGAGTTCGCGCAGCGTGGTGGCCACGTTCGGGTGGCGCGCGGTGAAGCGGGCGCTCAGTTCCTGGGTGCGCGAACCCAGGCCATAGGTGTTGGCGTCGAGGTCCTGGTCGGCGCGGCGCTCCAGCACCTGCTTGATGTCGCCGTCGAGCTGGCGCAGCAGCATCTGCAGCTCCTCGTCGACCTCGTCGGTCTCGGACAGGCTGCGGTGCAGCGTTTTGAGGTGCGCCTTCAGGTTCGATTCGTTCTCGTTCAGCATGTCGTTTCTCGCTCTAGTTGGGGAAGCGGGTCTCGAGGTACAGCTTCTCGACCTGCTCGCGCGCCCAGGGCGTGCGGCGCAGGAACTTCAGGCTCGACTTGATACTCGGATCCTTCTGGAAACAGTTGATGTCGATCCGGCGGCCGAGTCCGTCCCAGCCGTAGTGCTCGACCAGGCGGGTTAACAGCGATTCTAAGGTAATACCGTGGAGGGGTTGAGCACTCATCGCTTGGGGTGGGTTGTCGAAGTGAGAATCGGTTGTTTATACACCGGATTCGTCGGGGACGGTGGGGTGTTCATGGACACGAAAGACCGCGTGGGCACAGGTGCCCACCCTACGATATGCCGCCTTTCGTAGGGTGGGCTCCCGAGCCCACGCTGTACAACGTCAGATCAGCCGCACAAGCGCCGGCAGATCAGCGCGCAAATTACTCGCCCGTCAAACCACGGCGCTCCAGCAGCGGCTGCACCTGCGCATCGCGGCCGCTGAAGTTGCGGTACATCTGCATCGCGTCCAGCGTGCCGCCGCGCGAGAGCAGGGTCTTGCGGAAGTGGTCGCCGTTCTTGCGGGTCAGGCCGCCGTGTTCCTTGAACCAGTTCACGGTGTCCGCGTCCAGCTTCTCGGCCCACAGGTAGCCGTAGTAGCCGGCCGAGTAGCCGCCCGAGAAGGTGTGCGAGAAGTAGGTCGTGCGGTAGCGCGGCGGCACCGGTGCGAAGTCGACGCCGGCCTTCTTCAGGGCCTGCGCTTCAAACGCGAGCACGTCGGTCGGGATCTGCGAGGGGCTCAGCTGGTGCCAGGCCTGGTCCAGCAGCGAGGCGGCCAGGTACTCGGTGGTGCGGAAGCCTTCGTTGAACTGCGCGGAAGCCTGCACCTTGTCGAGCAGTTCCTTCGGCATCGGCTCGCCGGTCTGGTAGTGCTTGGCATAATTCGCCAGCACTTCCGGCCAGGCCATCCACATCTCGTTGACCTGCGACGGGAACTCGACGTAGTCGCGCGGCACGCGCGCCAGGCGCGGGTATTTCACTTCCGAGAACATGCTGTGCAGCGCGTGGCCGAACTCGTGGAAGGTGGTGCGCACTTCGTCGTAGGTGAGCAGGGTCGGCTCGCCCGCGGCCGGCTTGGCGATGTTCAGGTTGTTGGCGATGACGGGCTTCGTGCCCAGCAGCTTGCTCTGGCCGACCAGGGCATTGGCCCAGGCGCCGCCGCGCTTGTTGGCGCGCGCGTAGGGGTCGAAGGTGAAGATCGCCAGCTGCTTGCCGTCGGCGTCGAACACGTCGAAGGTGCGCACGTCCTCGACATAGGTCGGCAGGTCGGTGCGTTCCTTGAAGGTGAGGCCGAATTCCTTGTTCGCGGCGAAGAACACGCCGTCCTGCAGCACGCGGTTCAGCTCGAAGTACGGGCGCAGCTGGCCGGCGTCGAAGGCGTAGCGCTGCTGGCGTACCTTGTCGCTGTAGAAGGCCCAGTCGTGGGCGGCGAGCTGGAAGCCCCCCTTCTCGGCGTCGATGACTTTCTGGATCTCGGCCGCTTCCTTTTTCGCGTTGTTCACGGCCGGCTTGGCGAACTCGGCCAGCAGGCTGTTGACGGCGCCGGTGGTCTTCGCGGTCTGGTCTTCCAGGTTGTAGGCGGCGTAGTTCGGGTAGCCCAGCAGCACGGCGCGTTCGGCGCGCAGCTTGGCGATCTTCAGCACGATGTCGCGGTTGTCGAACTCGCCGCCGTGGGAGCCGCGCGCCAGCGAGGCGGCCAGCAGCTTTTCGCGGGTGGTGCGGTTGGTCAGCACCGACAGGGCCGCCTGCTGGGTAGTGTTCACGACCGGGATCACGAACTTGCCGTCCAGGCCACGCTTTTTACCTTCCGCGGCGGCGGCGTCGATCTGCTTGTCGCTCATGCCGGCCAGTTCGGCGCGGGTGTCGACCACCAGGGCCGAGGCGTTGGCTTCCTTCAGCACGTTCTGGGCGAACTGGGTCGACAGCGCGGCCAGCTGGCCGTTCATCGCCTTCAGCTTGTCCTTGTCGGCGCTCGAGAGCTTGGCGCCGGCGCGTACGAAGTCGGTGTGGTAGCGCTCGAGCAGGTATGTCGACTCGGCGTCCAGGTTCAGCTTGTCGCGCTTGTCGTACAGCGCCTTGATGCGCGCGTACAGTTTCGGGTTCAGGCGGATCGCGTCGTTGTGCGCGGCCAGCTTCGGCGACAGTTCCTTGGCCAGGGCCTGCAGGGTGTCGTTCGTGTACGAGCCCTGCAGGGTGCCGAAGACCGAGCTGACGCGGTCGAGCAGGCGGCCCGAACGCTCCATCGCGACGATGGTGTTGTCGAACGTCGGCGCCGCCTTGTTGTTGGCAATCGCCTCCATCTCGGCCGCTTCCTGGCGCATGCCTTCGGCAAACGCGGGCGCGAAGTGTTCGTTCTTGATCTTGTCAAAGGCCGGGTACTGGTACTGCAGGGTGCTCGGCTTGGCGAACGGATTCGACGCTTCCAGCAGGGACGCCGGTTGGGCATATGCCAGGTTCGCGACGGCGACGCTGGCGGCGATCAACAACATTTGAGGACGATTCATAAATACTCTTCCAGATAAAAAACCGGGCGGCCACCGAAGCCACCCGTAGGGTGGGCACTTTGTGGTGCCGGCATTTAGCCAGCCCCACTGCCCACGCGGAACGATGTTCATTGTTGGCGGTGCAGACGGAGCAGCGTTAGCGCCACCGCCAGCCCGCCGCTATCGCAAATCACTCAGCCGTCAACCCGCGACGCTCCAGCAGCGGTCCGATTTCCGGATCGCGGCCGCGGAAGGAACGGTACATCTCGACCGCATCCATGGTGCCGCCCTTCGACAGCACCATCTGACGGAAGCGCTCGCCGTTCTTGCGCAGCAGGCCGCCGTTTTCCTTGAACCACTCGCCGGCGTCGGCGTCGAGGCGCTCGGCCCACAGGTAGCTGTAGTAGCCGGCCGAGTAGCCGCCCGAGAAGGCGTGCGAGAAGTAGGTCGAGCTGTAGCGCGGCGGGACCGGGCCGAAGTCAAGGCCGGCTTCCTTCAGCGCCTGCGCTTCGAACGATTTCACATCGGTCGGGATCGCCTTCGAGCCCAGCTGGTGCCATTTCTGGTCCAGCACCGCTGCCGCCAGGTACTCGGTGGTGCGATAACCCTCGTTGAAGCGCTGCGAAGCGCGCAATTTGTCCAGCAGTTCCTTCGGCATCGGCGCACCGGTCTGGTAATGCCTGGCGTAGTTGGCCAGCACTTCCGGCCAGGCCATCCACATCTCGTAGACCTGGGACGGCAGCTCGACATAGTCGCGCGGCACGCTGGTGCCCGAGAAGCGCGGGTACTTCACGTTCGAGAACCAGCCGTGGGTGCCGTGGCCGAATTCGTGGAAGGTGGTGCGCACTTCGTCCCAGGACAGCAGGGTCGGTTCGCCCGCGGCCGGCTTGACCAGGTTCAGGTTGTTGGTAATGACCGGCTTGTTACCCAGCAGCTTGCTCTGGGTGACCAGGGCGCTCATCCAGGCGCCGCCGCGCTTATTCGGACGCGCATACGGGTCGACGACAAAAATCGCCAGGTGGGTGCCGTTTTCTTCGAAGATGTCGTACACGCGCACGTCCGGGTCATAGACCGGCAGGTCCTTGCGCTCCTTGAAGGTGATGCCCCACAGCTGGTTGGCTGCGAAGAAGGCGCCGTTCAGGACGTTGTTGAACTCGAAATAAGGCTTCAGCTCGTTCGCATCGAAGGCGTACTTGGCGGCGCGCACCTTGTCGCTGTAGTAGTTCCAGTCATAGGCCGCGACCTTGAAATTGCCCTTTTCCGCATCGATCACCTGCTGGATTTCAAGCGCTTCCTTGCCGGCGTTGCGCACGGCCGGCACGGTCAGGTCGGACAGCAGCTTGTTGACGGCGCCGGTGGTCTTGGCGGTCTGGTCTGCCAGCGAGTAGGCGGCGTGGCTTTCGTAGCCGAGCAGCTCGGCGCGGTCGGCGCGCAGCTTGGCCAGCTTCAGCACGACTTCGCGGTTGTCGAACTCGCCGCCGCGCGAACCGCGCGCCATCGACAGGGTCAACAGTTTCTCGCGGGTGCCGCGATTGCTCAGGGTCGACATCAAGGGCTGCTGGGTCGTGTTCACGACCGGGAACACGAACTTGCCTTCCAGGCCGCGCTTCTTCGCTTCAGCCGCGGCGGCAACGATTGCCTTTTCCGGCAGGCCGGCCAGTTCCTCGCGGCTGTCGACCACGAAGGCCGAGGCGTTCACTTCCTTCAGCACGTTCTGGCTGAACTGGGTCTGCAGGGCGGCGAGCTGGCTGTTCATGGCCTTCAGCTTGGCTTTGTCCGCTTCCGACAGCTGGGCGCCGGCGCGCACGAAGTCCTTGTGGTAGCGCTCGATCAGGTAGGTCGATTCGGCGTCGAGCTTGAGGCTGTTGCGCTTGTCGTACAAGGCCTTGATGCGGGCGTACAGCTTGGGGTTCAGGCGGATCGCGTCGCCGTGCGCGGCCAGCTTCGGCGCCAGCTCCTTGTCCAGCGCCTGCAGCTGGTCGTTGGTGTAGGAACCGATCAGGGCCTGGAACACGGCCTGCACGCGGGTCAGCAGCTGGCCCGAGCGCTCCATCGCGACGATGGTGTTTTCAAACGTCGGTGCGGCCTTGTTGTTGGCGATCGCCTCGACCTCGGCGGCCTGCTGGCGCATGCCTGCGTCGAAGGCCGGCGCAAAGTGCTCGTTCTTGATCTTGTCGAAGGCCGGGTAGCCGTACTGCAGGGTGCTCGGCTTGGCGAAGGGGTTGGCGGCATCGAGCGAAGCGCTCGGCGCGGCCCAGGCGAGGTTGGCCGCGGCGACGCTGGCGGCGATCAGGAGCATGCGGGGACGGTTCATGTGTCTCTGTTTGTAGTGGTGTTGGAAATATGTGATGGGACCTGCCGGCCTGTCTCCCGGCAGGCAGATCCCGTGCTGGACTGCATGGCAAACGATGAAGGCATGGGATGCGCTGCATCCCATGCCGTGCCTTGCTTACTGCGCCGTCAGGCCCCGGCGCTCGAGCAGTGGCTCGATGATCGGATCGCGGCCGCGGAAGTTGCGGAACAGGTCCATCGCCTCGGCGGTGCCGCCGCGCGACAGCAGGGTCTTGCGGAAGTGGTCGCCGTTCTTGCGCGACAGGCCGCCGTTCTCGGTGAACCACTGCACGGTGTCGGCGTCGAGCTTTTCGCTCCACAGGTAGGCGTAGTAGCCGGCCGAGTAGCCGCCGTTCATCGAGTGCGAGAAGTAGGTCGTGCGGTAGCGCGGCGGCACCGGCGCGAAGTCGACGCCGGCGTCCTTCAGGGCCTTCGCTTCGAAGGCCAGGACGTCGGTCGGCACCTGGGCCGGGGTCAGCTGGTGCCATTTCTGGTCGAGCAGCGAGGCGGCCAGGTACTCGGTCGTCATGAAGCCCTGGTTGAACTTCTTGGAAGCGACCACCTTGTCCAGCAGCTCCTTCGGCATCGCCGCGCCGGTCTTGTAGTGCTTGGCGTAGTTGGCCAGGACCTCCGGCCAGATCGCCCACATCTCGTTGACCTGGGACGGATACTCGACGAAGTCGCGCGGCACGTTGGTGCCCGAGAAGTGCGGGTATTTCACGTCCGAGAACATGCCATGCAGGGCGTGGCCGAACTCGTGGAAGGCGGTGCGCACCTCGTCGTAGGTCATCAGCGTCGGCTCGCCCGCGGGCGGCTTCGGGATGTTCAGGTGGTTGCCCACGACCGGGTGCTTGCCCAGCAGGTGGGACTGCGAGACGTACTCGTTCATCCAGGCGCCGCCCTGCTTGTTGCCGCGTGCGTAGGGGTCGAAGATGAAGATCGCGAGCGGCTTGCCGTTGGCGTCGATGACGTCGAAGGTGCGCACGTCCGGATCGTAGACCGGCAAGTCCTTGCGTTCCTTGAAGGTGATGCCGTATTCCTTGGTCGCGGCGAAGAACACGCCGTTGACCAGGACGTTGTTCAGTTCAAAGTAGGGGCGCAGCTGGTTCTCGTCGAAGTTGTACTGGGCGGCGCGCACTTTATCGGTGTAGTAGGCCCAGTCGTGGGCGGCGACCTTGAAGCCACCTTTTTCGGCGTCGATGATCTTCTGGATCTCGCCCGCTTCCTTCTTCGCGTTGTCGACGGCCGGCTTGGCCAGTTCGGCCAGCAGCTTGTTGACGGCGGCCGGGTTCTTCGCGGTTTCCAGTTCCTGCGAATAGGCGGCGTAGTTCGGGTAGCCCAGCAGGGTGGCGCGTTCGGCGCGCAGTTTAACGAGTTTCAACACCAGCTCGCGGGTATCGAATTCGCCGCCGCGGCTGCCGCGGTTCATCGAGGCCGCCTGCAGGCGCTCGCGCACCGAGCGGTTGGTCAGGCTCGCCAGCGGCGGCTGGATGGTGGTGTTGACGAGGGCGATGGCGTACTTGCCGTCCAGGCCGCGCTTCTTCGCTTCCGCAGCGGCGGCGGCGATCTCGGCGTCGGACAGGCCTGCCAGTTCTTCACGGGTGTTCACGATCAGGGCCGAGGCGTTCGCTTCCTTCAGCACGCGCTGCGAGAACTCGGACTGCAGGGAGGCGATCTGGCCGTTGTAGGCCTTCAGTTTTTCCTTGTCGGCGGCGGACAGCTTGGCGCCGGCGCGCACGAATTCCTTGTAGTAGCGCTCGAGCAGGAAGGCCGCTTCGGCGTCCAGGCCCAGGCTGTCGCGCTTGTTGTACAGGGTCTCGACGCGCTTGAACAGCTTCGGGTTGAGGTGGATGGCGTCGCTGTGCGCCGCCAGCTTGGGCGACATCTCGCGGTCGATCGCATCCAGGCGGTCGTTCGTGTTGGCGGTCTGCAGGTTCGAGAACACGGCAGCGACGCGCGCGAGCATCTGGCCCGAGCGCTCCAGCGCGACGATGGTGTTGTCAAAAGTCGGCGCCGCCTTGTTGTTGGCGATGCTCGCCACTTCGCGCAGCTGTTCGCGCATGCCCGCGGCATAGGCCGGCAGGTAGTGCTCGTCCTTGATCTTGTCGAAGGCCGGATACTCGAACGGCAGCGCGCTCGGCTTGGCGAAGGGGTTGGAGGCATCCAGGACTGTGCCGGAGCCGGCGGGAGCAGCAAAGGCCGCGCCGGCGAACGCCAGGCTGGCCGCGATGATGAGCATTTGTGGACGTTTCATGGTCTCTCTCACGAACTCGAAGGGACTGCCCGCGGGATCGCCGCCGACAGCTGCGCGCCAGATCATAGCAGGCTTTATTGCCCTATCGTCATAGTGAAACAAAAGCATACAAACATGTATAGACAACTTACCTGATGGGTCCGCGGACGCGTTGATATTACCTGTTGGTATGTCGAAGATTTTTACAATCTGGCAATGAGAATTATATTGCCAAAGGTAAACATCTGATTTCTCAAAGTATTTTCTAATGGCATATTTTTTGCTGATGCCGAACGGTACTGCCGGACAATGCTGGCAGGCGCACATACCAAAACTTCCAGGGAAATCAAATGAACAAGAATATCCTCGCATGCGCCACTTTCGTGGGCGCCACACTGATGGCGGCAGTCCTGCCGGCCCAGGCAGCACCGATCACCTTCACGCTGCAAGACCTCAGCTTCACCGACGGCGCGACCGGCAGCGGCTACTTCACCTACGACGCCGATACCGGGGCCGGTTACGACTTCAGCATTTCGACGACCGACGGCGTGCTGCCGGCCTTTACTTTCGACGCCATGAACAGCCGGTTCTACGCGGGCTTCGGTTTCGGCCCGAACAATCTCATCATCACAACCGGTGATCGGTATATCAACTTTTCGTTCCTGGAGGCGCTGTCCCGGCCAGGCGTGTATGCAATCAATACCGCGTCGAGCTGGGAGTGCAACAACTGCGGCATCTATCGCTATGTCGCCAGCGGCAGCGTCAGCTCGCTCATTGCCGAGGTTCCGGAACCGGCCACTGCGCTGCTGATGCTGCCGGCGCTGGGCTTCCTCGCCGTCCGTCGCCGCAGCCGCTGACTGGAGGCGTGGTAGCATCGGCGTCTCCCGACAGCCATTGCCGCCATGCTTCCCACCCTGCTCCCCTCGTATGACGCCATCGTCGTCGGCAGCGGCCCCGGCGGCGCCAGCACCGCGCGCGAGCTGGCCCGCTCCGGCCTGCGCGTGCTGGTGCTGGAACAGGGCGGCGCCGAACCGTTAAAGGGCACGGTGACGCAGATGGCGGCCATCGCCGCCGTTCCCGGCAAGGGCGCCTACCTGCACCGTGATGCCTCGCTGCTGGTGGCCGGCATCACGGCCGGCGGGAGCTCGGCCATCAACTTCGCCACCGCCGCGCCGCCACCACCAGGCATGTTCGAGCGCCACGGCATCGACCTGGCGCCGGCCCTGGACGCATTGCGCGCCGAACTGCCGATGGCGCCCCTGCCCGATACCCTCGTCGGTCCGATGGCCGCACGCATGATGGCGGCCGCGCGCGCCCTGTCGCTCGACTGGCATAAGCTCGACAAGATGATCCGTCCCACAGCCTGCCGCAGCGGCTGCTGGCGCTGCGTCTATGGCTGCCCCTACGGCGCCAAGTGGACGGCGCGCGATTTCCTCGACGACGCCTGCCGCCATGGCGCGCAACTGGTCGAGCGCGCCCGCGTGCTGCGGGTGCTGGTCGAGGACGGCCGCGCCACGGGCGTCGAGGTGGAAACCGGCGGCAAGACCCTGACGGTGGCGGCGCCCATCGTGGTGCTCGCCGGCGGCGGCCTGGGCAGCCCGCGCCTGCTGCACGCCTCAAGCCTGGGGCCGCGCCACTCTCCCTTCTTCAGCGATCCGGTGATCGCCGTAATGGGCAGCGTGGACGACATCGAGGGCGGGGCCGAGGTGCCGATGGCGGGTGGTACGACCCTGCATGAGGAAGGGATCGTACTGGCCGATCTGACCTTGCCGCAGCCGATGTACGCGGCCTTCGCGGCCCAGGTCGGGCGTTTTGATCGCGTGTTCGCGCACAAGCGCACCCTGAGCATGATGGTCAAGATCCGCGACGAGATCGGCGGCAAGGTCGGGCCGCGCTGGGCCGACAAGCGGCTCACCGAGAGCGACCGCCAGAAATTAGACAAAGGTGTGGAAATGGCGAAGGCGGTCCTGCGCCAGGCCGGCGCGCATCACATTTTCCAGTCCTGGCATTTCGCTGCGCATCCGGGTGGGAGCGTACGCATCGGCGAGGGTGTCGACGCGAATCTGCAGACGTCGACGCCAGGTCTGTACGTCTGCGATGCGTCCGTCATTCCCGAGCCATGGGGATTGCCGCCGACGCTGACGCTGCTGTGCCTGGGCAAACGGCTGGGTGGGCAGCTGGGGAACTGAGCGGTTTTCGCCCGGTCCGTAGCAGCCGGTCGCGCAAACGCAGGAAGGGCCGCTCCACCGTGAAGTAGAGCAGCGTGGCCGCCGCCAGGGCAGCGAGGTTGTAGGCGCCGAGCGCCAGCCAGTCCGCGCCGGCCAGGACGTCACCGAACTGTGTGCGCACCAGGTGGTACACCGCCTTGTGCGTCAGGTACAAGCTGAATGAAACGGTGGCGACGAACGCCACTCCTGGCAGGCGCAGCCGCTCAAGCACAGGCCCTTTGCCGGCACAAGCGATCAAGCAGCAGGCAAAGCTGAGCGCCATCAATGGAAACACGACAACCGCGCCCAGGTGGCTGGTGGGATCGCACTGCACCGCCAGCGCGAGACCGGCCAGCCCGGCCGCCAGGAACAGCGGCTTCCAGCGCGCCCCTAGTTCCCACCAGGCCGGCCGGAATACGTGCGTGGCCGCCAGCACCACGCCGGCGAGCAGGCCGTCGAGGCGGGCCCAGGTCGGGTTGTAGATCAGCGTCACGTAGCGGACAAAAAAGCTGTCCGCGCCGCTGCCCACGGAGAGGTAAGGCCCGACCTCGTACTGCCACAGCCAGGCGCGCAGCACGATGCCGCCGGCCAGCAACGCAAGCGCGAAGGCCGCCGTTTTCCGCACGCCGGGATGGCGCGCCAGCAGCAAGACGCAGGGCGGCAGCAGCAGATAGAAATGCTCTTCGACGCACAGTGACCAGGCATGCGACAACGCGAGCCTGCCCTCGCCTGGCGTCAGGTTCACCGTGAAGCTCAGGAACTGCCACAAAGGGCGCAGCCCCTCGCTTTCGCGCACCAAGGGACACAGCGCATACAGGGCGAGCACCACCAGGTAAGCCGGCAACACGCGGAAAGCGCGGCGCAGCATGAAGGCGCGCCAGCGAGGCCGGCTGCCGCAGGCATAGGGCAGCAGCACCTGGCCGCCGATCAGGTAGCCGCTCAACACGAAGAACAGGTCCACACCCATCCAGCCGTAATTCACCACGCCCGGAAGCGCGACCCCATAGCTCACCAGGTGATAGAGCATTACCCAGGCGATGGCGAGCGTACGCAGCAGGTCCAGTCCGGGCTGGCGGTCGGTCATCAGGGAAGCGGCGGGCAGGCGCCCGATCAATAATGCGGCGGCCGCTCGTTGATCGGGCTCTGCCCGGCTTCCTGCAGCGTGCGCACGTGCTCGGCCAGCTTGGTGACCATGGCCTCCAATTGGTCGATCCTGCGCGCCTGCTGGTAGACGGTCTGGTTCAGGGTGTCGACCAGGTCTTCCTGCTGCGCGAGCTTGATTTCGATGTCGACAAAACGGTCTTCGTGGTCCACGGTGCTTCCCTGGTTTAAACGGGCATTATGACATCAGCTTGGTGGCGTCCGGCTTCGGCGTATTCAGCAGCGCCTTCAAATTCGCCAGGCGCTCCTTCGGGCTGAGCACTTCGGATTCCTTCGGCGGCGCATCGCCCTCGTCCAGCGCCATCTCCTTGATGAAGCGCGAAGGATCGCAGTGCACCAGCTCGCCGGCGCGCTTCCGCTTCTTGCACCAGGTGACCTGCAGCGTGCGCTGGGCACGCGTGATGCCGACGTACATCAATCTCCGCTCTTCCTGGATGCGCGCGGCGATCTTCTCGATCGGGTCGTCCGGATCGCCCTTGTGCGGCAGGATGCCCTCTTCCACGCCGACCAGGAACACGTGCGGATACTCCAGCCCCTTCGAGGCGTGCAGGGTCGACATGCGCACCGCGTCCTGTTCTTCGTCCTGGCCTTCCAGCATCGACATCAAGGCCACCATCTGCGTCAGCTCCAGCAGGTTCTTTTCCTCGCCGGTGCCGTCGCGTCCGCCGTTGCCGCGCTCCTTCAGCCAGTTGAGGAACTCCATGACGTTCTGCCACTTGGCCTGCGCCGCGCGGTCGTCGAAGTTCTCGTACAGGTAGTGCTCGTAATTCATCTCCTTCATCATGTCGTCCAGCACCTCGGCCGCATTCTCTCCGCTGCCGGATGGTCCCGGGCGCGTGGCGCGGCTTTCCAGCTCGTCGATGAAGCGGCAGAAGTCGCGCAGCGGGTGCAGCTGGCGGTCCTGCAGTTTCGCTTCGATGCCGCCCTTGCCGGCGGCCTCGAACAGCGAGCAGTTCCACTGCTTCGAGAATTCGCCCAGCACCTCCAGCGTCGCCATGCCGACCCCGCGCTTGGGCGTCGTCACGGCACGGATGAAGGCCGGATCGTCGTCCTGGTTCGCGATCAGGCGCAGGTAGGCGATGATGTCCTTGATCTCGGCTTTATCGAAGAAACTCTGGCCGCCCGACATCGTGTACGGAATGCGTTCCTTTCGCAGCGCCTGCTCGATGATGCGCGCCTGGTGGTTGCCGCGGTACAGGATCGCGTAGTCGGTCCACTTGTTCTTGCGTTGAAAATGGTCGGCCGAGATCATGATCGCGACCTGGTCGGCTTCCTGCTCGTCGCTCTGCATGCCGAGCACCTTGATCGGCTCGCCCAGGCCGTGTTCGGACCACAGCGACTTCTCGAACAGTTTCGGGTTGTTGCCGATGACGGCGTTGGCCGCCTGCAGGATGCGCGTGGTCGAGCGGTAGTTCTGCTCGAGTTTAATCACGCGCAGGTCCGGGAAGTCGGTCTGCAGGGTTTTGAGGTTTTCGACCGAGGCGCCGCGCCAGGCGTAGATCGCCTGGTCGTCGTCGCCCACCGCCGTGAACATCGGCTTCTTGCCGAGGCCCGTCACCAGCAGTTTGACCAGCTCGTACTGGCAGGTGTTGGTGTCCTGGTACTCGTCCATCAGCAGGTAGCGCAGGCGGCGCTGCCAGCGGTCGCGGATCGGCTCGTTGTTGCGGAACAGTTCCACCGGCAGGCGGATCAGGTCGTCGAAGTCGACCGCCTGGTAGGCCTGCAGGGTCGCCACATAGCTGCGGTAGATGCGGCCGGCCTGGGCCTCGTCCTCGTCCTTGGCGTTGTTGATGGCGTCGTCGGGATCGACCAGGCCGTTCTTCCACAGCGAGATCATGTTCTGGATGCGCCGCACTTCCTGTTTATCGGTCGTGACGGCCAGGCTGGAGACGATCGTGTAGCAGTCGTCGCTGTCCATGATCGAGAATTTGTCTTTCAGGCCGACGCCGGCCGCCTCCTGGCGCAAAATCTTGACGCCAAGCGAGTGGAAGGTCGAGACCGTGATCTGCTTGGCCTGCTTCGGCTGCTTCAGGAGCTTGCCGATGCGCTCCTGCATCTCAAGCGCGGCCTTGTTGGTGAAGGTCAGCGCCGCGATCGTGCGCGGATCGTAGCCGCGGTCCTCGATCATGTACGCGATCTTCTGGGTGATCACCCGCGTCTTGCCCGAGCCGGCGCCCGCCAGCACCAGGCAGGGGCCGTCGAGGTAGAGCACGGCTTCGCTTTGCGGCCCGTTCAGGCCGAACTTTGGTGCATTAGACATGGGAAATATTCTTGAGGACAGCCAAGCATTGTAGCGAAGCCTGGATGGCTGCGCGCTACAATGTTCAGCATGAAAAAATTCTTCGTACTGTTGCTGGCAAGCGTATTGGCAAGCACCTTGACGCTGCCGGCGCTGGCGCGTCCGCTGCTGGTCGCCGCCGCCAGCGATCTCGGCTATTGTATCGATGAACTCGCTGCCGCGTACCGGAAAACCGCACCCGACGCCGAGCTGAAAGTCTCGCTTGGTGCATCTGGCAACTTTTTTGCACAAATTCGCAACGGCGCGCCTTTCGAGGTGTTCCTGTCGGCCGACATGGATTATCCGCGCCAGCTCGCCAGGCTTGGCGCGGCCGACGGCGCCACCCTCGCCCCCTATGCGGTCGGGCGCATCGCCCTGTGGACGCTCGACCCGCAGCTCGATCCGGCGCGCGGCCTGGCCGCGCTGCTGAGCGACAAGCGGGTGCGCCGCTTCGCCATCGCCAACCCGGTCACCGCCCCCTACGGCCGTGCGGCCAAGGCGGCGCTCGAGCGCGACGGGCTGTGGCAGGCGGCGCAGGCGAAAATCGTGGTCGGCGAAAACATCGCCCAGACCGCGCAGTTCGTCCAGAGCGGCAACGCCCAGGCCGGCATCATCTCGTTTGCGACCCTGCACTCGACCAGGCTGAAGGGCATCGGCCGCTACGCCCTCATTTCCCAGGACGCGTTGGCGCCGATCGAGCAAGGCGCCATCCTCACCCGCGCCGGCGCGAAGAACCCGCATGCGGCCGGCTTCCTGCGCTTCCTCGCCTCGCCGGAAGCGCGCGCCATCCTGGCGCGCAACGGTTTCAGCCTGCGGGCGGGCGCCGCCCAATGACGGATTGGCAGTTCCCGCCCGAACTGTGGGATGCGATCGGCCTGACCCTGCGCCTGGCTTTCGTCACCTCGGCGGTGCTGCTGGTGATCGGCATTCCGCTGGCCAACTGGCTCAACAACAGCCGGATGCGCGGCGTGATTTTCGTGGAAACCCTGGTCAGCCTGCCGATCGTGCTGCCGCCGACCGTGATCGGCTTTTATCTGCTGATGCTGATGGCGCCGCAACAACCGCTGGGCGCGGCCTGGATGAACGTGCTCGGCCATCCACTGCCCTTCTCGTTCGCCGGGCTGGTGGCCGGCTCCGTCGTCTACAGCCTGCCCTTCGCGGTCCAGCCCTTCCAGGCGGCGTTCCGCGGCGTCGGGCGCGAGATGGTGCAGTCGGCGCTGGCCCTGGGCCTGACGAAACGGCAAGTCTTCTGGTCGATCGTGCTGCCGCTGTCGAAGCACGGCATCCTGACCGGCGTCTCGCTCAGCTTTGCCCACACGATGGGCGAGTTCGGCGTCGTGCTGATGCTGGGCGGGAATATTCCGGGACAGACCCGGGTGGCCTCGATCGCGCTCTACGATGAAGCGCAGAAGTTGAATTATGGCGCGGCGCACGCATATGCCCTGGTGTTGCTGGCCATTTCCTTTGCCATCCTGATCGGGATCGCCTTCCTGCAACGTAGGCAGAACGCGATCCTGCTGTCCAATTGAACGGTAATCAAGAGCGTTTAACAAAGCCTCCAGGGCAAGGCGCAGCGTCGATGACAGTACGGCTTGTACGGCGAGACGATGCAACGCAGCCATGGAGGTTTTGTTAGACGCTCGATCGGTTACCATCGCCCCTTTGGCGCATTGCGCCGCCTGATGACGAGCACGAGAACGATGAAATTTGAACACCTGATTGAAATTAACGACCCGCTCAACCCGCTGATCGACACGATCACCCGCGAACAGCTGTGGCGCGGCCTGGTCATCCGTGCCGAATCCCCGAAAATGTTCGTGCCACACCTGGACGAGTGCGAGATCGGCGAACGCAGCAGCGGCAGCTTCACGCGCCGCCTGCGCTACGGCGACCTGGTCATCGAAGACACCGTCGTGCTCACGCCGCTGCAGCAGGTGCGCTACGAGGTGCCCGCCCAGGGCGAGATCCAGGCCTCGAGCCTGACCATGACGATCGAAGCACCGGACGAGGTCCGCCTCTTCGTGCGCTTCCACTACGACGATGGCACCGGCGAGCACGTCGACGAGGCCAACAAGATGTACGACGAATTCAAGAAGTCGGCGTACCAGGAAGCGGACCTCGACACGATCCGCATCCTGCGCCAGCTGGCGGCGCAGGGGAAGCTGGATGCGAGCTACCTGAACTAACGAGCAAGGCGATTACCCGATTACGCTTGGGTGATCGTGATGCATCCCGTAGGGTGGGCACCCCGNNCCCCGTGCCCACGCGAAACGTCGCATACCGGCTGCGCGAACTGTACCGATACGGCGGCGCTCCGTTGACGTGTCTCATTGATCACACGCGACGTCGTTTGGACCACTGCATGCGTGCCCTACAATCCGCGGCACCATGCCCTACTACCGCCGCGCCCGCGATGGCCGCACCTACTTCTTCACGCTGGTCTCGTACCGGCGCCGGCCCATCCTCTGCTATTCACCCATCCGCAATGCCCTGCGCTCGGCCTTGATCGAAGTGCGGCAGCGCCGGCCATTCGATATCGATGCCTGGGTGCTGATGCCGGATCATCTGCATTGCATCTGGACGCTGCCAACGGTCGATACCGATTATTCGACGCGCTGGGCGCTGATCAAGCGTCTGGTGTCGCGTTCCTGTGCGCATGAGCTCGATGACGGCTGGCGCCCGACCACGTCACGCATCAAGCACCGCGATGCCATCATCTGGCAACGGCGCTTCCACGAACACATGATCCGCGACGAGTGGGATTTCGAACGGCACGCGGAGTACATCCATTTCAACCCGGTACGGCATGGGCATGCCGAGAACGCGGCGGCATGGCCGTTTTCGACGTTTCACCGGTATGTGCGGGAAGGTGTATATCCGGCGGATTGGGGCGGGACGACGCACGCGGCACGGGTTGAGTGGGAATAGCGTAGGTGCGTAACCAAGGTCGGTCCGCGGAGCGACAAGTTTCAGCAGCGGACCGCGGCCAGGCACGTAACGCGTGGGCACGGGGTGCCCACCCTACGGTTCAGTCCGCCTCTCTTTGCATCACGTCCCTGGCTCGGAATCGGCCGGGTCGGTATGGTTCGCCCCCTTCGCCAGGTTCGCCGCCAGGTCGCGCAGCGCGGTGCGCACGCCTTCCTCGATCACGGGGTGATAGAAGGGCATCTCGAGCATCTGCGGCACGGTCAGGCGGGCCTGCACGGCCCAGGCCAGCAGATGGCCGATGTTCTCGCCGCGCGGGGCGATCATTTCGGCGCCCAGGAAGCGGCAGGTGCCATATTCCGCATACACCCGCAGCATCCCCTTGTTCTGCAGCATCACGCGGCTGCGGCCCTGGTTCTCGAAGGAGACCTTGCCGATGGCGAACTTCGGCCGTCCGCCCTCGCACAGCGCCTTGTAGTTCTTGCCCAGGGTGACGATGTTCGGTTCGGTGAAGGCGATCGCCAGCGGCGTGCGGCGCAACCCTGGACGCACGTCGGGGAAGCGGCCCGCGTTCTCTCCGGCGATCTTGCCGTGGTCGGCCGCCTCGGCCAGCAGCGGCAGTTCGTTATTGGCGTCGCCCGCGATGAAGATGTGGCTGTTCCCGCACTGCATGGTGCGGCTGTCAAATGCGGGAATGCCGTTGGCCTGCAATTCCAGTCCGGTTTCTTCCAGGCCCATCCCGTGCACGTTGGGCGTGCGGCCAGTGGCCAGCAGCACGTACTGGAAGCGCTCGCTCGTTTCCTTGCCGAGCGCGTCGCGGATGGTCAGCAGCACCTCGTCGCCCTGCTCGCTGTTAATTTTTTCTGCGCGCACGACCTCGGTCTGGAAGCGCAGGTCGAGTTCCTGGGCAAGCGAGCGCGTGGCCGCGTGCAGCACCTCGGGGTCGCTCAGGTGGGCCACGCTGCCGCCGCGCGCGAACAGGCTCGTGCGCACGCCGAGGCGGCTCAAGGCCTGGCCCAGTTCGAGGCCGATGACGCCGGTGCCGATCACCGCGACCGAGCTGGGCAAATCGTCCCAGTAAAACACGTCGTCGCTGGTGACGACGTTCGGGCCGACGTCCTTCAACTGCGGCAGCACCACGGGTGTGGAACCGGTGGCGATGACGATGGTCTTCGCCTCGATTTCCGTGTGCTCGTCCACGCGCAGCGTGTGCGGCCCGATGAAGCGGGCGTGGCCCTGGATCTTGTCCTGGGCCGGAAAGCCCTCGACGCTCTCGAGCACGAAGCCGACGAAGCGGTCGCGCTCGCGGCGCACGCGTTCCATCACTGCGCGCCCGTCGATGCGCTTGTCGCCCGGATGCACGCCGAAACCGGGCGCCAGGTCCAGCATGTGGGCCGCGTCGGCGGCGGCGATCAGGAGTTTACTGGGCATGCAGCCGACCCGTGCGCAGGTGGTGCCATAGGGCCCGCTTTCGATGGCGACCGTGCGCGCGCCTTCCGCACGCGCGGCGCGGTAGGCCGACATGCCGGCCGTGCCGGTGCCGATGACGGCGACATCCACATTCAGTTTGTTCATCTTGTTCCCCGTTTGCTGTGCCGCGATGACGATACGCTCATTTTGCCATTTCGGCAGCGAACAGGGCCGATAACAGGGCCGATGCGTGCCTCAGATGTCGAGCGGATCGACCTCGAGCGACCAGCGCACCCGCGTCTTCATGGCGCGCAGCAGGCCCATCCACTCCTTCAGGAAGGCCTGCAGCGCCGGGCGCGAATTCGACTCGACCAGCAGCTGGGCGCGGTCGACGTTGTGTACCCGGGTCATGGTCATCGGGATCGGGTCGTTCAGCATCACGGCATCGGTCGGGAGGATGTCGCGGGCTTCTTCCAGGAAGGCGATGGCATTCGCCAGTTCCGGCGCCTCGGCCCGCAGCAGCGCCTGGTACATGTAGGGCGGCAGCGCGGCTTGCCTGCGTTCTTCCAGCAGGCTGCCCGCGTAGCGGTCGTAGTCGTGCCGCACCACCGCCGAGTACAGCGGGTGCTGGGCGTAGCGGGTCTGGATCAGCACCTCCGAGGCCAGGCCGGCGCGGCCCGCGCGGCCCGCCACCTGCATCAGCTGGGCGAACAGGCGCTCGCTGGCACGGTAGTCCTGCGAGAACAGGGCCGTATCCGGGTTCAGGATGCCGACCAGGGTCAGCTTTTTGAAATCGTGGCCCTTGGCGACCATCTGGGTGCCGATCAGGATGTCCACTTCGCCGCGGTGCACGGTGTCGAAGGCTTCCTGGGCGCTGCCCTTCTTGCGGGTCGAGTCGGCATCGATGCGCAGGATGCGCGCCTGCGGGAACATCGCCGCCAGTCCCTCTTCGAAGCGCTGGGTGCCGCGCCCCAAAGGCTGCAGGTCGACGTTGCCGCAGGTCGGGCAGTGACGAGGGATGCGCAGCTCCAGGCTGCAGTGGTGGCAGCGCAGCCGGTGCTCGGGCTTGTGCAGCACCATGAAGGAGGTGCAGCGGGTGCAGTTGCTGATCCAGCCGCAGGACTCGCAGGTGATCACGGGCGCATAGCCGCGCCGGTTCAGGAACAGCAGCGACTGCTCGCCACGTTCGAGCCTCTGGCGCAGCGCGGCCAGCAGGCCGGAAGTGAGGCCCTCCTTCGGCTTGTCGCGTTCCATGTCGAGCAGGCGCACGGTCGGCAGCACGGCGTCGCGCACGGCGCGCTCGCGCAGCTCCAGCTTGCGGTAGCGGCCGGTCTGGGCGTGGTGCCAGCTTTCCAGCGAAGGCGTGGCCGAGCCGAGCACGATCGGGATCGCCAGCTGCCAGGCGCGCCACACGGCCAGGTCGCGCGCCGAGTAGCGCAGGCCTTCCTGCTGCTTGTACGAGGGATCGTGCTCTTCGTCGATGACGATCAGCTTCAGGTGCGGCAAGGACGCCAGGATCGCCAGGCGCGTGCCCAGCACGATGCGCGCCTGGCCCCGGTGCGCCGATAACCAGTGCAGCATGCGCTCGCCTTCGGACAGGCTGCTGTGCAGGGTAGCCAGCATCAGGCCGGGGAAGCGCGCGCGGATGTTCGCTTCGAGCTGGGGCGTCAGGTTGATCTCGGGGACCAGGATCAGGATCTGCGCCTGCGGGTCGCGCGCCAGCACCTGGGCGCAGGCCTGCAGGTAGACCTCGGTCTTGCCGCTGCCGGTGACGCCGTACAGCAGCAGTGGCGTAAAGCCGCGCGCGCCGCCGATGGCGTCGGCCGCATCGCGCTGGGCCGGGTTCAGGGGCGGCATGCCGGACGGCGTCGCGTCGTTGGCCGGCTCGACCTTGGCCAGCTTTTTCAATGCGCGGTCGAGCGCGACCGTCTTCGGCACGCGCAGGTTCTTCGGCAGGCCCGGCAAGGCCACCTCGCCCAGCGGACGCTGGTAGTAGTCGGCGGCGAAACCGGCCAGCGCCAGCCACTCGGGCGACAGCGGCGAGAGCTGGCTGCGCACCGCCAGCGCGTTCTTGAGCTTGTCCGGCGGGACGTCGGTCTCCTCCTTGATCGCGACGATGATCCCCATCGCCTCGCGCCGTCCGAAGCTCACCAGCGCCAGCTGGCCGACCTGGGGCGCATCGTCCTCGTAAGGCCAGCCGTAGTCGAACACGCTGTTGAGCGGGGTATCGAGGGCGATTTGTAGGATGCAGTAGGGCACGTCGACCTTGGTGTGAAAAGCTGTGGAAAACTTTGTGGAGAATGAACTGCTTGACCGGTGGAGAAGTTTACGTTAAGTCAAACCATGCATAGACGCGCGGAAATACAAGAAAAATAAAGCACTAAAAATCAACTACTTACATATATCAAAGTAGTCCACAGCAACTTGCTTCCCGCTCTGCAATGATTGTGTATAACCCAGTGCCGTCCTGTTTTGACTGCACCAAGGTAATGAAGATTTAAACAATTATCTGCGAAGCTTTTGCTAAGTGCCGGTAAACACGGGAGTTTTTATTGCTGAGCTATCCGTGCTGTTGATAACTTTGTGAACAAGGGAGCAGAAAAGCGCGATTTTCTTGGGAAAACTAGCTTTCGAAATAGCAAGCACAAGAAGTAAACAGAGAAAAACTCTTTGTATTCAATGGTTTGCTGCATTTATCCACCCATCTAATTGTCCACAGGCGAACGGCTTGCACTTTTGAAACTTGTGAACAAGTGTGATTTTGCTGCGCCGCCACTCGTCCCTTGTTCCTCCCTGTTCAGCTAACTGGAGGGCAAAATACGGTGCGGCGCAGCGCAAGCGCCGCGCTCAGATGGGCAAACGGCGCCTTCAGGCGGCGCGCTGGCGGCGGCTGAAGCTGTGGACAGCTTCGACCATGGCGCTCACCGATTCCGGCGGCGTGAATTGCGAGATGCCGTGACCGAGGTTGAACACGTGGCCCGAGCCGGCGCTCGGCGCGCCATAGGCAGTGAGCGAACGCTCGACTTCGGCGCGGATCTGCTCCGGCGAGGCGAACAGGATTGCCGGGTCCAGGTTGCCCTGCAGCGCCACGCGGTCGCCGACCAGGGCGCGGGCGCGGCCCAGGTTGACGGTCCAGTCCAGGCCCAGCGCATCGGCGCCGATGTTCGCCATCTCGTCGAGCCAGATGCCGCCGCCCTTGGTGAACACGATCGCGGGAATGCGCACGCCGTCCTTCTCGCGCTGCAGCTGGCTGACCACCTTCTCCATGTACTTCAGCGAGAACGCCTGGTAGGCGCCGTCGGCCAGCGCGCCGCCCCAGGAGTCGAAAATCATGACGGCCTGGGCGCCGGCGTCGATCTGGGCGTTCAGGTACTGGGCGACAGCCGTGGCGTTGATGTCCAGGATACGGTGCATCAGGTCCGGACGTGCGTACAGCATCTTCTTGATCGTGTGGAATTCACGCGAGCCCTGGCCTTCGACCATGTAGCAGGCCAGCGTCCACGGGCTGCCCGAAAAGCCGATCAGCGGCACGCGGCCATCCAGGGCCGTGCGGATCTGGGTGACGGCCTTGAACACGTAGTCGAGCGTGTCCATTTCCGGCACGCGCAGCGCCATCACGTCGGCTTCGGTCTGCAGCGGGCGCTCGAACTTCGGGCCTTCGCCGTCGGCGAAGTACAGGCCCAGGCCC
>DEKZ01000376.1:3527-3812 GCA_002354135.1 Massilia sp. UBA2709 | reverse complement strand
GCCGCAGGTCGTGTTCACGCCGGTGGCCGCCGCCGTCTTCTTCGCGCTCGGCCTGGGCGTGGCCTTGCTGGGCTGCCTGGCGCCGGCCCTGGAGGCCGCGCGCGCAAGACCGGCGGTGGCCCTCAAGGCGGGCAACGACGAGGCCGCGCTGTCCCACCTGGCGCGCATCTGGCCCTCGCTGGTCTGCCTGCTTCTCGCCGGCGCCTTCGCCTTCGCGCCGCCCGTGTTCGAGCTGCCGCTGTTCGGCTACTTCGCGATCGCCCTGCTGCTGGTCGGCGGCATCGG
>DEKZ01000376.1:242-3386 GCA_002354135.1 Massilia sp. UBA2709 | reverse complement strand
GCCGCCGGTGCTGGCGCTGACCCTCTCTCGGCTGGCGAACGCGCCGGGCCAGGCCTCGATCGCACTGGGCGGCGTGCTCGCCAGTTTCAGCCTGATGGTGGCGATGGGTATCATGGTGGCGAGCTTCCGCGTCTCGGTCGACGACTGGATGCGCCACATCCTGCCGGCCGACCTGTATGTGCGCACCGCCTCGGGCGGCACCACCGGTTCGCTCGACCCCGCCCAGCAGCGGGCCATCGCCGCCGTCCCGGGCGTCGGCCAGGTGCAGTTCCTGCGCACCCGGCCGGTCTCGCTGGCGGCCGACCGCCCCGACGTGGTCCTGATCGCCCGCGACATCGATGCCCGCGACCCGGGCCGCCTGCTGTTCCTGGTGGGCGAGTCGCGCCCCGTGCCTGCCGGCGCCCGTCCCGCCTGGGTCTCGGAAGCGATGCTCGACCTGTACGGCGCGCGGGTCGGCGGGAACCTCACCCTGCCGCTGGGCGGCAAACCCGTGCACTTCTTCGTTGCCGGCGTCTGGCGCGACTACGCCAACCAGTCCGGCTCGGTCGTGATCCGCCTGCCCGACTACCGCGCCGTCACCGGCGAGACGGCGGTGACCGATGCCGCCATCTATATTGGCAGCGAAAAGCGCGGCGAGGAAGAAGCGGACCGCATCGAGCGCGCCCTGCGCCAGTTGCCCTTCGGGCCGGCGCTGCAGCTGGCCCGGCCCGGCGACATCCGCGCCGCCAGCCTGCAGATCTTCGACCGCAGTTTCGCCGTCACCTATTTGCTGGAAGCGATCGCCATCGTCATCGGCCTGTCCGGCGTCGCGGCGACCTTCTCGGCCCAGACCCTGGCGCGCGCCCGCGAATTCGGCATGCTGCGCCACGTCGGGGTCACGCGCGGCCAGGTGCTCGGCATCCTGGCATGCGAAGGCGGGCTGCTCACGGGCCTGGGCGTGGCCTGCGGTTTCGCGCTCGGCCTGGTGATCAGCCTGATCCTGGTGTTCGTCGTCAATCCGCAATCCTTCCACTGGACCATGCAGCTGCACCTGCCTTGGGGGCTGCTGGCGACCGTCGCCTTCGTGCTGGTCGCGGCCTCGGTCGCCACCGCCCTGGTGTCGGGACGCTATGCCTTGTCCGGCGGTCCGGTGCGCGCCGTCAGGGAAGACTGGTAATGGAGGCCTGCCGATGCGCCTGGTACTGATCCTGTTGCTGCTGGCCTGCCAGTGCGCGTTCGCGGCCAAGCCGGATTTTGCGCCGGTGACGCCGGGCCGGCCGATGCAGTTCCCGCTCGACTACGGCGCCCACCCGGCATTTCGCACCGAGTGGTGGTACGTGACGGGCTGGCTGAAGACCGCGGCCGGCAAGCCGCTCGGCTTCCAGGTCACCTTCTTCCGCAGCCGCACCGAGCACGACACCGTCAACCCGAGCGCTTTCGCCCCGCACCAGCTGGTGATCGGCCACGCCGCCCTGTCCGACCCGGCGGTCGGCCACCTGGTGCACGACCAGCGCAGCGCGCGCGAGGGCTTCGGCCTGGCCTGGGCGAAGACCGGCGACACCGACCTGAAGCTCGACGACTGGCGCATGACGCGGGCGGCGGACGGCCGCTACCGCGTGTCGGTGAGCTCAAGCGAGATGACGCTCGAACTCACCCTCACCCCGACCCAGCCGGTTCTGGTGCAGGGCGAAGGCGGCTATTCGCGCAAGGGACCGGCGCCCCGGCATGCCAGTTACTACTACAGCCATCCGCAGTTGCGCGTGACGGGCCAGGCCGGGCGCGCCGGCGCCGTCCAGGCCGTGACCGGCAGCGCCTGGCTCGACCACGAATGGTCGAGCGAAGCCCTGCAGCCCGAGGCCAGCGGCTGGGACTGGATCGGCGCCAACCTCGACGACGGCTCGGCGCTGATGGCTTTCCAGATAAGAGCCAAGGGAGGTGGTAAACTATGGGCGCATGCCACCGTGCGCGATCCCCAGGGCCGCGTCATCCGCTATGCGCCCGACCAGGTGAGTTTTTCCCCGCAGGCGCGCTGGAAGTCGCCGCGCACGAACGCCGAATATCCGGTCGCCACCATCATCGCGACCGGGACGACGCGCTGGCAGGTCCATCCCCTGCAGCAGGACCAGGAACTCGACTCGCGCCGCTCGACCGGCGCCGTCTACTGGGAGGGCGCGGTCAGCGTCGCGCGCGACGGCGTGCCTGCCGGTCATGGCTACCTCGAGATGACCGGCTACGTGCGCGACATGAAACTATGAACCACGAGACAGAACAACAACAAGCACCACGATGACCAAGCGTTCCCCCAGCTCCACCGCCTCCGCGGCGCCCGCCAAGGGCAGCCTCGCCGCCTTCAAGGGCCTGCTGCCCTTCCTGCGTCCTTACCGCCGCCAGTTCGCCCTTGCCGGCATCGCCCTGCTGTTCGCGGCCGGCGCCACCCTGGCCATCCCCGCCGCCTTCAAGCAGATGATCGACCTCGGCTTCGGCGCCGCCGCCGGCGAGCACAGCATCCGCAACGTCGACGCCACCTTCCTCGCGCTGTTCGGCGTGGCGACCGTGCTCGGGATCGCGACCGCGGCGCGCTTCTACATGGTGTCCTGGCTGGGCGAACGCGTCACCGCCGACATCCGCAGCGCCGTCTACAGCCACGTGGTCAACCAGAGCCCCGAGTTCTTCGAGACCACCCAGACCGGCGAAGTGCTGTCGCGCCTGACCACCGACACCACCCTGATCCAGACCGTGGTCGGCACCAGCATTTCGCTGGCCCTGCGCAACACCCTGCTGTTCCTGGGCGGCCTGGTGATGCTGTTCGTGACCAGCGCCAAGCTGACCGCCATCATCCTCGGCCTGCTGGTCGCGGTGATCGTGCCCATCGTGCTGTTCGGGCGCCGCGTGCGCAAGCTCTCGCGCGATTCGCAGGACCGCATCGCCGACGCTTCCGCGCTGGCAGGCGAAATCCTCAACGCCATGCCGACGGTGCAGGCCTATACCCACGAGAAGATCGAGGCGAAGCGCTTCGGCGCCTCGGTCGAGGGAGCGTTTTCCGCCGCCATGCAGCGCATCCGCGCGCGCGCCTTCCTCACCATGCTGGCCATCGTGCTGGTGTTCGGCACCATCGTCTTCGTGCTGTGGCTGGGCGCCCATGCCGTCCTGCAGGGATCGATGACC
>DEKZ01000376.1:0-166 GCA_002354135.1 Massilia sp. UBA2709 | reverse complement strand
CATCCTGTACGCCTCGATCGTCGCCGGCTCGATCGGCGCGCTGTCGGAAGTGATGGGCGAAGCCCAGCGCGCCGCGGGCGCCACCGAGCGCCTGCTGGAACTGCTGGCCGCCCGTTCCGATATCCGCAACCCGGCGCATCCACGCGCGCTGCCGGCCCGCAGCGGC
>DEKZ01000377.1:12609-13018 GCA_002354135.1 Massilia sp. UBA2709 | reverse complement strand
CTGATCGATCCGGTGACCGCGGTGTCGGGCAGCGGGCCGGCCTACGTGTTCTACTTCCTGGAAGCGATGCAGGCCGCCGCCGTGGAGATGGGCCTGAGCGCCGAGCAGGGCAAGGAACTGGCCCTGGCCACGTTCGCCGGCGCGGCCGAACTGGCGGCGCAGTCGTCCGAGCCGCTCGAGGTGCTGCGCCAGCGCGTGACCTCGAAGGGCGGCACCACCTACGCGGCGATCACCAGCATGGAGGCAAGCGGGGTGAAGCCGGCGATCATGGCGGCGATGAAGGCGGCCGCGGCGCGTGGGCGCGAGCTGGGGGATGAGCTGGGTAAGGATTGATCCGCTCGGGCGGAAAGTGTCGGCGTTTCGGAGCGACTGATTCGCAGCCGCTGGCCGTCATTGGCCTTGTACCGCG